>JALOTB010000009.1 GCA_025458165.1 Chromatiaceae bacterium | reverse complement strand
GTGTCAGTCATGGGACCGCTCCGTCGCTTGGGGGGTGCCCGTTATTGTGGTGTAAACCGCCGGGGGACCCAAGCCACCGCTCGGGCGGCGGCCGCACCGCCAGCAGGAGCGCATCGCGGCCGTGGTCGAGCGCCTGGCCGAGCGCTACCGCCAGGACGGGGGCTGGCAGCGATTGCGCACCGATCGGCGGCTGTGGCTCGCCCTGCTGCTCGGTCAAGCCGAGCGCCTGCACGGGGCCGGTGCTGTCACCGGCTAACGCACCCGATCAACCCGTAGCGCAAGGACCCCGCTCTGGCTCTGCCCCGCTGGGCGGCCAGGCGCGACGAGCTCGGCGAGAGGTTGTGACCCTGGCGACGGGCCGGATGACCGAGGCCACCGCAGGACTGGTGCCTACCGGTATCGACACCCGGCCGGCAGCGCAGGCGCGGGGGGAGTCGCCGCGTGAGGCGGCCGGGCCGCGCGGGTCGGGTGCGTGCCGAGCTGGGTACCCCCAGGTCGCCCCGAGCCCGCACCCTGCGACACCGATGCTGCGACGACAAGGACACCTCGGAACATTCAAGGTGCCCGTGCGGCACAGGGACGTGCCGCCATGCCCGAGTGCCCAAGCACCTGAGCATGAAGCGAAGCGGAAATCGCACTATTCCCTTCGCGTCGTCAAGAATCCCAGGGATTGGGATGTCTCAAAACCCCAAACATAAAGCCGCTCTAGGCGGCTGTTTCTCTTGGGTTTTCTGGTGGCTACGGGTGGAGTTGAACCACCGACATCAGCATTATGAGTGTTCTAAGCTCCCTCTGCGCAACCCCTTGCCCTAGCTAGGAAAAGCACTCTAAGTCGTTCTCCTGCATTGCATTTCTGCTCCTGCAATGACTGTCGCCAGATTGCAGAAGATCCCAAGATGTCGCACAATTCGGTAGCCAGGAAGTAGCTAGGAAGGGAGCCCAAAACAGCGAGGCCGAGCGGCGCGCCAACGCCAACCCGGCCTCTCGTCACAACCCGCTGATCAGGAGCGTGCCGTGACTGACCTCACGATACCCCAAGCCCCGTTCAAGTTCACCCAGGCCCGGCTGGAAGCGCTGCCCTTCACCGAGGCCGCCTACCGCGTCAAGGACACCGAGCAACCCGGCCTGCTGTGCTGGGTCTACCCGCCCGGGAAGAAGTACCCCGACGGGCTCAAGGTCCTGCAGATCTACAAGAAGCCCAAAGGCGGCACCGCACCCGTGCGGGTCAACGTCTGCCGACTCGGCGAGCTACCTTTGACCGGCCTCAAGGGGCAGCCTTCGGCCCGCTCAGCCGTCGACGGCATCCTCGCCATGCTTCGCCAAGGGGTGAACCCGAACGAGGCTGAGCGACAGCGACAGGCCGAGGAGCGCGCGGAGAAGAAGGCCGACGAGCTGGCCGGCATCACCCTCAGCGACGCCTTCAGCGAGTTCTGCAAGGTCAAGCCGCTGCGCCCGCGCACCCTGGCCGGCTACACGCTGGCTATCGAGCGTGACCTCAAGGCGTGGCACGACCGCCCCCTGCGGGAGATCACCGGCGCCGAGGCCGTCACTCTTCACGCCGAGCTGGCGCGCGAGAGCAAGCACACTGCCGCCCGCGCCATGCAGGTGCTCCGGGCGGTGCACAAGTTCGCGACCGACTTCTACGGCACCGACGGCAACGAGCTGCCCTTCGGTCGCTGCCCCGTCGACAAGGTCAACCGGGTGGCGCCCAAGTGGAGCAAGAGCGCGGCGCGCACCGACAAGCTGCGGGTGGAGGACCTCAAGCCCTGGCTCGCCGCGGTGCGCAGGATCGCCCAGGAACAGCCCAGGGGCGACGGCACCCGCATGGCCCTATACCTGGAGCTGGTCCTGCTGACGGCGCTCAGACGGCGCGAGGCGGCCGGCCTGCGCTGGGCCGATGTCGACCTCCGCCGCGGCACCCTGACGGTGCGCGAGACCAAGAACCACACCGACCACACCCTGCCCATCACCGCGCGGGTGCGCGAGATCCTCGAAGCGCGCAAGGCAACCCGGGAGGAGGGCGACGAGTGCGTCTTCGGCTCGGCCGAGGTGCGCTGGCAACTGCTGCGGATCGAGAAGACGACCGGCATCAACGTCGGCCCGCATGGGCTGCGCCGGAGCTGGGCATCCTTCGCGGACCGGGCAGGGCTCGGCGCCTATGCCATCAAGGCCGCCTTGAACCACTCGACCACCGGCGACGTCACCGGCACCCACTACGCGCAGATCGACACCGAGGACCTCCGACCCCTCATGCAGCGGGTGGAGGACTTCATCCTGCGGCAGGCCAAGCAGACCACCGGCAAGGTGATCAAGCTGCGCGCGGGAGGTGCAAAGTGAGCGCCGTACCAGATGGCTTTAAGGGCCATGACCGTTACTCGATCAAGGATGCTGCCCGGATCTGGGCGGCTGCAGCCTACAGCATGCCGTGGGGCCTCGACTGGAAGGAGGAAAAGAAGTTCGCCCGCGAACTCCGGCTTGCCGAGCAGGAGCTCCGCGACAACGTCCCGGTGCAGACCGAGAAGTACACGGTAAAGGTCACCAAGTCCTATCGCGACGAGTACCTACCGCGCGGCTACCTGAGTCACGGATCGTGGATTGAAAACAGGCCGTCGACCATTGAAGTCGACGAAGACCGGACTCGCGAGTTCTTTCTTGGGACCGACCTCGCCGCCTATGCCGCAACCCGGGGCAAGCCCGGCGTCTTCGGATTTGACGAGAAGCCCGAGAAGGATCTGCACCCAAAGGAGCGCGGGTCACTGCTCGACCTGGTCTATGTCATGGCGCAGAAGTACGGCAAGGACCTCGGTCCCTACTCCATCGCCGAGAAGGTCCTGCAGGACGCGCAGCTCCTCGGAGTGAGCATCAGCAAGGACACCATCAAGAAGTACATCGAAGAAGCCCGCGCCCGCCGCGAATAGCCCGCCGATCCGAATTCGGACGTTTCTGATCCGAATTCGGACATCAGCTTTCCCCCCTCTGGTCGACTAGCCCTGCGTTCAACAGCAGAGGCTAGTCCGACCATGTCATTCGCTCGATCCTGCTCCGTAAAGGAGTTCTGTGCCCGCTGGGGCATCCACGAAACCACCTATTACCGCCGCCGGGCAGACATGCCCCGCACCATCAAGGTCGGCGGTCAGCTCCGCATTACCGAGTCCGATGAACAGGAGTGGCTGCGGCGCAAGCAGGAAGCCGCATCGCCGACAGGGAGGGCTGCGTAATGCTCACCGCTGCCCAACTCGAAGCCCGCCGTAATGGCATCGGTGGCAGTGACGCCGCCGCGGTGCTCGGCCTGAGCCCGTATCGCACGCCCCTGGATGTCTACATGGAGAAGGTCGGCGACCAGGAGCCGCCGGACCTGCGCAACCGCGACGCGGTGCTCTGGGGCAACCTCCTGGAGGACACCGTCGCACGGGAATACGCCCGTCGCACCGGGACCAAGGTCCGCCGGCGCAACCGAACCGTTCATCACCCTGATCTGCCCTGGCTGCTCGGCAACATCGACCGGGAGCTCGTCGGGGAGAAGAAGCTCCTGGAGGTGAAGACCACCGGCTTCTGGCCCGGCCGCTCGCTGGGCAAGGACGGCACCGACGAGGTGCCCGACGCCTGGCTGGTGCAGGTCCATCACTACATGCTCGCGCTCGGCTACCGGGCCGCCGACATCGCCGCCCTGATCGGCGGTCAGGAGCTGCGCATCTACCCCGTCGCCTTCGACCAGCACCTCGCCGACATGCTGGTCGAGCGGGAAACGTGGTTCTGGCGCGAGTGCGTCGAGAAGCGCATGCCACCCCCGCCAACGACGGTCGAGGACCTCGCCCTGCTCTATCGGGAGGACTCGGGCGGCACCGTCGAGACCACCCCCGCGGTGTCCCAGGCCGTCGCTGACCTCAAGGCCATCAAGCAGCAGGCCAAGGACCTGGACTCCCGGGCGAAGGAAGCCGAGTTCCTGATCAAGGAGCACCTCGGCGAGGCCGCGACCCTGGTCGACGCCGACGGGCACACGCTGGCGACCTGGAAGACCCAGACCGCGACCCGCCTCGACCAGACCAGGCTCAAGACCGAGGAGCCTGACACCTTCGCCCGATTCACCTCTGAGAGCACCTATCGAGTGCTCCGGCTCAAGTGAGGCCCCAATGAATACCGATATCACCATTGCCAACGAGACCCCCTCCGTTCCCGCCTTCGCCGACTCGCACACCTTCGAGCTGGCGCAGCGCATGGCCCGGGCGCTCTGCGCCTCCGACCTGGTCCCGCAGCAGTTCCGGGGCGAGAAGGGGCTTGCAAACACCCTGATCGCCCTGGAGCTGGCCCAGCGCACCGGCGCCAGTCCCTTGGCCGTCATGCAGAACCTCTACGTTGTGCAGGGCAAACCGACCTGGTCGGCGCAGTTCATCATCGCCGCGCTCAACGCCTGCGGGAGGTTCACCCCCCTCCGGTTCGTCCTGGAGGGCACCGGCGACAACGCGACCTGCTACGCCTGGGCCGAGGACCGCGCGAGCGGCGAGCGGCTCGAAGGCCCGACGGTCAGCATGCAGATGGCCCAGGCCGAGGGCTGGTCGGGCAAGCCGGGCTCGAAGTGGAAGACGATGCCCGCGCTGATGCTCCGCTACCGGGCGGCGACCTTCTTCGGGCGCCTCTACGCCCCGGACCTCCTGCTCGGCATGCAGACGGTGGAGGAGGCCCGCGACATCGAGGTCGACGCCGACGGCAACGTGACCGCAGTCACGACCCGCGGCGTGAGCGGCCTCAAGGCGCGGCTGGCGCAGGGAGGGACCAAGGAATGACCAACGGGGCCAAAGAAAAGGCCCCGCGCCCAGGGATGGGCAACGAGGCCAGTTCAGACATCACCGGCGAGAAGTATACCCCAAGGCTCAACCAGTTCCTGCCGCTGGACCTGTCGGACTTCGAGGTGAAAGACAACGCCCTGAGCGAGGTCGAGCACCTGGTTTTCCTGCGGCTGGTCAAGCACTACTGGCTCACGGCGGCACCGCTGCCGGCGAGCGACGTGAAGCTCGCCCGCATCGCCCGGGTGTCGGCAACGGAGTGGCGACGGCATAGCGAGGCGGTGCTCGCCTTCTTCGCCGAGACCCCGCACGGGTGGGAGCCCGTGATCTACCGCGAGGCCCTCGACCGGGCGCAGGAGACCGTGGAGAAGCGCCGGCAGGCCGGGCGCATCGGTGGCCTGGTCAGCGGTCAGCGACGGCGAGCAAATGCTTCGGTTCCGCCAAGCACATGCTCGAAGCAAATGCTTGCGAAAAACGAAGCACCTTCTCAAGCAGATACAGGTACAGATAGAAACTACCAAGTCGTAAGGGATACCACTAGGGCCAGTATTGCCCCCGGCGGCGGCGAAAAAACGAAGCAAATGCTTCGCGGGGGCAAGCCATGAACCCGGCTCGCGACTGGTATGCCACCCTGCTCCGCGACGCCCGCCTGGTCGAGATCCGGCACAACACCGGCAAGCGCTGGCTTAGCGGCCTGTTCAACGACCTGGATTCCCTGCTCGACACCCTGCGCCATCGGGCTGGCGTCGGAGCGCTCTACACCTCGCTGAACCGTCCTGCCGGGCGCACCGCCACCAACGACATGCAGGCCGGCGCGCTCAAGGATGCCGACATCGGCACCATCACCCGGCTGCCGTTCGACTTCGACCCCATCCGACCGGTCGATACCCCGAGCACCCACGAGGAGCTGCGTCGTGCGGTCGACGCCCGCGGCCGGTTCGTCACCCTGATGCAGGGCTTCGGCTGGCCCCTGCCGGCGCTCGGCCTGTCCGGCAATGGCGCGCATTGCGTCTACCGCGTCTGCGTCGAGGCCGATGAAGCCTGGGGGCATGCGGTCAGTGTGATCTACGCGGGTGCTCGCCGCGTCTTGGGCGACCTCGACGGCGTGACCTTCGACACCAGCGTCCGCAACCCGGCCCGGATCTGGCGCGCCTACGGCACCATCAACCGCAAGGGCGAGGCCAGCATCAGCCGGCCGCACCGGCGCTCGCAAGTGCTCCTGCCAAGCCCCTGGCAGGTCGTGACGGTCGCGCAGATCGCGCGGGTAGTCGACTACTGGGATCGACCCGCGGAGCGCTCACAGCCCGTCCTACGCGGCGACAACGTGGTCCCGCTGCGCCGCGGTGGGGGCGACTACAGCACGCTCGACGCGGTGCGCTGGTTCCGGGCGCATGGGCACTACCGCCGCGAGCTCGGCGACGGGCGCCATGCGGTGGCCTGCCCCTGGGACGGCGAGCACTCGACCCGCGACGGGGCCATGAGCACCGCGACGGTGATCTGGGAGACCGGCTCCTCCGGGTGGCCGACCTTTCACTGCAGCCATGCCCATTGCCAGGGGCGCACCCTGCGCGACGTGCTCGCACTCTGGGGCGATGCGGACCAGTTCTGCGCCCGCGCCTGGGAGGGCCTGCGCCATGGCTGAGCTGATCCTCCGCGACTACCAGGCCGAGTTCGTCGACGGCATCCGCGCGGCCTGGACCACCTACCGCTCGGTGTGCGGGTGGCTGCCGACCGGCGGGGGCAAGACCGAGGTGTCGGTTCACCTCGCCCAGGCCGAGGCCGAGTCCGGCGGCTGCACCCTGTTCGTCGTTGAGCGCAAGACCCTCGCCGCCCAGGCCCAGGCCCGCTACAGCACCAAGTACGGCATGCTGACGGGTCTGATCCGGGGCGAGGACACCTTTGTGCGCGGCTACGAGCCCGCCGTGGTGGCGTCCATCCAGTCGCTGCGCTCGCGCTGGGAGCACCCCGAGGTCCGCGCCGTGCTGGAGCGGGTCAGCCTGATCTGCGTCGACGAGGCGCATATCCGCTTCGACCACCATACCGCCCTGCTCGACCACCTGCCGCATGCGCGGGTGCTCGGACTGACGGCAACGCCGCTGCGCGAGGGCTTGGGGCTGACCTACGAGACCCTGGTCAAGGGGCCGTCCTACGAGCACCTGATCGGCGCCGGTCACCTGGTCCGTCCCCGCTACTTCCTGCCGCACACGGTCGACCTCAAGCGCGGCCTCGACGGCGTCGGCGTCAGCTCGACCGGCGACTATGTCACCAAGGATCTGTCGGCGCTGATGCGCAAGCGCACCATCATCGGCGACCTGGTCAGCACCTGGCAGCAGAAGGCCCAGGGCCGGCCGACCATCGTCTTCGCCGTCGACATCGCGCACAGCAAGGAGACCTGCGGGGCCTTCCTCGCCGCCGGCATCGCCGCCGAACACATCGACATGCACACCACCGAGGAGGAGCGCTCGGCGATCTTCGCCCGGTTCCGACGGGGTCAGACTAAGGTCCTGTGCTCCATCGTCGTGCTGGCCGTCGGCTTCGACGAGCCCGTCGCCTCCTGCGCCATCCTCGCGAGACCGACCCTATCGAGGATCATGCACATCCAGCAGATCGGACGGGTCATGCGCACCCACCCGGACAAGGGCGACTGCATCGTGCTCGACCACGCCGCCAACGTGGTCCGGCATGGCAAGGTGGAGGAGTTCGACCCGCCACCGCTCGACCTCCTGGACAAGACCGCCGACAAGGCCAAGCGCACCGGCGACACGACCGACTACTTCCCCTGCCCCGCCTGCTCGGCGCTGATGGCCCCAGGGCAACGGGTGTGCGCGGAGTGCGGCCATGAGATCGCCCGGCGCAACACCGTCGACTTTGTCCCCGGCGACCTGACCGAGGAGCCCTCCGGCCCCCACAAGGGCAAGACCCGCGAGCAACTGCATCAGCTCTACCTGGAGCTGCGCGCGGTGGCCCTGATGCGCGGCTACAGCGACGGCTGGGCCTTCATCAAGCTCCGCGAGACCTACGGCTTCAAGGCGCCCTGGGCATGGAAGTCGGAGCCCGTCGAGGAGCCCAGCGCGGAGACCCTGCGCCTGGTCAAGAGCTGGCAGATTGCCTACGCCAAGGCCATGCAGAAGGCCAGGAGGTACGCGTGAACTCCCGGCGCAAAGGGGCCGACGGCGAACGGGAGCTGGCGCGCGCGCTGCGGGAAGCGCTCGGCATCGAGGTGAGCAGGAACTTACAGCAGACCCGCGACGGTGGTCACGACATGGAGGTCGGCGGCTACGGGGTCGAGGTCAAGCGCTCGCAGCGGGTCACCGAGGCCAAGGTCACCGCCTGGTGGCAGCAAGCCGTCCGACAGGCTGCCCAAGCGGGTCTGACCCCAGCGCTGGCCTACCGGCAGGACAGACAGCCTTGGTCGGTGCGGGTGCCCATGGCTGCCCTGCGCCAGGACCTGCCCGGCGAGCTGACGGTCGACCTCAGCCTCGAGGGGTTCATCGCCCTGTTGCATGCAACCGAGGCGACGCCTCAAGTGCAACCGGCAAGCCAGCGCATATGCAGGAAACGTGCCAGTGCAGTTGCATGAGTTGCCTATGTGGCGGCGCAAGACGCTAGCGGATTTCCGCGCCGTTTCGCGCCGCGAGGCAGGCCGTCGGCAAGGACCCGGGTCCTGGGACGGGCCAACCCGTGCGGGTGGCAAGCGCGCGATCTTCCGCTAGCGACTGCTCTTCGAAGATGGTTGACAACATGAGGATTTCTGATGAAGGCCGAACCGATCCAACTGTCTGACGGATTGACCAACCAGCAACGCGAGGGCGCCCGACTGGCTGCCTCCGGGTGGCGCCAGACGGACATCGCCGAGCACCTCGGGGTCGCTGCCGAGACCGTAAGCCGCTGGGGCAAGAAGCCGGCCTACCGGGCGGCGATTCAAGCGCTTGCTGGGCAGGCCCAGGCCCGCGCCCTGTCTCGCCTGGAGGCGCTGGTCGATCAAGCCGTCTCAGAGATCGAGCAGAGTCTCGCGTTCAAGTACGACCAGAACACCCGGCTGCGCGCCGCGCTGGCCATCCTGCGCCTGGTCGGCGTCGGCACCCTGGGGCGCTCAAAGGTTGATGCCGAAGGTTGACGAGTTTCCGCCCCTCTCCGCCGAGGGCCGCGCCCGCCTCGCCGCCGCCGAGGCCCAGGTCGCCGGACTCCGGGCGCTCGGCGAGCTCGCCGAGCTGATCGCCGCGCCGAGCGCCTGGACTGCCGCCGCCGAGATCGCGCGCCAGATCCGGCGCTATGAGTCGCTGCGCCTCGCCCGGCGCCCACCGCGCTCCCGCCTGGAGGAGCTGCTCGGCGCGATCGCGGCGGCCGAGCTCCCGCGGACCCAGCGCCGCTTGTTCGCGCTGCTGTCGGACGAGTGACGCACGGCGTCAGTGCTCGGGCGGTATGGTCAGCGCAGACTCCCACCCCACCGCCGAGGAAACCACGCAATGAATGACGCCGACCGCGCCGAGAACGAGATGCTGAAAGCCGAGCTGGCCCAGCTCGCCGCCGCCCGCCATGGCCGCCCCTCCTGGAGCCGCGCCGATCAGGTTCAGGCGATGCGCGACGGGCTGCGCGCCCGCTACCGCCTGCCGACCCGCGATCCGCATCCGGCCGCCGACACCAGCGGCAACTACTCGCTGATCGAGGCCGCCCGCACGGCGGTAGAGATCGCCACCGGCCGCCCCGTGCAACCTGCTGGCGACGGGTTCTCGACCGTCATCAACGCGCTGGCGACCGCCGACTTCCCGAGCGTGGTCAGCGAGGTCATGCAGGCGTTGGCGGTCAGCCGGCGCTCGGCGATCCTGCCGGACCTGCTCGCCGTGACTGCCCGGGTGGAGCTTTCCGACTACCGCGAGACGGCGTTTAGCACCGTCGACCTGGGCGAGCTGCCCGCGCCGTCGAAGGCCACCACCGGGGCGTTCTGGACCATCAAGCCGCGCGCATCCGCCGAGAAGGTCCAGCTCTGGAGCCTGTTCGCCCGGCTGCTCATCAGCCGTCAGGCATTGGCGAATGACGACATGAACTTCATCCCGAGCGCAATCGGCAGCTTCGCCCATGCCGCGCACCGCAGCGAGATGAAAGCGCTGGCGACGCTGCTCGAAGCCAACGCCGCGCTTGAGGACGGCACCGCATTGTTCCACGCCACCCGCGGGAACCTCACCGTAGCCACCCTGGACGCCAGCGGCCTGGGCGTGATCTTCGCCACGATGCGCGAGCAGACGAGCGAATCGGGCCTGGCGAGCTGCGCCAAGTGTCACGCCCTGGTGATCCACCCCGATGACGAGATCGGCGCCAGCATCCTGGTGCAGACGCTTCCCGAGACCGCCCGGCCGAAGATCGTGGTCAACCCGTTCCTCGCCAGCAACGCGAGCTGGTATGCCGTCGCCGACCCGGTGAGCTTCCCCGCTCTGGGCCGTATCGTGCTGACGGGGTCCGATTCGAGCGCAATCGCGGTGAGCTCACCCGAGCCGGCCCGCGAGCGGACCGCGGACGGGACGATTGTCGAGTATCCCGGCATCGCCGTGCCGCTGACGCACAGTGTCGGACATCGCGTGCTGTCACCCGTGGGCGTCGCGAAGTTCACCAAGACCTAGCGCCGATAGGAGCGAGCGCCGGCCGAGGATAGGGGCGTCATAGGCCGGCGCCCGCGGAGGTTAGCCCCTCCGAGTTTGAACATGACGCCTCACCATCCGCCGCGGCGGACGCGCGCCAATGGACCCCGCCTACATCCGGGGGCGGGTGCACGGCGCACCCAACACAGCGGGACCATGAAAGAGACCTGGCAGACCTTCGTCGGCATCCTCGGCCGCGAAGTAGACATTGCCTTAAGCGTCTACGAGATCCTGGCCCGGTATGAAATGGTCCACGACCTTCCTGCGGTGCGCGAAGCCTTCGGCGGCCTGCCCGTGACATACGCGGAAACAGCCTTGCTGTCGCTGCTCAAGGGAGCGCGCGCGCTTGCGTCCGAGGTGATGGAGCAGGAGGGGAACCTGCCTCATTTGAAGGCACTGAGGGAGCGGCCGCCCGCCTGACCTGCCGCACCCGGTGAACCACAGACCCCGCTTCGGCGGGGTTTTGTTTGTCTGCGGTAGCCAGGAAGTAGCCAGGAAGGAAACGCGCCCAACCCCCACCGCCCGGGCAAAAATAAAGCCGCTCTAGGCGGCTGTTTCTCTTAGATTTTCTGGTGGCTACGGGTGGAGTTGAACCACCGACATCAGCATTATGAGTGCTGCGCTCTAACCAACTGAGCTACGTAGCCGGAAAGGGACGCAGAGGGTAGCGGTAGCGGGGCGGGGCGTCAAGGCGCGCGCGGCCGGCGCTCAGGCCAGTCGATCCTGCGAGGCCAGTGCCGAGAGATGGCGTTGGGCGTCGACCAGATGTTGACCCCAATGGTTGTCGAAGCCAGTCAGCCAGTCCTGAACGGCCCGCGCCGGCTCCTCGTCGATTAGGTCGAGACCGTGCCTCAGCTCGCAGTAGATGTCGGTCAGGTCGTCGGCGAGGCTGCCGGTCATCGCGCCACAGTCGCCTAGGCGGTCGAACTCCATCCAGTACGCATCGCGCTCGCCCAAGGCCTCCCGCAGCCGGGTGAACAGCTCGAAGCGCGCATCGAGGTCCGGCGCCAGGCTGACCTCCGCGTCGTAACGCAGCCCATCGAGCGAGCTGATCCCGGCATGCAGACGCGGCAACAGCTCGGCCACCTGGAACAACCAGGAATTGCCACCCGCCGCGTTGGACTCGATCAGGGCACAATAGTGGCGGGCCAGCTCGACGATCTCGGAGAGGGTACGGCTCATGGTGGGGCTGGCATCGGTATCGGTAACCAACACCAGTCAGTGTAGTTCAGTTTACGCGGGATACCGGATGCGGTGGACGATGGATCGCGGCTAGATCTCGACCATCTCGAAGTCTTCCTTGCCGGCGCCGCATTCGGGGCATTTCCAGTTCATCGGCACGTCATCCCACCGCGTCCCCGGAGGTATGCCCTCTTCCGGCAGGCCCTGTGCCTCGTCGTAGATAAAACCGCAGATCACACACATGTACGTCTTCATGAAAAGATCCGAAGGGGCTCGAGGTTGTCGTTGTCGGCTCACGAGATAACCGCTCGGGCCCAGGCGCGGGAGGTCGAGGGGTATCCTTGATCCGCGCGGACAGTCGGGTTTTTTACCCCCTTTTTCAACTCCGGCCGCCCCCGCGATGCCGCGGCGAGCACGGCTCCCCACAGCCCCCAGGTCCGATCAACGATGAGCAGCCCCCCCGAATCCCCCGTCCTACTCTGTCTCGGCGGACAAGACCCCAGCGGTGGCGCCGGCATCCAGGCCGACGCCGAGGCGGCGCGCGCGGCGGGGGTGCACGCCTGCTGCGTGGTCACCGCCCTCACCGCCCAGGACAGCCACCGGCTACGGGCACTCTGGCCCCAACCACCCGAGCAGGTCGAGGCCCAGTGCCGGCTGATCCTCGCCGACAGCCCGGTGCGCGCGGTCAAGGTCGGTCTGATCGGCAGCTCCCGCATCGTGCGGGTGATGACAGCGATCGCCAGCGACCGCCCGGAGCTGCCGATGGTGCTCGACCCGGTGCTCGCGAGCAGCGCCGGGGACCCGGTCACCGACGCCGCACTCCTCAACCAGATGCGGCAAAATCTCATTCCGCGCTGCACCCTGATCACGCCCAACCTCCCCGAAGCGCAGACCCTCGCCAGCGCCAGCGCACCCGATGCCTGCGCCCAGCGCCTGCTCGCCACCGGCTGCCAGTGGGTGCTGATCACCGGCACCCATGCCCCTGGAGACAAGGTAATCAACCGGCTCTACGGTCGCGATGGGAGTCACCAGGAGTGGAGCTGGCCGCGCCTCCCCGGCGAGTACCACGGCTCCGGCTGCACGCTCGCGAGCGCGATCGCCGCGCGACTTGCGCTCGGCGCCAGCCTGGTGCCGGCGGTTGCCGAGGCCCAGGCCTACACCTGGGAGGGCCTCAAACGAGCGCGCCGCACCGGCTCGGGCCAGCTCACCCCTAACCGGCTCTTCGCACTCGACCCCGCCGAGGACCCGGCGTGACAGCGCTGCGCGGGCTCTACGCCATCACGCCCGGCCACGGCCCGCAGGGCATGCCGCTGGCGAATCGGGTGCGGCTCGCGGTCGCCGGCGGGGCCCGGATGGTTCAGTACCGCGACAAGACCAGCGATGCCGACCGGCGCCGGCGCGAGATCCGTGAGCTGCTGGAGGTCTGCCGCGCCGGCGGTGTGCCGCTGATCGTCAATGACGACGTCGAGCTCGCCTTGGAGATCGGCGCCGACGGGGTGCACCTCGGCCGCGACGACCCGGACCCGGCCGCCGCCCGCCGCCGGCTCGGCCCCGAGGCGATCATCGGCGTGTCCTGCTACGGCCAGCTCGAGCGCGCGCGCGAGGCCCAGGCCGCGGGCGCGGATTACGTCGCCTTCGGTCGCTTTTTCCCCTCCGCGACCAAGCGCCAGGCGACCCCCGCCGACCCCGGGCTCTTGCGCCGGGCGCGACGCGAGCTCGGCCTGCCGCTGGTTGCGATCGGCGGGATCACCCCGGAAAATGCGCCCGCCTTGCTCGCCGCCGGTGCCGACCTGCTCGCCGTGATCCACGGCGTCTTCGGCCAGGACGACGTGCGCGCCGCCGCCGCGGCCTACGCCCGACTCTTCCCAGCTTGAGGAACCACCGATGAGCCGATCCCACGAACTCTTCGCCGCTGCCCAGCGCCGCATCCCCGGTGGGGTCAACTCCCCGGTGCGGGCCTTCCGCGGGGTTGGCGGCGAGCCGGTGTTCTTCGAGCGCGCGGCCGGGGCCTACCTCTACGACGCCGACGGCAAGCGCTATATCGACTACGTCGGCTCCTGGGGCCCGATGATCCTCGGCCATGCCCACCCGGAGGTGATCGCGGCGGTGGCAGAGCGGATCGGCCTAGGGCTCTCCTTCGGCGCGCCCACCGAGCTCGAGACCCGTATGGCCGAGGAGGTCTGCGAGCTGGTCCCCTCGATGGACCTGGTGCGCATGGTGAGCTCCGGGACCGAGGCGACGATGAGCGCGATTCGACTCGCCCGCGGCTACACGGGGCGGGACAAGCTGGTGAAGTTCGAGGGCTGCTACCACGGCCACGCGGACTCACTCCTGGTCAAGGCGGGCTCCGGCGCGCTGACCCTGGGCGAGCCGAGCTCACCGGGCGTGCCCGCGGCGCTCGCCGCCCTAACGCTCACCCTGAGCTACAACGATCTCGATCAGGTGCGGGACACCTTCGCCGCCATGGGCGAGGAGATCGCCTGCATCATCGTTGAGCCGGTCGCCGGCAACATGAACTGCATCCCGCCGGTGCCGGGGTTTCTGGAGGGGCTGCGCGAGGTCTGCGACCGGTACGGGGCGGTGCTGATCTTCGACGAGGTGATGACCGGCTTCCGCGTCGCGCGCGGCGGGGCGCAGGAGCTCTATGGGGTCAAGCCCGACCTCACCACGCTCGGCAAGGTGATCGGCGGCGGCATGCCGGTCGGGGCCTTCGGGGGGCGGCGCGAGATCATGGAGCGCATCGCCCCACTCGGCCCGGTCTACCAGGCCGGGACCCTCTCCGGGAATCCGGTCGCCATGGCCGCCGGGCTCAAGACCTTGGAGCTGATCAGCGTGCCCGGCTTCTACGAGGAGCTGAGCGCCCAGACCTCGGCGTTGGTCGTTGGACTGCTCGGCGCCGCGAAGGACGCCGGAGTGCCGCTCTCCGCCAACCGGGCCGGCGGCATGTTTGGCATCTTCTTCGCTGCGGAGGGTCCGGTGACCAGCTATGCCCAGGCGACCGCCTGCGACCAGGCACGCTTCCGCGCCTTCTATCACGCCATGCTCGAGCACGGCGTGTATCTCGCCCCCTCGGCCTTCGAGGCCGGGTTCGTCTCGGCCGCGCACAGTGCAGCGGACATCGACGCAACACTGTCGGCCGCAGCCGCGGCGTTCGCCGCGGTCGCCTGAGCCCCACGGGCCCGGCGCGCGGGATTGCTCGCCGGGGGGCCCTCGTCCCAGATGGAGGGTCAGGCCGCCGGTGCCGCCTTGGCCTTCTCGGCCGGCTTCGGCTTCGACTCGGGCTTCGACTCCGGCTTGGACTCGGGCTTGGAATCCTTCGTGTCGGTCTTCTTCTCGCCCGTGTCGTGCAGGTTCTTCTTGTTGCCCTGCTTGAAGTCGGTCTCGTACCAGCCGCCGCCCTTGAGGCGGAAACCGGCGGCGGAGATCAGCTTCTTGAGCGCGGGCCGACCGCAGGCCGGGCAATCGGTGAGCGGGGCGTCGCTCACCTTCTGCAGGACCTCCAGCTCATGGCCACAGTCTTCGCAGCGGTATTCGTAGATCGGCATCTCGAATCCTCGGGGTCACCACCTGTAAACCCCGTCAATGGTGGGGCTGGGGCATCCCTTTTCAATCGCCGCCCGCCCCCGGTCCGGGGCCCTCTGTGAAACAATCGGGCCGGCGGCGGCAGCCCGGGTGAGAGCGGAGGTGAGACCGATGCGCGGCAAGGCGGCGGGACCGGTGCTCATCACCGGCTGCTCGAGCGGGATCGGTTACGCCTGCGCCCATGGGCTCGCCCGCCGCGGCTACCGGGTGATCGCCTCGGCGCGCCGCGCCGAGGATGTGGCGCGGCTTACTGCCGAGGGGCTTACTACGGTGCGGCTCGACCTCGACGACAGCGCCAGCATTCAGGCCGCGGTCGAGGAGACCCTCCGGCTCACCGGGGGTCGGCTCTTCGCGCTCTTCAACAACGGCGCCTACGGCCAGCCCGGGGCGGTGGAGGACCTCAGTCGCGCGGTGCTGCGCGCCCAGTTGGAGACCAACCTGCTCGGCTGGCACGAGCTCACCTGTCGTCTGCTCCCCGTCCTGCGCGCCCAGGGCTACGGGCGCATCGTGCAGAACAGCTCGGTGCTCGGGCTGGTCGCCTTCCCATACCGCGGGGCCTATGTGGCCAGCAAGTTTGCCCTGGAGGGCCTCACCGACACCCTGCGCCTGGAGCTCGCCGGGACCGGCATCGCGGTCTCACTGATCGAGCCCGGCCCCATCGAAAGCCGCTTTCGTGCCAACGCCCACGCCCGCTTTCTCGCCCACATCGACGCCGAGGCGAGCCCCCACCGTGCCGCCTATCGCGCCCAGGCGGCGCGGCTGCTCAAGCAAGGTCCGGCCGCGCCCTTCACCCTGCCGCCCGAGGCGGTGCTGCGCGCGCTCATCCACGCCTTGGAGAGCCGCCGCCCGAGGGCGCGCTACGCCGTCACCGTCCCGACCCGGCTCTTCGGCGCCCTGCGCCGCGTCCTGCCGGCGCCGGCGCTGGACTGGCTGCTCGCCCGCGCCTCTGGCGGCGGCGCGCGCTAGCCGCAGCGGCAGGCTCTGGGTGTAAACTCGGGTCGCAACGCCAGGGGAAGGAGGACAACCACCATGCTCAACGTGCGCCCAGAGACCATCTGCTTCATCATCGCCAAGGCCCGCGAGTTCCAGGCCAAGGAAGAGGTGGTGATCCCCGAGGTCCCCGCGAGCCCCGCCGAGGACTGGGCCCTGCAGGTGCTCGCCGACCATGTCGACGACTTCAGTCTCCAGGAGATCCGCGAGACGGTCGACGACCTCGACCCCGACCAACAGGCCGAGCTGATCGCGCTTATGTGGCTAGGGCGCGGCGACTACAGCATCGAGGAGTGGGACACCGCCGTGGAAGACGCCCTTGCCCACTACGAGGACCACGGCAACACCACCGAGTACCTGCTCGCCCACCCCATGATCAGCGACGACATGGAAGAGGGTCTGATCGCCCACGGCTACTCCTGCGAGGAGTGAGGTCCGCCGACCGGCCTCGGCCGATGCCGGTGCACGTGCCCCACCCCAACCTGCGGCAGTGTCGGGCCAACCCGTCGCTTCCTGACCCCCGCGACGCACTCACTGAACGGCGCCTGGCCTGGATCAAGCACTTGGCCAGCGGCATTAAAATTGCCTAAAGTAAGGGTAGTCGCGGGAGCCAACGACTCCGCGCGAGCGAGACTCGGCGATACCCAAGGGGTCGGTGATGCGGTTGCGGCTTCAACTCGCGGTGGACATGGCAACGGCCATGGACAGAGCGCGAATCACCCAAGCCGCGTCAGAGGCCCACGACCTTTCAGGAGAGCCACCCATGCACACCGACGGTGCCAGCCTCCCCGACCCGAGGCACCCCGGCTCCGATCAGCCAACGGGGGTCCGCTGGAGCGCGCGAGCGGACCTTCACTGGCCGGTGGAGCTCGTCGTCAACGACCGGCGGATCGACGCCGTCACCCAGAACGTCGGCCCGCAAGGCGCCTATCTCCGCTGCCCACAGCCCCTCGCGCTCGACGAGATCTTCGACCTCTGTCTGCGCGTCCCTGGTGCCGAGCGCCCCATCCGGGCCAGCGCGCGAGTGGTCTGGTCCAAGAAGTACGGTCGCGACGACCCCGCCTCGCCGCACGGTATGGGGGTCCACTTCTGCCACATGGGGGCTGAGGATCGGAGGCTGATCAACGAGGCCGTGCGAAGCTACATCCGCACGCTGACACCGGAACCCGGCGACGCTGCGCCAGCTCGCGGTCTTTGATCGGACGAGACGCCGACGGTTTCGCCGCCCCGGCAGACAACCGGCACGGCAGCAGACAGGCGCGGTTCTCGCGTCACCTCAGCTTCAGTCGCCGCGACGCTCGAAACCCGCGGTGCCCCTCACCCCGCCTTTCGCATTGAGGGCACCCATCATCTGCGCACGGCAGGCGTCCTGCTCGGTCCGGGTCCCTCAGCGCGGACGAATCCGCCGAAGGAACTCCTGGTCGCGGAACAGGCTGGTGTCTATGCCCGCCTCGTCCGCGCCGAGGATTCGGGCGACTGAAAGCTGGTCGGACTCACCCGGATCTTGTCGGGCGAGATCCAGGTAGTAGGGCTCGACGTCCTCGCCGTCCCGGTCCTTCAACACGAGCACGACGGGGCGGAAGGGCCTTTTGGCGTTCGGCCGCATCAGGACGGCCACGCAGCCGTTATTGAGCTGCACGACGCAGCCGACCGGCAGCAGCCCCAGCGCGTCGATGAGCTGCGTCACCAGCTCGGCGTCATAGCGATTGCCGCTCTCCGACCGTAGGATCTTGATGGCCTCGAAATGTGAGCGTCCGCGTGCATAGGGGCGCTCGCTCGTCACGGCGTCGTAGGTGTCGACGATGGCGACCATCCGGGTGTAGAGATCCAGTTGTTCCGAAGTCAGGCCGCGCGGATAACCCGAGCCGTCGAGCCGTTCGTGATGGGCGTGCGTCACCTCCAGCGCCTGACGGAACACCCCACCGGCGCTCTCGAGGATCGCCCGTCCCTGGGCCGGATGCTGGCGCATGACCTCGAGCTCATCGGGCGTCAGCCGACCCGGCTTCTTGAGGATGTCGTCCGGCGCTCGCAGCTTGCCGACATCATGGAGAATGCCGCAGATGCCGAGCTCCGTGAGGTCCTCCCGCGAAAACCGGAGCTGATGCCCGAGGACCATCGCGTGCAGACCGACGCTGAGTGAGTGCTGGGCGGTGTACTCGTCCTTGCTGCGAATGCTCCCCAGCAGGAGCATCGCGGCGGGGTGACGGGTGATATGGTCGACGCAGCCGGCGACGGTCTCGCGTCCGCTCCGAATATCGATGCTCTGCCCGGCACGCGTGCGCTCGATCACGTCATGCACGAAACGGGCAGTCTCGTCGAAGGCATGTTGGGCGACGCGCACCGACCGGACCATCTCGGGGGGACCCAACCGCCGAGCCAGCCGTTCCCTGATGCCGGTCACCAGTCGCTTCACCGATCCTTGCGCGAGGGCGCTGGCCTTGATCGTTCGTTTCTTGACCTGGGTCGCCTCGGGCTTCTCCATGCGCGCGAGCCGCTTGCGGGATGACTGGGTGCTGCGTTTGGCATCGACGAAGACGTGCCGGCAGACCCGCTGGACCTCTTCGATGTCCTGCTGCGACTGCAGTGGAAAGCCCTGAAACCAGAACGGGGATTCGAGCCACGGGCGGTCGAGCTCGCAGACATACATGCCCACGGCGAGCTCGGAGACCGGGACCAGGATCTTGTTCGCCTGGCGGGGACTGGTGTCGGTCATACTGTCGTCATTTGGAGTAGGCGGTGGTATCTGAGGACATCACGGAACGGCGGGCGCTTGACCCCTTGCACCCGCGTTCTTTTGAGTTGGGACTATCCGGCGGCAGCCGACACCGGGCTCGCCCCACGGCCGATCGAGCGGGCGAGCTGACGCGCGAGAAACGCCCTCGCCTCCGCGGCCGGCAACGGCCGCGACAACAAAAATCCCTGTGCCTCGCTACACCGCTGCTCGCTCAAAAAGCCGAGCTGCCCCTCGGTCTCGACCCCCTCGGCGGTCACCAGCAGCCGCATGCTCTGGCCCATCGCGATGACCGCGGTGGCGATCGCCTGATCGCTGGGGTCGGTGTTGATTGCACAGACGAAGCTACGGTCGATCTTGAGGTGATCGATGGGGAACTGCTTGAGATAGCTCAGCGACGAGTAGCCGGTGCCAAAGTCATCGATCGCGAGCTTGACCCCGAGCGACTTGAGCTCGCGGAGGACGGCCAGTGCGGCCTCGCCGTCCTTCATCAGCACGCTCTCGGTGATCTCCAGCTCCAAGGCCTCGGGCGCGAGGCCAGTCTCCGCGAGGATCGCCGCGACCCGCGCCGGAAAGCTGTCCTGGGCAATCTGGCGCACCGAGACGTTGACGCCAATCCGCTGGAGGGCGAGGCCCTCGTCCTGCCAGGCCTTGCACTGGGTACAGGCGGTGCGCAGCACCCAGTCGCCGATGGTGAGGATCAGCCCGTTCTCCTCGGCGATCGGGATGAACTCAACAGGACACACCGGACCAAGCTCCTTGCTGTTCCAGCGGATCAGCGCCTCCACGCCGACCACCTCGCGCGTGGCGATGTCGAGCTGGGGCTGGTAGTGCAGCGCGAGCTCGCCGCGCTCGAGCGCACGACGCAGGTAGTTTTCCATCGTCATGCGTTTGAGCGCGTTGGCGTTCATCGCCTCGGTGTAGAACTGGTGGCCGTTGCGGCCCTCGCGCTTGGCGAAGTACATCGCCATGTCCGCGGCCTTGAGCAAATCGTCCGGGTCGGTCCCGTCGCGGGGTGAGACGGCGACGCCGATGCTCGCGCTGATCGTCACCTCATGACCGCCGAAGGCGATCGGCTCGGCGAGGGCGTCGAGCAGGCGCTGGGCGACGAGACCGGCATCCCGCGGTTGGCGCAGACCGGGGAGCAGGACGGTGAACTCGTCCCCCCCGAGCCGGGCGAGCACCTCCTGCTCGCGATACGGCCGGCCGTACGCGATGGCGTCGCCGGTGCGCAGGTTGAGCAGCAGGCGCTTGGCCACCTCCCTGAGCAGCAGATCCCCGGTCGAATGGCCGAGGGTGTCGTTCACCCGCTTGAAGTTGTCGAGATCGAGGAACAGCACAGCGACGGGCTGCTCCCGCCGCTGGGCCTGATCGAGCGCGCGCGCGAGCTGCTCGCGGAACAGGGCGCGATTGGGCAGCCCCGTGACCTGGTCGAAGAAGGCGAGCTGGCGGATCTGCTCCTCCGCCTTGCGCCGCCGCCCCAGGGCGCTGGCGAGCTGGCGGACCTCGTGGACGTGAAAGGGCTTCTGCAGGTAGAAGAGACTGCCCATCGGCGGGACCCGCTGGCTGATCTCCTCGGGGTTGACGTCGGAGTAAGCCGTAGCGATGACGATGTCGACCTGGGGGTCGAGCTCGCGGATCGCCGCCGCCGCCCAGACCCCGTCACGCCCCGGCGGCATGCGCATATCGAGGAACACCACATCGAACGGCTCGCCATCCCGCACGGCCCGCGTCACCACCTCGACCGCCTCCTCGGCGCTGGCGCAGCAGACCAGATCGAACTCCTCCCGCGGCACCGCCGCCGGCCGCCGGGCGGCACCAAACAAGCGGGCACGCAGATCGGAGAGCTGACTCGCGCCCTCGCTCGGCGCCGCCACCCCGAGGATCTCCCGGTAGCTCTCGCGGATCCCGGCCTCGTCGTCGGCCACCAGCACGCGGATGGCGTTACTCGGCATCGGCTTCACCACGGCGTTCATGCGGCCTCCCGAAACGTCGAAATGGTTGCCGCCGCCTGCGGCAGGATCAGGTTGAGACAGGCCCCCTGTCCCGGTCCGTCGCTCTCGGCGAACAACCGCCCGCCGAGGAGCTGGATCGTGTTGGCGCTCCAGTGCAAGCCCATCCCGGAACCCCGCGATTTGGTGGAGAAGCCGCGGCCGAAGATGCGCGGGAGGTTCTCCGCCGCGATGCCGATGCCATCGTCGGCGACACGCAGATGCACCATCGGTTGACCCTCGATGACCGTCTCGTCGGCGGTGATGTAGATTCGGCCGAGACTCACCCGATCGCCCTGCACGGCGATCGCCTCCGCGGCGTTGATCAAGAGATTGCCGATGACCTGCTGCAAGGCCACCCGAGCCGCGCTGACTCGCGCGACCCGCTCCAGCTCGGGCGCCAGCCCCACGCGCACGCCCTTGGCGAGGTGCTCCGGCAACAGGCCCACCGACTCGCGGACTAGCGGGGCCAGGGCAACCGGCTCGATCACCCGCTCGGCACGGCTGAACCGGTGCTGGTCGGCAAGGATCTGCTGGATGTGGTCGACGTTGTTCTGGATGCCCTCCAGGTCGCGCCCGGTCCGGCGCACCAGCTCGGCCAGCTCGGTCCCGGCGAGCGCGAGGAAGGACTCCATGTCGGCGCGCCGCTGCGCATCCAGCGCCGGGTCGGCGAGCTCGGCGGCAGCCAGGTCGACGTCGCCGACTGGCGCCGCGGCCAGCGCCTCCTTGAGGCGGCCGAGCTTCACCCCGAGGGGGGTGAGGGCGTTGCCGATGTTGTGCAGAACACCGCTCGCCATCTCGGCGATCCCGGACTTATAGGATTGCTCGACGAGCTGCTGGCGGGCCTCGGCGAGACGCTGCACCATCCGGTCGAACTCACGCGTGAGGAGCCCCAGCTCGTCGCGCCGGGTGCTGTTCAGGCGCACGCTAAGGTCTTGCCGGGAGCCGACCAGGACCGCTTGGGTGGTGAGCTCCGAGATCGGGTCGAGCAGCATGCGCCGCATCCCGACGAGCAGCAGCAGGAGCACGGACGCGCTGGCGAGCGCCAGCGCGATGTTGGCGACGCGCAGGGCCTCGCCCCCGCGGGCGGTGATGTCGTGCGGGGTCGTGACGGCGAGCCCCAGGACGGGCGTGCCGCTCAGATCCGCGATGGTGGTGTGACCGACGGTGGACGATTGCCCGACCACCACTTCCACCGGCGAGTGAGCGAACCTCCCGGGCGACTTGTGGGCGGGGATCGGACTGGCGTCGCCCGGCGGAGCGGAGAGCTCCACGTCGACCCGCGCCTGAGCGGCGAGCCGGCTGACGGCCTTGTCGTCCAGCAGCCGCGCCATGACCACGATCCCCATCGGCGGCCCCTCGGCGGCGCTGGTGAGCACCGGCCGCGCGGCCAGCAAGAACGGGCCCGCTACATCCTGAACGATGCCGACCAGGTCGCCCGGTTGCGCGACCGGGGCCATCAGGATGTGGTCTCGGGCAAGCTCAGGCGCGAAGAGGGCCGGCCGCTCCATCACCGCATCGGCCTCCAGGTCGTAGGCCATCCCCCAGATCAGGCGCCCCCCGGCGTCGTAGATCGCCAGCGCGTTGACCGCCAGCCCCTCCAGCGCCGGGATGTTAAGGTTGCTCTCGATATAGGCCGGATTACGGTCCTGGACAAACTCATAGGTGTCGTCCCATGTGCCCCAATCCGTCGCCAAGGGGAGCAGCAGGTCGAGCTCGCGCTGCAACGCCTGGACGGCACGGTCAACATTCCTCGCCGCCTCCTCGCGCTCGAGCTCGACGAAGCGCGGGTAGATGACGAACTGCTGGAGCGCGAAGCTGAACGCGGCGTACCCGCCGAACAGGGCCAGCAGAATGGCGGTGACTTTACTGCGGAGCGTCATGGCGCATGTTTCCCGGAGCGATACCGGCTGCTCACTGGATTGGGGGCTAGATGCTCAGGCTGAGCGAGACCTCGACGAGCTGGAAGTCCTTGTCGCCGAAGATCTCCTTGGCCGCATCGCCGGGGAAGGCGATGCCGTAGGCGGCGCTCAGCGTGAGCCGCTCGTTGATCTGCCAGTCCAGATAGAGGTTGAGCTCGTCGGCGAAATGGCGGTCCGAGACCGGCGTGCCGTCGTAGTTCTTCTCCTCGAGCGAGAATCGGAAGCCGAGCACCCCGACCTCCACCGACTCGCTCGGGCGGGCCGAGAGCTGCAGCATGTGAGTCGCCTGGTTGCTGTTGAACAGCAGGTACTCGCCGACGACCTCGCCTTGGATCCAGGTCCCCAAGCCACGGCTCCAGCCATAGAAGAAGGGCTCGAAGTCCCGACGCAGATCATCGCCCGGGTCGGAATCACCCGAGAAGCGCGAGTAGCGGTAGCCGAGCGTCGGCGACCAGGGCAGCGCGCTCAGGCTGTACTGCGCCTCCAGGTACCAGCCCGAGGCGTCAAAGTCGCCATCGCGCCCCCCGCCCCGCTCGCTCACATACTCGCCCCAGAGCGAGAGATCCGGCAGCGCGGCGAGGCGCAGCTCGTTCACGCGCAGGCTGGCGACGTCCATGCCGTCGCGGGCGCCGGCATTCTCGGGCGTCCCCGAGTCGACCACCCGGAAAACCATCAAGGCAAAGGTCCCAAGCTCCGCGTCGATGTACTCCAGGTTGAGCCCCGCGAGCTCGGTGTCGTCCTGATCGGGGTCCGCCTTCAGGTAGAAGAGGTCCGCGCGCAGCGGATGGGTGTTCACTCGAATCAGGCCGGCCTGCTGGAAGGCGCGGCGCGGAGCGAGCCAGTAGGCACCGTCGTCGGCCTGCTCCGAATTGCCGTCGAGGATGAGGAAGCCGTCGCCGACCTGAAACTCCTGCCGGCCGTAGGACAGGTCGAGCGCGTCCTCGCCAAGGGTCGCGCCAAGCAGCCCGCCCGAACGCCAGCCGAGAAAGGCGGTCTCCAGGTCGACCGAGCCGTCACCCCCGCGCGTAGAGCCGCTCGGATCACCATCGCCGACAGTAGCCGCCGCTACCGCGGACAGGCCGGCGTAGGCGAGTCCAGCGCCATCGACGCGGTACTCCGCATCGATCGACGGCTTGACGTAGCCCTCGCCCCAGACGGGATCGGCGGAGATCTCGCCGTCCCGCAGATCAACTCGGCCAGCGCCGAAGTTGGCGCCGTTGGCGGCGAAACCGCCGATCGCTGCCTCGACGCCAAAGCTCAGGCTGAATGCCGGATCGCCAGCCGAGTCGGCGGACGCGTCGTCCGCCGCCACCATACCTGGCGCGGCACCGCCCAGCAGCAGCGCCGCGAGCAGCGCACGCCGCAGCCGGTCATTTGGGATCTCATCCCGATGACCCGGCGGCGGCGTTTTGGCGGTGGTATGCATCCGGGGGCGGCTCCGGCTCGGTCGCTCGTTCGCTGGCACCTCTCGCTGCCCGGGAGTATGCGCGGCAGGTCAACCCGAATTCCGCGAACCGAGACACACATCCCGGAGGGTTCACCCGACGTCGGAGCGAAACTGCGACCGTTCCCGCACAGCGGCGCGATCGGGTACCCTGTGGGTGCGAATCTAGCCCCGGGCCGGCACGCGATGTACAGCGTCACCAAAGAGATCCACTTCTGCTACGGCCACCGCCTGCTGCACCACCCGGGCAAGTGTCGTCACCTGCACGGCCACAACGCCCGCGCCGTCATCCGGCTGGAAAGCGAGACCCTCGATGGACTGGGGATGGTCGTTGACTTCGCCGACATCGGCGACTACGTCAAGGGCTGGCTCAACGCCGAGCTCGACCACAACATGCTGCTTTGGGAGAAGGACCCCGTCCTGCCGCTCCTCCAACAGGCGGGCGAGCGCGTCCACGTCACCGCCGAAAACCCCACCGCCGAGCACATCGCCCGGCTGATCTTCGAGCACGTCGAGCGGGGCGGCTTCCCCGTCGTCGAGGTCGCCGTCTTCGAGACTGCCTCGGGCTGCGCCACCTACCGCCGCGGCTGAGCCGACCCTTCGCCGACCTGCGCCAGGTTTGACCGAGCGGCCTGCACCCTGGCTTACCTCAGTCCCGCTCGCCGTTCAGTGTTGCCGGCAAGACGCCGCCAGACCGACAGGGATCCTGATCCCAACCGTCGTTCGTCCGAGCCGAGCGAGTAAGGCGCACAATCCCGCCCTCGAGCTGCGGTGACCCGAGGCTACCGCAAGACCTGTAGCAACAACCCCAAACGCTCCTTCACCGCCAGCCCCGAAACCTCCAGGGCATCGACACTCGGCAGCCAACACCCCAATCCGCGGCAGGTTCGGGATGAGCGGTAATCCGCTCCGACGGGGATCACATCGAATCCTTCGCGCTCGAACAGCGCCGCCGCCCGGCGCAGGTGCCACGCCGAGGTGACCAGCAGCACCCGATCGGCACCGAGCGGCTCCAGAATCGCACGGCTGAACGCCGCATTGCCCTGAGTGTTGCGGCTCTCCGCCTCCAGCAGAAGCGCCTGGCGCGGAACACCCAGATCCCCAAGCAGGTCGGCGATCCCGTCGATCTCCGAGCCCCGAAAGGGCGGCTCGACGCCTCCGCCAGCGCTCACGACCAACAGCGGCGCGCAGCCGGCACGATAGAGCCGCGCCGCCTCCCAGATGCGGTCCGACCCCCGATGCAGGCGCGGGCGCAAGTCATCGTGCGAGCGCGGCCGCATCGCGCCGCCGAGCAGCACGATCGCATCCGCCCGCGGACAGTCGGCGGCAACCAGCGGCGGATACGGCGCCTCCAGGCTGCCGACCAGCCGCTCCGCGACCAGCGGCGTCGCCGCCAGCGCGATCACTCCCACACCGAAACCGATCAGCAACGCGCCCGCCCAGCGCGAACGCAGCCGCCAGAGCAGCAACAGGCCTAACGCCGAAAGCCCCAGCCCCAGCGGCAAAGGCAGAATCAGAGAGGTCAGCAGCCGCTGCAGATCAAGCCAGTCCATCGCGCAACCACCTCGCGCAGTCTCCCCGCTTGGGAACGCAATGCACAACCCCCGTCGGGCGGACCGACCTACACCCCGCACGCGCCTCTGTCGGTCGGACTTCAGTCCGACGACGGCCTCGCGAGCGGCGACCGAGGTCGCTGCTGATCAACCCACGCCCCTCCCCGGTGCCGGGGGCCACCCATCAGGCGGAAAGATCTCGCAACAGGCGCTCGCGTTGGGCTCGACCGTGCCAAGCCCAGGCGGTCTCCAAGATCCTCGTGAGCTCTGCCTGGTGTGGCCGCCAGCCGAGCTCGCGAACGGCCCGGCTGGCGTCGCCGACCAGTCGTGGGGGGTCACCGCAACGGCGAGGCCCGAGTGTCACTGGGACCTCCCGGCCCGTGACCGCCTCGGCATGCGTGATCACCTCGCGCACCGAGAAGCCACGACCGTTACCGAGGTTGTAGGCGGTGCTCTGCGCACCCGACTCCAGCGCCTGAAGGGCCAGGACATGCGCCTGCGCCAGATCCGTGACGTGGATGTAGTCACGGACGCAGGTGCCGTCCGGCGTGTCGTAATCGTCGCCGAAGACGGTGACCTGCGGCCGGCGACCCGCCGCCGCGTCGAGCACCAGGGGGATGAGGTGCGTCTCCGGGTCATGGACCTCGCCGATCTCGCCATCTGGATCCGCGCCGGCCGCGTTGAAGTAGCGCAGCGCGATCGACCGCAGACCATGCGCGAGGTCGAAGTCGCGCAGCATCCGTTCGATCATCAGCTTGGAGGCACCGTAGGGATTGACCGGGTGCTGCGGGTGCGCCTCCGGTATCGGGTAGGTCTGCGGTACCCCATAGGTCGCACAGGTGCTCGAGAAGATCAGCCGCGCCATACCGTGGTCCCGCATGGCCTCCAGCAGCGTCAGGGTGCCCGCCACGTTGTTGCGGTAATACTTGCCCGGGTCGGCGACCGACTCACCGACATAGGCGTAGGCTGCGAAGTGCATTACCGCGGACGGCGCGTATCGCGCGATGACGGCGTCAAGCCGCGCTCGATCCGCGATATCCCCCACTTCCAGGGGCCCCCAGCGCACCGCCCAGCGGTGACCATAGACCAGGTTGTCGTAGGCGACCGGCAGATACCCCGCGCCTTGGAGCGCCTTGCAGGCGTGGCTGCCGATATAACCCGCGCCTCCGGTCACCAGGACGACCTTCTTTCCCATCGCTTCACTCGAAGACATATCCCAGCGTCCGGACCAAAAATCAGGATTTCTCGGGAGCGGCAGCCGGCCGATCAGATTCCGCGGCTTGTTCGCGAAGCTCCCGCAACTTGAGGACGATCATGAACTCGTAAATCGCCAATAGGCTGCAATAGGTCAGGCCGGCACGGCCGTCGAGAAAACCCCTGCGCAGGATGTACATATACAGGAAGCGCAGCAAGGGCCGGAACGGTAAGCGACCGGACAGGTCCTTGAGAGCCCGGCGGCGCCGGACGCCTTCGGTCGAAAGGAGCCCAGCCCAATCCATCGGCTCGTGCGTTGTGAACCGGGACAGGTTCGTCCGCGCCTCATCGCTGGAGTAGCGGTTGTGCTTGTCGAACCACTCGCTCAGGCCCTTCGAGAACGAATAATGCAGATAGGGTTCGGACAAAGTGCCGACGCGCTCCGCCGGAATGTCCTCGCGTTGTCCGTGACCGACCTGCTTGAAGCGGAATCGGGCGCGATGCCCCAGCCTGACTTGGTAGCTGGGGTACAGACCGGAATACCGCAGCCACTTGCCGAACAACATCATCTTCGATGGGATGCGGTAGGCGTCGTAACGTGCGTCGCCGATGACGCAAAGCATTTCGGCATGGAGCTCGGATGTGACGATCTCGTCCGCGTCGAGATGCAGGATCCAATTGTTCTTGAAGTCAATGGCCTCCAACGCATGGTTGCGTTGTCCGGCAAACGAGTCGAAGCGCCTCTGGTACACGCGGGCGCCGAGATGCTCCGCGAGTGGCACTGTGTTGTCACTGCTATAGCTATCGAGCACCACGATGTCGTCGGACCAGGCCACTGCCGAGAGGCAAGCGGGCAGGTTGGCTTCCTCGTTCAGGGTCAGGAGGAGGACGGAGATATTCACTGTGCGGCCTTAGGGTCTGATTGCCGCGGCAATCATCGACTTCGCCAGCGCCGGCACCCGCCCCACCCGCTAGAATCGGACATCAACAAACCCGCCTCGCGCACAGGATGGCTGCCCCCCGGGCGAGTAGGTTGAAAACCATGCCGGCGTGATCGCGGGGTGCGTGCACCAGACCTAACGAATGCCGACGAGGAAAGCGGCTGGCGGAAGAATGGGAATCCCATGCCAGGGATGCAGATCAGTCAGATGAGGATCACTGGACACGATCAAATCGGCCTCCGCTGTTTCAGCCAGTGCGAGAAACACATTGTCCTTGGGATCGACGCAGTCCGCGACCGTGCTGGCGACATTGATCAAAACAGCGCGCTCACGAAACCCTGCCACGAAGTCGGCGCGTTGCTGCGGGGGCGCATAGCGGTCGAATTTGGACCGGCTGAGCACCGTCGTCAGCTCCGCGAGTGTCTCCCGGCAGACACAGACGTCGTAGTTGAGAAAGGCCTTCTCGACAGCCAGCGCGGGCACAGAATCCGGACGAATCGCGGCGCTCACTAGAACACCCGTGTCCAACACAATGCGCCTAGCGAAGCTCATGGACGAGTCGATTGACGTCCTCGTCGGTCAGGGCGGCTGCCTCAGGAGAGGCAGAAATCGCGCGCCGATAACTCGCGTACCACTGAACCGCCTCTTCCCGGCGCCTGCGCACGTCACCGAGCTCTCTGAGATCGTGCTCCGACACAACGTAGGCCACTGGCCGTCCGCGTCTGGTGATCTCGACCGGCTCCCGCTGTGCCCGGTCGATCAACTCCCCAAAGCGGCTCTGGGCTTCGACAGAGGTCACCACAATCACACTGCGCCTCGAAATGGATGGTTTGGCGATAACGGCTAGTCTAGGGACGACTCCTCACGACCTCAACACCGGGGCGCCTCCCGACCGATCTGGACCACAAAGCGGCGAGACCTGCACCGCCAAGTCGCCCCGATCCTAACGGCTGAGGGAATGGACGTTTGCTGGAGGACCGCTCCGCCCCGCGACACTCACGCCCTCAAGGCCGTCGCGCCAAGGCAATCATCGACTTCGCCAGCGCCGGCACCCGCCCCACCCGCTCGAATCGGACATCAACAAACCCCGCTTCGCGCAGCAGCTCACTCAGGGTCGCAATCGACCAGAACTTGATGTGGCCGTGGTCCCAGAGCGCGGTGAAATGGGCATCCATGCGCCGGGTCAAGGCCAGCCAGTAGGATGCGGTGAGGAACGAACCGCATAGATCGCGTCACCAAACCGCGCGGGCTGGCTCTTTGAGCCAGCCTCGGCAAATCCACCACCCTCCCGGCTTGCATCCTGTTGTGCTGGTACGTCAACTCGGTGAGGCAAATCAGACTTTGGGCGATGGGGTCGCCGCAGACGTCCGAGGTCGCAGCTCCCGACCGATGCGGTTCGTTCCTCACCGCATCCTACGCACTGAAGTCCGACGACAGGTAACGCCGACATAGGCAAGATCAAAGCCCTACGGGACGGGCGCTCCTGTGGGAGGGGCGCTCCGCCCGCGACCCTCAGCCGAACCCGAGAAACAGCGCCAACCCACGGTTCACGGCGACCAGCGCGTCATCGTCGAGCCGGCCGAACCGAGCGCCGAGCTTCTCCCGTCGCACCGTCATCACCTTGTCGATCATCACCTGAGACGACGTGCGCAGACCATTCTCCAGCGTTGGCTCCACGGTCAGTCGGATCAGCGGGGCATCAATCAGGGTCGACGAGACCAACAACACCGTCACGGTTGCCGTGGCATTGAACTGATCCGATTGGATGATCAACGCAGGCCGCGGTTTGCCCAAGTCGCCTTGGAGAGCGACTGTCACCAAGTCCCCCCGCCTCATTCCGGCCATGCAGCGGTATCCGCGAGGGCCGCGTCCAAGACATCCAAGAGCTCTCGATCCGCCGCATCCGCCCGCGCGACCACCAGCGACTGGCGGCGGCACTCTTCTGTAAACCCCGGTCGCCTGGTATCCGGCACCCAGATCTGCACCGGACGCAACCCAGCCGCGCGCAGCGCGTCGCGCCGCTTCTTAACGCGTTCATTCGCGGACATCGGCATGTGGCTCTCCTCAGAAACGTTACATGTAGCTTATGCCGGGCCGACAGGATGTCAACCAGCCAGGATCGATGCCCTCGGTCAAACCTTCGGCCCGGCCCGGGTAGCGTTAGAGTGTGCGAGGAGTGCCCTGTGGGAGGGGCGCGCCGCGACTCGCACGCGCTCAAGCCCTCCGCGCGACGGCAATCATCGACTTCGCCAACGCCGGCACCCGTCCCACCCGCTCGAATCGGACATCAACAAACCCCGCCTCGCGCAGCAGCTCACTCAGCGTCGTAATCGACCAGAACTTGATGTGGCCGTGATCCCAGAGCGCGGTGAAATGGGCGTCCATCCGCCCCGTGACCGCCAGTGCAAGGTTCTTCCAGTATCCGTGATAGGGGGTTGAGATGATTGCCACCCCCCCGGGCTCCAGCAGGTCGAAGACCGTGCGGGCGTAGTCCCGGGGTGCATAGACGTGCTCGACCACCTCCAGACTCAGCACCGCCGGAAAACGCCCATACTGGCCGGAGAGGTCGTCGTACGCCGAGCCGTTGAACAGCTTGAGCTCGGGAAAAGCGAGTCGGGCCTGCTCGATGCCGTCCGCCGACCGTCGACGCCCGTCACGTCCCAGCCTCGGGACGCGAGCTCCGCTGCGACGCTCCCGTTGCCGCAGCCAAGCTCGAACAAGCGGCGCCGATTCCCCGGAAGGCCCAGGCCGTCCAAGATCCGCAGCACCGCTGGCAGAACATAGGCGTGTTGGTGGCCAAGCTCCGCCCCGCCGTAGTGATAACCGGAAATCTCGGCAGCCATCAGGCGGGGGCCTTGACGAGCACATACCGCCCCAAGCAGAGCGCGTCCATGTCGGTGCGCCGGAAGCAGTCCAGCGCCTGCTCGGGGGTGTCGACGATGGGCTCGTTCTCGTTGAAGCTGGTGTTGAGCACCGCGCCCACGCCGGTGCGGCGGCGAAAGGCGTCGATCAGGTCGTAGTAAAGGGGGTTGTTGGTCTTCTCCACGCTCTGCAGCCGCCCGGTGCCGTCCACGTGGGTCACGGCGGGCAGACGCTCGCGCCACTCGGGGCGGATCCTGACCACGTGCATCATAAAGGGGCTGTCGACCGTCTGCTCGAAGTAGAGCGGTACGCACTCCTTGAGCACGCTCGGCGCAAAGGGCCGGAAGGACTCGCGCCGCTTGATCTTGGCGTTGATGGTGTCCTTCATCGTCGGCAGCATCGGATTCGCGAGGATCGAGCGGTTACCGAGCGCGCGCGGGCCCCACTCGCTGCGACCCTGATACCAGCCGACCACCAGGCCGTCGGCGATCAGCCCGGCGGCACTCTCCACCAGCTCTCCGTCGGTCGCACAGACATGCAGTGGGTACCCGCTCGCCTCCGCCACCGTCCGCAAACGGCTCTCCGGATAGCCCGGCCCAAAGAAGGCGTGCTGCATGTGAAAGCGCTCCGACCTTCCGAGCACCTGGTGCCAGACGTAATACGCCGCCCCCAGGCAGGTGCCGTCATCCGAGGCTGCCGCCTGCAGATAGGGCGTGGTGAAGGGTGTCTCGCGCAGGATGCGGGCATTGGCCACCCCGTTCAGGGCGCAGCCGCCGGCCATGGCGAGTCGCTCGGTGGACACCAGCCGGTGCAGCCGCTTGAGACAATGCGCCGCCGCCTCCTCGAAGCGGACCTGGGTCGAGCGGGCGATGTCCTTCTCCCGCTGGGTGAGCGGTGCACTACGCGCCCGCGGCTCGCCGAGCGCGGAGCGCAGCCGGTCAGTGTAGAAGCGGCCCATCAGGATGCGCTGCTCCTCATCCACCGCGCCGCTCTCGCCGCCCTGGTGCATGCCGAAGTAGCCGCTGGCGAGCCGGTACCAGCCGTCCTCCGGCAACCCTACCAGCTCGCGCATCAGCTCGCCGTGGCGGTCCTCGCCATAGGGTGCGAGGCCCATCACCTTGTATTCCTCGCCGAACTCGTCGAAGCCGATGAACTGGCAGAGCGCCGTGTAGAAGAACCCCAGGCTGTGCGGCAGGGTCACCCGGTCCAACACCTGGATGCGCGTCCCCTCGCAACGCGCCGCCATCAGGCTCGCGAAGTCGCCCGAGGCGTCGTAGGACAAGCCGGCGGTCAGCCCATCGAAGGGCGAGAGGTAATAGGCGCTGGCGATGTGCGCCAGGTGATGCTCGACACCGATGGTCTCGAAGCGCACCGCCGCCGGGTCTTCGTCACAGACCTCGGCGAGCTGCTCTAGCGTGCTCTGGGTACGGCGGTTGCGCCCGAAATGCTCCAACACCGCACCCGCCGCCTTGACCGGATGCTGTGCCACGTAGGCCAGCTTCGCCGCCCGGTTGGCCCGCGGGTCGCGAGCCAGCGCCAGGTGCGTCACGTCGCGCAGCCGCAGCCCCGCATCCGCGAGCAGCCGGCGGATGGCATTGGCCGGAAAGGCCGGGCTGTGCTTCTGCCGCTCCCCCAGCCGCTCCTCCGCCACCGCCCCGACCAACTGGCCGTCCACCACCAGGCAGGCCGCAGAGTCGGCGTGGAAGGCATTGAAACCGAGGATCGCTGTCATGGGCTCGCGCTTCTAGGTAATGTGTGTAGAGGGGGTGCCTTTGACGTTCCGCCCACAGGCGCCTAGGCTTCTCGCCATCATGCAGTTCGAGTGGGACCCCGACAAGCAACGCACCAACCTGCGCAAGCACGGCGTCGAGCTCGCGGACGCGGTCGCTGTCTTCCACGACCTGCGCGCCGTAACGGTCGAGGACGGGGGGCACCACGAACAGCGTTTCGTGACAGTTGGCGTGGACGCCTTCGGGCGCGTCTTGGTCGTGGTCTACGCCTACAGCCAGAGCGATACCATCCGCATCATCTCCGCACGCAAGGCCGATCCGGGCGAGCGCAAACAGTACGAGTCTTGAACCATGAAATCCTCCTATGACTTCAGCACCGGCACCCGTGGGCCCGTCGTGCCTCCCGCCCCAGGCAAGACCACCATCACGCTTCGGCTCGATGACGAGGTGATCGACTGGTTCCGCCAGCAAGTCAATGCCGCGGGCGGCGGAAATTACGAGTCCCTGATCGACGCTGCCCTGCGGGAGCACATCCAATGCCAGGGGCAAAACCGACTGGAAGAGACCTTGCGGAAGGTCATTCGCGAGGAGCTCCGCGGGGCTGGATGATGGAGCTGGACTGCCCGTCCACCACCAGACAGGCAGCAGAGCCGGCGTGGAAGGCGTTGAAGCCGAGGATCGCTGTCATGAACCGACACTCTTGGGAATGTAGTTGACGCCACTTAGACCTTCGAAGTGCGCGTCCTGAGTCCAAAGCTGGGCGCCATACTGCCGGGCCGTATGGAGAATGATGCTGTCGGCCAAGGACAACCTCAGGTCCACGGAAAGTTGCGCCGCCCCCAGGGCCAGACCGTCGGTCAAGTCGATACAACGGGCCTGCCGCATCACCCCGATGGCACGTAAGGCGTCCCCCTGGCCCCTTTGCTGAAGAACACGTTTGAACACCTCGAACAAACAGAGGATCGGCACGATCGATTGGGGGAGGTCTTCACTCGCCGGGGCAAAAAATCGGCGCTGGACGCGCCCGCGAAGTACTCCAGCCACCCGCAGGAATCGACGACATTCATACGCGGTCCGGCTCGCGTACGACGGTCGTGTCGATGCCGGCGAGAAATCCGCGCAGCTCCTGAGGCGACTCGACAGGCAACAACTCGATGCGGTTATCGAAGGCAAGTACCTGCAGCCGCTCGCCGGGGTGGATACCCAACTGCTCGCGCACGCGCTGAGGGATGACGATCCGAAACTTGGAAGACACGGTGACGGCAAGCATCGGGAACACCTCCATCGAGTAGCCACCTACCAATCTAGTCGATCTTGCCGGCGCTGTACGAAAATCGCGATCGACTCGCAGACCGGCCGGTCGATCGCCCAAACCAGGCACCACACGCACACATGGTGGGTCCGAGTCCTCTCGATGGGACGGGTCTGCCCCTGCGGGAGGGGCGCTCCGCGCCGCGTCGCACGCCCCGAACCATCAATCGAGCCGGACACGATCCGACGGCAATCTAAACGGGGAAAGGCATCGCCGCTCCCGAGCGGCCAGCGCCGCCTGCAGCGCAGCAACAACGACTGCCGTTAGCATACGATCGCCGGCCGCACAGACATTCACGTGGCAGCCATGAAATCTGCAACGGTTAGGCCGGCCGCCCGGATCAACCCGCGGAGCGTTCCCTTTGCCACCTCTCGATGATCGGGAACCGACAGCGTAGCCATCTCCCCGTCCTTGACGAGGATGATGTGGCTACCGCTCTGGCGAGCGACGGACCAGCCCAGCGCCTCGAAGACACGCACGACCTCACGACCGCTGAGTACAGGGAGTGGCGGCGCCATTAAGCGGCCACTTCGATCTGGCGCGTCTCGATCGTCAGGGGCATTCCGAGCTCTGATCGGACCTTCAAACAGGCTTGAATGGCGTCAGAAATATTCGCTAGTGCCTCTTCTTTAGTCTGACCTTGTGTAATGCAACCGGGGATGGCCGGGCATTCGACGACCCAGACGCCATCCTCATCACGGTCGATCGTTACGTTGAATTTCATATCCATACCTCGACTGGGGGGGTCACGGGCGCATCGTCTCCGAACGATGCGCCACAGGGTGCCTAGAGAACTTCAACGCCGGTACGGTACGCAGCGCCCGGGGCTTTCGCAATCTCACAGGGCGATGGGGTCGAACCGCAACCGCCCGGGCCATCCGACAAGCCCGACCGCCGATCGCGGGCATAGTAAGGGTCCCAGCAAAAAACGCTCCATGCTGGCAAACACTTCGGCACGCCTCGACGCACGTCGCGACCCATCAATCGAGCCGGACACAGTCCGGCCGCTCACCCTGCCCCAGGATCCACCGGTAGAGCGCGAGGGTGTGCTCGGCGATCCGCTGCCAGTCGAACCGCGTCACGTACTCCCGGCCGCGCGCACCCATGGCCGCGCGCTCCTCGTCGGTCAGCGCGATCGCCTCCCGCAGCGCCGCCACCAGCGGCTCCACGCCCACGTCGATCCACCAACCACACCGGTAAGTCTCCAAGTCCGCCCAGGGCGCCCCGCGCGTCGTGATGACCGGCACCCCATGGGCCAGCGCCTCGGCGACGACCACACCGAAGTTCTCGCTGAAGGTGGGTAGGATGAAGAGATCGGCCTCACGGTAGAGCGCCGCCTTCCGCTCGCCGTCCACCGGACCCAGGTAATCGACGCAGTCGCCGAGCCCGAGCTGCCTCACGAGAGTCGCCACTTGGCCCCAATGCCCACCTTCGTCCGGACCAGCGATGCGCAGCCGCCAACCCGCGGATACCACCTCCGACCAGGCCCGCACCAGCTCCAGCACGCCCTTCTTCGGATGGATGCGGGACAGGAAGAGGACGACCCGCTCGCGGTCCGCCCGCCGATCGACGCTGGGCGCTCCGGCGTCAGTATCCGCCAGATCGACACCGTTCGGGATCACCGCCACCGGCTGTCTGAGGCCGAGCCGACGCAGGCCGTCGTGCTCCATCTCGGAGGTCGCCACCAATGCGCGCGCCCCGTCGAGGTCCCGCCGCTGAAACAACCCCAGTGCCAGGCGCTTCTTCAACCGCTTCTGCCCCAGGGCCCAGGGCTCCAGCATCCCCCGCGGATGGATCACCAGCGGCACACCCCAGCGGCGCGCCGCCCGAGCGGCCCAGTGGTTGGCGGGATGCCAGACACCGTGGCTGTGCGCTAGGGCCGGGCGGGAGCTACCGCCGATCAGCGACAGCTCGCCGCGGATCGCAAGCCCCAACGCGGATGAAAGGCGAGAACGGCCGACCGGCACCCGGAGCGTCACCCTGGACTGAGCCGAGGAAAGCGACGGCTCGCCCGGCACACCCCGGCTCAACAGGCTGACCGAGACCCCCTCGCAGCGCGCCAGCGCCTCACACAAAGCGACCACCGTGCGCGACGGCCCGCCGAGGCACGCAGCGAGCCCGGGCACGCAGTGGACGACGCTGAGGTCGGCGGAATCATGGCTCGGGGGCGTAGACCCTCTCAACGCAGCGACCTCAGCTCCCACGGGTCGCACCCAACCGGCAATCCGCTTCCCCGGTGAGAGCCACCTCCCACGCCCGTCCGACCTGGGTCCGCATCGCCGGCATCACCGACCGAGGTCAGGCCGCGGACCCGCCGTGAGCAACGGCGGCCAGCGCCGCCTTGAGCCCTGCCGTCGCCACCGCCATCGAATAGCGCGCGACCACCAGCTTCCGCCCCGCCAGCCCCATGGCACGCGCAGCCTCCCGGTCGCTCGCGAGCCTCCCCATCGCCTCCGTCAAACCTTCCGCGCCGCCCGAGAACACGAGCCCGGTCTCGCCCCCGATCACCAGGTCCGGGCCGCAGCCCACCTGATCGCTCACGACCACCGGGAGGCCGAACAACATCGCCTCGTTCGTCACCAACCCCCAGGTCTCCCGGTTGGTGGACGGCAGAACGAAGGCGTCCGCCGGCACATAGGCCTTCCACAGCTCGGTCTGATTCAAGAAACCCGACAAGTGCGCCGGGACGTCGAGCGCTGCCGCTCGTTCCTGGAGCGCAGGCGTCAGCTCGCCGGCGCCCGCAAACAGCAGCTTCACCGGCAGGCCCCGCCTACGCGCCAACGCCGCTGCCTCTAAGAGCAGCATTGGGCGTTTGAAGGGCACGTGCTTGCCGGAAAACGCGAATACGAAGTCCGCATCGCCAAAGCCGTACTCCGCGCGCAAGGCCTCACGGTCCTGCTGATGCGTCTGCGCCATCGTGAGCATCCGCTGCGTTTCGACGAAATGCGCACCATCGAACAACCGAGCCGCCGGGACCTGATTGTCCAAGTAGAACTGCCCGTTGGACCTTCCGACGACGACGGCGGCCGACACCAGGCTCAGCAGCAGGCGGTGCAGCAAACAGACGTGGGGCGGCCGCTGCCTCAGCGCATTCGAGTCCCCTCTAACAATCACCGGCACGCGGAGCAGCCGCATCAGCGGATACGCCGCCGCCAGACCGGGCTCGTTCCACCCGGTGATCAGCGCTGCATCCGGTCGGGTCTGGCGCACGGCGCCGGCCAGCCGGGCAAGCGCGCTCGGTAAGTCGCGCACGCCCGGCCCGACGCCCAGCACCCGGCTTTGGTAGCCCTCCCGCAACGGCACGTCCCACTGAAAGGCCTGCCCGAAGCCGACGCCCTGCTGAGCTGCGCTCAGCTCCCGAAAAAAGACCACCTCCAGATCCAGCTCCGGGTCCCCACTCAGCGAGCGGAACCAGGGCGTCATGTACTGGATGGGGTGGGTAGTGACGACGACGAGGCGGAGTCTCTGTCTCACGGCGGCGCCACCACCCCGAGCGTCGGGCGAGCCTCCGCCACCAATATCCGCTGCTGCCGCAGGGCGAGCTCGCGGGCCGCGAGTACCGGCATGGCCAACACGAAGCCGACCGCCCAACCCAGCATCACCAGTACGAATACGTCCCCAAAGGCCTGAGTCGCTACCGAAAACGAAGCGGCGTTCGCGATCAGAAACGCCACCAGACCGTAGGCGACGCGCGCATGGCGGGGCGACAGTTTGGTCACCGCTGCCAACACGTTCCGCACATAGCGGGCGAAGGCCAGGATCAGCCAAGCGACGACGCACAACCCAGGGACGCCAAGCTCCATGGTGATCTTTCCGAGCCCTCCCTCGGCGGCACCCCGCTGCACCGAGCCAGCGCCCTGGACATGCTGCACACCTTGGCTGCCAGTCCCCAACCCCGCACCGAATACCCCGTAGCGATTCACCGCCCAGCGGATCGGCGCCAGACCCAGATTCTCAAACCGCTCGGGGATATCCTCGAAGACGGACCGACTGCGCGTCGTGTAGTGCGCGTATTTCTCCTTAGGATCGAGCTTCATGTGCTTCGTTGAGGACTCGCCGCCATCTGGCTCCATCACGCCCACGAAAGCGAGGTAGGCGAGCACCCCGGCGACGGCGGCCAATACGGCTGGGCGCGTGGCCCGGTACTGGAACCAGGCGACCAGAAAGGCATACGAACTCAGGAACACGGTGACGACGACGAGCAGCTTGCGCCGCCCGGTTAACACCCCAAGGGCAGCCAGCAGCCCGACCAAGGCGAGCGCAATCACTAGCCTCGGCAGCGTGATCCTGCGGCCGACGAGCAGGATGAACAAGAAGCAGGCCACCGCGGCGGTGTGCCAAGCGGCGATCTCCGAGCTCCGAAAGAAGCCGGAATAGGCCTTCAAGACCGTGCCTACGTCGTAGATCACTAGCCCGCGACCCACTTCCCCCAGGACGGCCCAATTGAAGCCGGCGTATTCGAGATACACACCGACCAAGGCACCGCCAGCCGCGAGTGCGTAGAACCACATCCACTGGCGCAGCCGCCGCAGCCCCTGCGCCAGCGCCAGGTGATAGGCGAACACCAGAGCGGCCAAGGGCGCCAGATACGAGATGAGGCCGATGATGGTCATCTGGGGGATGCCGAAGCGGACCAGCGAGTGCGCCGCCTGGAGGATCACGAGCAAGAGAAAGAGCGCCAGCGGCGGGCCCATCTGGCGCTTCCAACCCTGGATCGCATTGGGTGTCGGCCGCATACCCCCGCCGGCGATGGCACCCACCGCAGCGGCGGCGAAGGTCAGCCCAGCGAACAGCACGAAATAGCCCGGCTCATTCGGGACGAGCTTCCGCAGCGGGTCCTGTAGAACGGCCGTCAGGACGCACAGGACGAGCCCCGCACGCCAGTTCCCGAAGGCCAGGACCGCGAGCAGGAGCAGGGCACCAGCGGCGATCTCAAGCATCGCGTGCCTCGGCTGGCGACGCGTATCGCGGTCCGCGCCGGTGGAGCCGCGCGGCCCAGGCCATACCGCGAATCTCCGCCAACAGAGTCCCGGGAATCCGCCAGGGATGGCGCAAGTGAAACCGGGTCGCGACCGCGCGCCACGGTCGGGTCAGGAAGTCGGCGGGCGCCCCGACCCGCAGGCTGTAGTAGTAGGCGCCGACTGCGTGATCCGGGCGCGAGGTCATTAGGTGATCGCCGTAGGTCCGGGTGCCGCCCTCGTTCACCTTGAGATGGTGCACGCAGGCCGCCGGTTCGAAGTAGATGCGCCGCCCAGAGGCCCGCCAACGGTGGGCGAACTCCGCCTCGAAGCGGTAGGCCACCTTGACGAAGTTTTCGTCGAAGCCTCCCAGCCGCAGCGCCGCATCGCGCCCCACGGAAAAGTTGCATCCGATGAATTCTTCGATCCAGCGCGGCTTGACACAGGCGAAGTGAAACCGCTCCTCGGCGGAGAAATCCTTGCCTTCCTGCCAGGGCTGGATCACCCGCCCCGCGACCAGGATGTCCTCATGCTCCCGACGGGCGGCATCATGTGTCGTCACCAACTCCGGCTCGGGGCGGATGTCGTCATCCAGGAACAGCACGATGTCATGACGGGCCTCCCGCAGCCCCAAGTTCATGGCCAGCGGGATGGACGGAGCTGACTGGCGCAACCAGCGGATGTGACCGGCATCCTGCAACTGACCGAGCCGAGTCTCCGTGGCTAGCTCATGGCGCTCGGTCTGATCAACTACCAGGATCTCGGCAGGCGGCGCCTCGAGGGCCATGAGGTAGTCTAGGGTATCGAGCAGCGCCCGTTCGCGGCGGTAGGTGGCGATGACCACACTGACGCATGCCGCTCCACTCATCACCCTTGCCCCCGGGTTCCGATGACCCTTGCGGGCACCCCGGCAACAATCATCCGCGTGCCGATGTCTCGTGTCACCACCGCCCCAGCACCGACGATCGCACCGCTCTCGATCCGCGTTCCCGATAGGATCACGGAATTGGCGCCGAGCCAGACGTCGTCTCCGATGACGACCGGCGCCGACCTACAGCCCTGCGCCGCGATGCGGTCCCCAGAATCGTATCTGTGCTGGTGATCTGTAATGAAGCAGCCGGGTGCGATCAGAACGTCGTCTCCCACGGTCAAGCGGTCAGAGATATCGAGCTCCGCACCGCGGCCTATGAAGACGCGATTCCCTAAGTTGATCTGCGCGTCATCACTCGTAATCTTTAGGTAAACGTAATGCTCCAGTTCAACTCGCTCCCCCGCGACCAAGCACCACGGGCGGATGATCGCGCAATGTCGTCCAATCCTCGACCTTAGACCCAATCTAGCGCCTCGCAATCGCCATAGTCCGGCGCGCGCCCTGCCCGCAAGCACGGCCAGGTGCGCGCCGAGGGCTCGCTCTACCGTAAACAACATCAGGTACCAACCGGCCGTGCTCCGGTTACCATCAACTGATGGCACAGCATCCGTCCCAGCCAACCGACGCGGACGATCAACTTGTCAACGGTCCGCAGCACACTTACGGGTACCGTGCCATGCAGATAACGCAGCTTCATGTGTCCAGAGATCATGGGCGACTCGAAGAATGACACCTCAATCGCCGTGAATCCGGCTGAGCGAAGGAGCCCCATCAACTCGTCCTTGAGATACGCGAAAAAATGGCCGTCCCCGTCGGCGGTGTTCTGGCGATGTTCCCAGTCTCTCGGGTCCCCCAGTTGCCCGAAGCTCGGCAGCGTGTTCTTGAGGTAATCTCCGTTCGGCGTCGTCACCACCAGTCGCCCCCCTGGCCTTAGGCACGCCATTAATCGCCCAAGCAGCTTGTCGGGATACACCAAATGCTCGATGATCTGATTGGCGAAAATCAGGTCGTAGACACCTGGGATGTCATCTTCGAGAACATTGGCGCACAAGAACCGGACATCGCCATCCGTATAGCGGGCACGGGCGTAATCGAGAAAGGCCGGCCGCAAGTCGACGGCGGTTACTTGGTGACCATGCTCTGCGAGCAACAACGCAAGGGTTCCTTGGGCGCATCCAACATCCAATATCGCCTGTCTCCTGTCGCCCGCGATTCGGAGATAGTAATCTAATTGGTTATGATACTGATTCCAGACATGGGGAGCGATGGCAGGGTCCCAGATCTCCTGCATGTCATGTCGGTAGAGCGCTTGGACCTCATGAGGCCAGTCGGGATTGAAGATCGGGGGGCGCATCATCCAACCAAGGGTCAGCCGAGAATGCGGCGAGCCAGCGCCTTGAGGCATAAGGGGTTCTCACGTGCAGCACGAGCGAAATAGCGGCGCGCGGCAGCCGGATCCGTCTTGCTTAGGCAGGCCCCGATAAAGTAGAAGAAACGCGATCGGTCCCATCTTCCGGTCATGCTGCTCCCACGGGCGCCGGCCTCAGTCGCATCTGTCAATAGCGTCGTATCGTCCCTGCCGATACGCCTTGCCTTAGCGCACTCGATGGCAAGCACCCCGGCCCCGATCTGCTCGTGGCGCCGCCGGGTGCTGATGCTGTTCGGGGCCAGTCGGGCAAGGTAGCAGATGCCGTCTTGGCCCCAGACCTGCCCGCGCTCTGCAAGGCGCAACCAGAGATCGATGTCCTGCGCCACAGCGAAGACTGAGCGGTATCCGCCAACTGCAAGATAGGCGTCCTTTCGAAACATGGTGCCGCCATGGTGTGGTGGCCCGGCGATGGTCTTGACATCGAGACTCGATAAGCCGGCGCCGAGCGCATCACCGGGACGCACCGCCTCATACAAGGTTTCGTTCGCGGGACCAACGAAACGAGTGCCACAGGCCACCAACACCGTCTCACTATTGGCCCGGAGGTGGTTAGCCTGAGACGCCAGCCGCCCCGGCAGGGAGACATCTCCGGCATCCTGGCGGGCGATGAAGTCTCCTCGGGCCTCGGCGCAGCCCCGGACGAGTGCCTGGGTGAGCCCCCTGTTCTCCTGGTGGAAAAGCCGGATCCGCGCATCACGCGAAGCCCTTTCCCGGAGGACATGCGGCGTCTCGTCAGTGGAGCCGTCGTCGATTACGACGAGCTCGAAGTCACACCCCTCCTGCGACAGAACACTGTCGAGGGTTTCGTCGAGGTGGTCGGCGCCGTTGAAGACGCTCATCACCACCGAGACTTCGGGACGACTACCGCTCATGACCTCACCGAATCCAACCAGCCGCTCAGCCGACCCATACGGGTCCAGCCGAGGACGAACGCGCCTGCGCGATACAGCAGATAGTCCAACCCCTCCCCTCCCGCCGCCCGCCGCGCGACCCGAAACAGCCGAGCCGACTCGGCTGGCAGCCCCGCGGCCCCGCATTGGCGTGCAACCAGAAACGCCGAGCGCGCGAAGTGCCGCATCTCCGGGCTGTCGGTCCCCAGTCCGGCCTGCTCGGCATAGCCGAAGACGCGCTCGAATGCCGCGACCCGATCGCGCCATACAACCGGATTCCGCTGCCAGGCGAGACCGGCGTGGTCGTGGCCATGGCGCCTGATCACCGCCCCCGGCTCGCTTCGGTAGCAGAGCCTAACCCCGAGCAACCCCGCCCGGCAGTCGTAGTCCCAATCCTCCAAGACGCGAAGGTCCGCCCAAGACCCGATCGCCTCGCACACCTCCCGTCGATACAGCGGCGCGGCTGTCGGCCAAAGGCGGGCACTGAGGACGGCCGGGAAGAGCTCCCGATGCCCAACATCGGTGCCGTGCGTGGGCGCGGTCCACCCGGTCGCCTCATCGCGCAGGAGCGCGATGCCGTAGGCGATCCCGGCATCAGGGTCATTCCGCAGCGCCGCAACCTCCCGGCTGAACTTGTCCGGCAGGAGGAGATCGTCGCTGTCTAAGAACTGCACGAGCTCCCCGCTCGATGCCTCGAGCCCCGCCTGCCGGGCAGGTCCGGGGCCAGTATTGTGCTGGTGGAGCACCCGAATCGTCCCCGGATGCTCGGCCGCCAGCGAATCCGCAACTGCCGGCGTGTCGTCCGTCGAGCCATCGTCGACGATCAGGACCTGGATCGGCCGGTAGGTCTGAGCGAGCACGCTCTCCACGGCCTCGCGCAGCATCGCGGCACGGTTGTAGACCGGGATGATTGTGCTGACTAAGTCCACCAGCCTCCCCAGTTATATTGCGTGTCATCCCTAACCGACCGAAATCCGCCCGTACCTGATGATTCAGCCACCCAATCCTCCAACCTTCGCTCCGAACCCAGCATCGGTAAAAGCAGCCTAGCGCCCAATCCGGCCAAAAGCCGCATTCCGCGCGGTCCAAAGCGCACGTCGTACCCCGCCCTCGACAAGGATGTAGCTTGGCGGCGGATCGACTCTGACATCAACTGCACGCAAGCGCTCTTTATCCGTCGGCTGTTGCTCGATGGACCGCATCGCAGAACCCCAGTTTTTCCACAGTCGGTACCAGTTATGCCGAAGCCTCTGGCTCAACACACGGTTTGACTGATGGAACCGGGCGAGTGACAAGAGATGGACGGCGGTGCCTTCCAGCGCCAGCCAACGCCGCTTGCGGTACAGATCGCTCACCGAGCCCGTCCGCTTGCGGTACAGCACACCGGGATAGGGGACGTGCGCTACCGGCAGATCCAATTCCAGAAGCCGCAAGATCAGGTCGGTATCGGACGCGCAACCCCAGCCGGCGTCCCAGCCGGAAATCAGCGCCATCACCCGGCGAGACACCAAGAACGCGTTTGAGTGCCAAAGCTGGAAATCATCGAAGCTGAGCCGGTACCAATAATGACCGCTCTGGAGGTGTTCCGCCAGGGGTTCGATCCCCGCTTTCACGAAGGCCCGCTCGCCGTAGTATGAGGAAAGGGGACGCAGCGCGTCGTCACACTCAATTGTTCGGCAAAACCCGATCTCCGCCTGATGTTGCCGCAGCGCGTCCACCAGACGCTCGAGCGTCTGCGGTTGCAAGGAATCGTCCCCATCCAGCTTCGCGATGTACTCGCCTTGGGCATGGCTCAAAGCGTGATTCCAGTTCTGCGTCATGCCAAGGTTAACGGGATTGCGAAACAGCCGGAAGCGGCGGTCGGTTTTGCACCAATCCTTTGCCCTCTCGGCCGTGCCGTTGGTGCTCGCATCGTCGCAGACAATGGCCTCGAAGTCATCGAAGGTCTGCCTGCGCAATGACTCCAATGCCGCGATCAACATCTCCCCGTCGTTGAAGGTCGGCACCAATACCGAGACCAGCGGCTTGCTATTCATTGGGCGCACTCGCCTGACTGCGATGGCGTTGCGTTAGGCACCGGCATCTGAGCTAGCGAGCACCCTGCCGCAAGTCGGTTTGCCCGCGTCAATCTGCTCTGCCCGCCGGAAAAAGCCCCGCTCGTCTAGCGTGGGAGCGGAGCGGGCGTGAGGCCATTCCCCACCAGGATCGTTGTGGTGGAAACGGCGTTTCAGTAACCGCCGGACGGTTTCGCCGGGGCCTGGGCCGAGCCATCGGTCGAGGCGGCCAGCAGCCACGCTTGCATTCGCCGTCGTGGCCGTTAAGCGGCTTGGCTGCGCCATGATGGCCCGCAAACATTGGTCCCATGCCTCGACCGAGTGCTCACGTGTGTAACGCTCGCGGACGAGCCGGTGCCCGGCTTCGGCGAGCGCAGCGCGGAACTTAGGATCGGTAGCGCGGCGCAACTGCACGGCCGCCGCCTGGACATCTCCGACGGGAAACAGGAGGCAATTGCCGCCGTCGCTCAGGCTGCCCTCCAACCCGGAGCCGACATAGCGGCTGCTCACCACGGGCAGACCACGCGCCATCGCTTCCCAGATGACGATGGGTCCCGTCTCCCAGTACGAGGTGAGCAGCAACACATTGGCCCAGTCGTAGAGACGCTCGGTCAAGGCCGATGGGTTGAGCACTCCGAGGAACTGGACGCTGCCGGCATCGATTCTGGGCCGCAGCCGCTCGCGCAGCATCCCTTCCGACGCTCCGCCGCCCGCCACGCGAAGCTCCCATTGGACCCCCAGGGCACCTAGCCGATCGAGTATCAGCGGGATGTCCTGGACGCGCTTCTGGCCTTCATCGAGACGCCCCGAATAGGCGATTCGCAACGGCCCCGACTTCGGCGCACGGCGGACCGGCAGCGAGGGGCACTCCACGCCATAGGGCGCATAATGCACCCGGCTAGGATCGAGGCACGCCCACTCCGTCGCGAGCCGGCAGGTCAGCCGGTTGGTACCGACCATGCCGTCGATCACGTGGCGCCAAGCCTTCGTATCGCTGACATAGGGCAGCTCGATGGAGTGGTTCGTCATCACCACTCGGGGCGCAGCCTCACCGCGTCCACGCATCCGCTCGACCGCAGCATAGGCGTCGGGGATGTTGACCGACAAGACCAGTTCCGGCTGGACACGACGGACGGCCGCGACCAAGGCGCGGATCCTCCCCTCCGCCGAGCCGGTTGGGTTCGGAATCGCCATGGCGTCGGGCCAGGGATGGACCTTCAGATAACACGCCACATCGTGAAACCGACCCGCCACTAACCCTAGAACCGGTCGCCAGCCCCGCCCCGTCAGCCCTGGTAGCAAATAGTCGAGCCAGGTCTGTACGCCGCCAAGTGGATACGCGGATGGCGCAACAAAGAGGAGCGAGCGGTTCACGTCGACGCTTTCGGCCGTATTACCAACCAAGACATGTTCGGAGGGCGCCCTTCCGACATGATCTGCACTGCCGCACCAGCCGAGACGGAACCCTTCAATCGCCCTAGGTCCAGTGGGAAGTCGTGCGGAGTCCGAGGGACCGCGAAAACCTCTTCTATCTCGTGACTACCTTCGAAGCGCGAGCGAATTAAGGCGCCGACCCCTGGAACAGCGAACTCATGCAACTCAACGACAACCGTCGCCTTCCCCAGCTCTTCGACGACAGTCGGATCCAATAAGATCGCCTCTCCACCTTCGATGTCCACCAGTACAAACGGCCGGACAGCCATATTTAGCGCACTCCGCAACGAGGGCACATCACAGATTCCCTGGACTTGCAGCCTATTCGCCACTCCGTTCTTATGAGCCATTGCTGCGAGGCAGGTACGAGCGGCGGGATTGGGCTCGAATGCAACAATGCAAGCCGTTTTCCAACGCAAAGCAAAGCCAACCGCGTAATAGCCCTCCGCGGCCCCAACAACGACGATCGCTTCGATTGCCTCTTCTTGGAGTCGATCCAAATGATTCGTTAACTCCTTTTCATAGGTACCGAGAATCTTGGGCAGAAAAAGGCTGCCGTGACTCTCGGCCGCGTAATCCATGCCCGCGAACATGCCGGACATGACCTTGCCGCCTGCGCGTCGCAGTATGTCCCTAGTGAGCATCGCGGAGATGTGCCATCTCGGCGGCAGCATCTTTCGGATCAGGTTACGCGACATCTCTTTGACCGCACCTCATCTCGAGTCGTTTCCCAGGGGCACAGCCTTCCATTCAAGGATTGGCGCTATGACGCCGGGCCAATTGGCCTCGTTGAGAAGATTCCAGAATGCCGACTGACCATGGGCCAATGATACGGAAAAGCTAATCAAAGGGTCTGCCGTGAGGATCCAACTCCGGCCGTGCAGTGCGACTCGTGGGGCCACAAAGTAACGTCCGGCGTTCAATAGTCCTGTGGGAACTACACAAGACAGAATCGTTCTTCCCTTCGAGAGCGGAGTGTACTGATGGGGCGGCACGTCGGTGTTGAACGTGCGAAATACAGTCTCGCCACGGCTCGTCATCAGGTCAAACCCTATGCAGAAAGCGGGGTTCGGTCGCTGGATGGAGACCTCAAGATCAATCCGAATCGGCTTGTTGCTGAAAAACACGGAGGCCTTTCCGTCACTGCCGTCGGCGAGGACATGAACTCGATGCAGCCGGACCTCGTTGTCGCCAAGGCCAACAGGGTCGGCCCAGATCGGCTTTTCTGTGCTCTCGGCGCCGCGTAGATAGGCATCAACAACTGATTCAACCGCTCCTTCGACTTCCGGCTGGCCGCGATTCAACAGCACGCATCTTGTACAAAGGGACTGGACGGACTGCATATTGTGGCTGACGAAGAGAACCGTACGACCGTGCGCCGCGACCGCTTCCATCTTCCCGAGACATTTTTTCTGAAAAGACGCATCTCCCACAGCCAGCACCTCATCGACGATCAGTATCTCGGGCTCCAGATGCGCCGCGACCGCGAAGGCGAGCCTCACTGTCATCCCCGAGGAATAGCGCTTGACGGGCGTGTCGATGAACGGTGCCATCTCCGCGAATTCGACGATCTCCTCCAGCTTGCGGTCGACCTCGGCCTTGGTCATGCCGAGGATGGTGCCGTTGAGATAGATGTTCTCGCGCCCAGTGAGCTCCGGGTGGAAACCGGTACCCACCTCGAGCAGGCTGCCGACGCGGCCCCGAATGACCGCACGGCCGGACGTTGGGGCGGTGATGCGGGACAGGATCTTGAGCAAGGTGCTCTTGCCCGCGCCGTTGCGGCCGATGACACCGAGGATCTCGCCTTCCTGCACCTCGAAGCTCACGTCGCGCAGCGCCCAGATCTCACCACCTTGGCGGTTGCCGTGGTCAGGCACGCCGATCGGGCCGAGGAGATCGTGCCGGCCTCGTACCCTGGCCCACCAATGGTTGAGGTCCTCACGCAGGGTGGCACCGCCGATCACACCGAGGCGGTAGCGTTTGCTCAGGCGCTCGACGCTAATCACTGTACGCGTCATAGGGCTCGCACTATACGGTATCCATGAAGGTCCGCTCGACCCGATTGAAGAGCGCAACGCCCAAGAGCAGGACCACGAGGATCACGACCCCGCTGTATGTCAACATGCCGAAGCTCGCCATCCCGGCACCCAGGTAGGCATAACGGAAGGCCTCGACGATGGGTGCAACAGGATTCAGAGAGGCCCAGAACTGCCAATGCTCGGGCAGCGTCGAGAGCGGGTAGATGACGGGCGATGCGTACATATAGAGCTGGACGCCAAAGGCGACCAGGATCGCCAGGTCGCGGTACCGCGTGGTCAGGGCCGAGACGATGACCCCCAGCCCGAGCCCGAACGCCGCCATCAGAAGCAGCAAGAGGGGGGTCATCAGCACCCAGGCGTTCGGCGAGACCTCCGCACCGCGCACGCCAAACCAGAGCGTCAGGGCGAGCAGGAAGGCGAATTGAATGACGAAGGCGATGAGCTTCGCGATCAGCGTTGCGACTGGCACGGCCAGACGCGGGAAGTAGACCTTACCAAAGACATTGGCATTGCGCACGAAGGTCGCGGAGGTATCGGTCAAGACGTTAGCGAAATAGGTCCAGATCACCACCCCGGCGAAATAGAAGAGGAAGGGCGGGAGCCCATCGGTCGGGATCTGGGCGATCTTGCCGAACACGATCGTGAACATCAGCGTCGTGAGCAGCGGCTGCAGGAAGTGCCAGGCGGGGCCGAGGATGGTCTGCTTGTACTGCGCAACGAAGTCGCGACGCACGAGCAGAAGTACCAGGTCACGATAGGCCCAGAGCTCCCGGAGCTTGAGGTCGAACAGCCGCCCCTGGGGCTCGATGACGGTGATGTGCTGGTGGCCGAAAAACACATCGTGAGAGGGCTCAGACACGGGCTGCCTCCACCATCGCACGCACGACATCAGGCATGTAGCTCCGCGGGCTCCAGCCGAGCATGGCCTTTGCGTGCGCCGGGTCGGCTCGACTGACTGCAAGCTCAGTCGGGCGCATCAAGGCCGGGTCAGTATCGACGTACTCACGCCAGTCCAGATCAACAGCGGCGAATGCTTGTGCGACAAATTCCTGCAGCGAATGGGTCTCGCCAGTGGCAATGAGGAAGTCCTCCGGCCCCGGTTGGTGAAGCATTTTCCACATCGCAGCCACATACTCCGGCGCCCAGCCCCAGTCCCGCTGAATGTCGAGCCGACCCAACACGAGACGTTCTTTGCTTCCGCCGGCGATCCGGCAGGCGGCGCGAACGATTTTTTGAGTGACGAAGCGCTCCGGCCGCAATGGAGACTCATGGTTGAACAAGATGCCAGAGCACGCGTAGAGCCCGTAGGCCTCGCGGTAGTTGGCGACCTGCCAGAAGGCGGCGGCCTTGGCGACGGCATAGGGGCTGCGCGGGCGGAAGGGGGTTTGCTCGTTCGCAGGTGCGCCCCCGGTGTCGCCGAAACATTCGCTGGAACCAGCGTTGTAAAAGCGGGTCCGGCGGTTAAGGAACCTGATGCCTTCCAGGAGGTTGAGCGTACCGACGCTGATGCTCTCCAGGGTCTCGACCGGCTGCTCGAAGGAGAGACCGACGGAGCTCTGGCCGGCCAGGTTGTAAACCTCATCGGGGGCATAACGGGCCAATACCTGCAGAACGCTGCGGAAGTCGTTCAGGGCCATGGATGCGACTTCCACCCGATCGCGGATGCCGATCTTGACTAGGTTGCCAAAGCTTGCAACCTGGGCATCGCGTGAGGTGCCAATGACCCGATAGCCCTTGTCCAATAGGAGTTGGGCCAGGAGGGTCCCGTCTTGGCCGGAGATGCCGCAGATCATGGCGGTTCGGTTCGGGTCGTCAGGCATCATGCGCGTTACCGCGGGCGAGGTGACCGGGCGTTCGCTGCAACGACTTTCCGCACTGCGTCGGCGAGACGTTGTTGGAACGCCGGCCAGGCAAAGTACTCCAACCCGTCCGGTATCCGCTTGGGTTTTTCGAGAGCGGCAAAAATGCCCTGTCTTACCGACTCCGAATCTGTCGGATCAACCAACTCCCCCAAGAGGCCATCACGCAGGGCCTCGCGGCTGCCGTCGACCTTACTGCCCACCACCGGCACGCCGCAGGCCATGGCCTCGAGAAACACGAAGCCGAATCCTTCGCCGCGCCCCGGCATAGCGAATACATCGGCGAGTCGGTAGTAATCGGCCTTCTCCTGCTCTTCGATCAGACCGGTGAACACGACGCGCTCGCCCAATCCCAGCGCGGCGGCCTTGGCCTCGAGACGAGGGCGGTCGTCGCCGTCTCCCGCAACGAGGTATTTCAACTTTGGCTCGGTTTCCAGAAGGGCAGGCATGGCCTCCAGGACCTCATCGACGCCCTTGTAACGCTCAAGGGCTGACAGCCGGGCCAGTGTGAGAATGACCCGCTTATCCTGCAACCCGTGGCGTTCAACCAACTCGCCTCGCCTCTGTGCCATGCCATAGGAACCGAGATGAACCGCATTGGGAAGAAGCTGGTACTTGCCCTCTGGCAGTCTTGCCCAGGCGTTCATCCGGTCGCGAGTGATGGCGCTGATCGACCAGACGTCGTCGACCGCCCGCAGCCAAAGACGAGTGGTCGGAGCGGGTGGCTGCCAGACATCGATGCCATAGACCATCAGGACAAGCGGGACGCGCAGCTTGAGCCGCAGCAGGGTCGCCAGGGACAGCAAATTGACGTGGCCGCAAATCAGCAGATCGTAGCTTCCCCGTGCGGCCCGCAGGGCGGCGCGAAGATAGCGGTCTTTCCCGCCGAGGGCCTCCGGGACTTGATGGACCTTGGCCGGGATGTCCGCCGCCGGGAAACGCTGCTGGCGTGGCACGACCACCACCTCAGCGACCTCTGGCATGGCCGCCAGCGCAGCCGCGACATCGCGGTTGTACTGGGCGATGCCACCATGTCCGCCGTAGGCGTCGGTGACGAACATGAGGACCCTCAACCCCACCGTTAGAGCTCCGCGCCCAGGACGCGGTAACGCGGGGCGGCTACGAGGAGGGGCTCGACCGCCTCCGGCTCCCGCACGAACAGGGTGTTGCCGCTGCTGGGGCGTGCACCGCCAAGGTCGGTGAGCCGCCGCTCGAAGGGGTCGTAGCGGCAGGCGCGGAAGCCGAGCCCATGGATGTCGCGGCGCAACTGCTCCTCATCGAAGCCGTAGCGCGCGCCGCTGCCGTTGAGCTCCAGGATGAGCGCGTGCAGGCCGCCCGCTGCCAGGGTCTGCGTGGCACCGGCGATCACCTCGGTCTCGAAGCCCTCCACGTCGATCTTGATCAGCTTGGGCATGGCCCCTTGCAGGGCCGCGTCGAGCGTCACCAGCGGCACGCGCACGGATTTCCCGGCATAGCTGGACCCGGGGGCGAGGGCCTGATTGGTGGTGTCCTGGTCGGCGATCATCTCGAGCTCGCCGGCCTCGCGGCCGACCGCCTGGTTGCGCGCATCGACGCGGTGCGCCAGCCGGTTGAGATGGATGTTGTCCAACAGGGCCTCGAAGGTGGCTGGCACCGGCTCGAAGCAGATCACGCGGGCCTGGGTGGCGCTGGCGAGCAGGGTGTAGGAGCCGATGTTGGCGCCGATGTCCACGAACAGGTCGCCGGGCCGCAGGCAGTGCAGGACGAAAGCCATGTCCTCGGGCTCGTGCAGGCCGCAGTAGATGTTGCCGGTGGCCCCAGTCATGCCGGGCCGTGCGAGCAGGCGGGTGCACCCAACGAAGGGGACCGCGACGGACCAGCCGAGCAGGCGTGCCCCGACCTGCCAGCGTAGCCAGCGCAGCAGGGCTTCCGCCTTGTGATCCCGGGTGAGGGGGTGGCGGGCGATGAAGTTGAGGGTGGCGAGGGGGCTCATGCCGCGGCGATGGCTGCGCCGTTCTCGACCGCGTAGCTCCAGCGGCGCGCCCAGGGGCAGCCGGGCTGGGCCAGAGCGGGGACCTGGCGCCAGGTCTGGGTGTGATCTCCGCGCTGCTGCCAGTCCGCGATGGGGGTAGTGAAGCCGCTCTTCGCGCGGTGGACCACCGCCTCTGGAAGCGGCCTAGCCGGGCACTTGGCCAGCAGGCGTTTGTGGTTGGTAACCCTGGCGGTTGCGAGCGGCCCGGCCAGCTTGCGCAGCAGCCAGGTGTCGACCAGGGGGGTGCGGACCTCCAGCGAGTGGGCCATGCTAGCCCAGTCGGTGTCGCGCAGGAGCTGGTTGCGCATGTAGAGGGCGGATTCGAGGGTGGCGATGCGGCCGTGAGCGGTGCGCGGGGGCGGGGAGGATCGCGGCGCGGGCGACGCTCCCACCGTTTGCCCGAGCTGGCGCGCGATGTATCGCAGGGGCCTCAGGCGGTGCAGGCCCTCCCGTGCCATGTCGTCGCCGATCAGGGCGGGCAGTTCGCGGGGGAGGAAGAGGCCGCGCCGCAGCAGATAGGCGCCCGCATAGGTGCCGCCGTATCTCAGCATCCCCGCGGCCTTGGGGCTTAGGCTCGGGAAGAGGGGCGCGAAGGCCGCCTGCGCCTGCTCGGCCAATGCCCCGAGACCGGGCACGCGGCTGGGCAGCCAGAGGAGCCTGGTCCATCTGGGGATGTCGCGGAATGCGGGATAGCCGCCGAAGAGCTCGTCCCCGCCCAGGCCGGAGATCGCAACCTTGAGGCCCGCCTCGGCGGCGGCCTTGCTGACGAACCAGGTGTTGATGCCGTCGATGCTCGGCTGGTCCATCGCGGCGAGGATTCTCGGCAGGTCGTCGCGGAACTCCTGCTCGCCGACGAGGCGCACGCGGTGCTCGACGCCGTAGTGGCGGGCGACCTGCTCGGCCAGTGGTGCCTCATCGGCTGGGGTGCCGCGGAATTCGCTGAAGGCTAGGGTGATGGTTTGGATGGCGGGGTCCATTGCGGCGAGGGCGCTGCTCCCACAGGTGCCGTCCCGTCGGATCTCCGACATCAGGCCGACCAGGGCGCCGGAGTCGATCCCGGCGGAGAGGAAGGCGCCGACCGGGACGTCGGCCACGAGGTGGGCGCGCACGGAGTCGCGAACCGCCTCCCGAACGCACTCCTGCAGCTCAAATTCTGCGAGCGGCTCGGTCTCCTCGCCCTCGGCCCAGAGCCTGGCGAGGGAGCAGTAGGAGACGGCCTCATTCGGGCCGGTCGCATCCACCCACTGGTAGCAGCCAGCGGGCACGGAACGGATCTCCTGGTACAGGGTGAAGGGCTCAGGGACGCTGCCGAAAAGGTAGAAGCCGGCCACCCCGGCGGACTCCTTGACCTGAGAAGCGAAGCGGCAGGTCCAGCCGTCGTTGGCGTAGTAGAGCGGTTTGATGCCGTAGGGGTCGCGCGCCAGCAGCAGGGCCTGTTTGCGGGCATCCCAGAGCGCGAAGGCGAACATGCCGCGCAGATCGTTCAGCATGGCCTCGCCCTTCTCGGCGTAGAGGTGGAGCAGGACTTCGGTGTCGGATTCGGTGCGGAAGACGCGGCCGCGGGATTCGAGGTCCTTCTTGAGCTGGCGGTAGTTGTAGATCTCGCCGTTGAAGCTGATGACGAGCTGGCCGTCGGCGGCGGCCATGGGCTGGGCGGCGCGGTCGGAGAGGTCGATGATCGCCAGCCGCCGGTGGCCGAGGGCTACGCGGCCGTTGTCAGCGAACCACTCGCCATGGCCGTCAGGGCCCCGCGCCAACATGTGGTCGCGGATGGCGCGCAGCTCGTCACGGTCCACGGGCAGGGCCGCGTAGTGGTAGGCGTAGATGCCGGCGATGCCGCACATGGCTGGGGGTGTCGCTCAGAACGCGAACCGCGCGGGGGCGTTCGGACTGAAGTCCGGCTTACGGGGTCCCGGGCCGGACAGGCCTTGGGCAGCGTCGGCTGAGGTGCGCTGCTGCGGTCCGCCGGCAGTTGGAGGCAGACCGAGCACTAGCGCGCCATCTCTCCGAAGGTGTACTGCGAGCCCGCGGCCAGCGCGCATGGGTCAGTGCAGGACCTCCTCGAGGGTTTGCGCCGTGAGGACGCGATCGGACCACTGCAGGAGGGTCTGGGCGTCGGCCGCTTCGATCGCTCGTCGCGCCCCGTCGGGCAGATCGCCGAAACGACGCACCAGCAGGCGCATGAGCATCTCGGCCTCGCCTTTCTTCACTCCTTGGCGAATGCCTTGCTGGATGCCTTGCTGGATGCCTTGCTCCACGAAACGTTCGGCGAATCGGGTCACGGCACTGTCCTCCTGCGGGTAGCGCTGGCGGTAGATGATGCGGTCATTCTCGTCAAGGGCAGCGTAGATGTCGATGAAGTCGAGGTACTTGAGGCGACGCTCGGGGTCGGGCTCCAGCTCCAGAAGGCCACGCACGGCCTGAGCGTAGACCTCGACTTTGTCGCTCGGGTCGTAGGCCATGTTGGGCAGGTTGAGCCGGGCGACCAGGTTGGGGCTGTCGAAGTAGGACCGCGCGGGGGTCTGCGGCAGTGCGCAGACGAGGTAGTGAAAGTGCAGGTAGGTGTGACGGTCACCGCCGAGGGCAAGCCGTTCGGCGAAGCGCCCCGGGTGCAGGAAGATGACGACAGGCACCACGCGCTCGGTGGCGAAGAGCTCGGCGAGGTCGAGGCAGTAATGGGCGAGGCGGTGGATGGAGAAACGCCTCGGGTCAGTCTGCTCTTCAAGGACGAACAGCAGCGCGGCGCGCCGCCCGTCGGGCCACTCGATCAGCAACGGGACGTCGAGCTCCCGGAAGCGCTCCCCCAGGCGCCCTTGGAGCTGCTCCTCGCGGATGGGCAGGATGCGGACGCCGGCGTCGATGGCCTGGGCCTCGGCGGCGGCGAAGAAGCGCACGGCATCCTGCGGGTAGTCGAGGATGAGGTTCTTGAAGTTCTGGTCGTGGCTCATGGTCGGATCGCGACGATGCACGGTCCGCCCTCGCACCGAAAGCCGACCTGAGGGCCGCCGGACGGCCCATTCGGGTGCGAAATAGACCCTGGCGCCGGCGCGTGTCCGCCGTGCCCGATCGGAGCTGATCGCACGCGGTCTTCGGGGGCTGGCATGGCTACGCGGTCCGTCGAGATGCTGCGAGCCAGGCGTCGAAGTAGGCGATGGTCTTGTCCAACCCGATCTCGACGTTGGTCTTGGGCTCCCAGCCGAGCTTGTCCTTGGCCAGCGCGATGTCGGGCTGGCGCTGGCCAGGGGTTTGTACACCAGCTCCGAGCGCGATCCTGTGAGGTCGATCACCTTCTCGGCGAGCTCGCGGATGGTGAACTCGCCGGGGTTGCCGAGGTTGACGGGGCCGGCGAGGTCGTCGGGGCTTTCCATTAGCCGGACGAAGCCCTCGATCATGTCGTCGACGTAGCAGAAGGAGCGCGACTGGGTGCCGTCGCCGTAGAGGGTGATGGGCTGGTTGCGCAGCGCCTGGACGATGAAGTTGGAGACCACGCGCCCGTCGTTGGGGTGCATCTTGGGGCCATACGTGTTGAAGATGCGCGCGACCTTGATGCGCAGCCCGTGCTGGCGGCGGTAGTCGAAGAAGAGCGTCTCGGCGCAGCGTTTGCCCTCGTCGTAACAGGAGCGCAGCCCAATCGGATTGACCCGGCCCCAGTAGTCCTCGCGCTGGGGATGGATCTCGGGGTCGCCGTAGACCTCGCTGGTGGAGGCCTGGAAGATCTTGGCCTTCACGCGCTTGGCGAGCCCCAGCATATTGATCGCCCCGTGGACACTGGTCTTGGTGGTCTGTACGGGGTCGAACTGGTAGTGGATGGGGGAGGCGGGGCAGGCGAGGTTGTAGATCTCGTCGACCTCGACGTAGAGGGGGAAGGTGACGTCGTGGCGCAGCAGCTCGAAGTGGTGGAAGTCCATGAGCTCGACGACGTTGTCCTTGGTGCCGGTGAAGAAGTTGTCGACGCACAGCACGTCGTGCCCGTCGGCGAGGAGCCGCGCGCACAGATGCGCACCGAGGAAGCCGGCGCCGCCGGTGACGAGGATGCGCTTGCGCAGGAAGTTGGGCATCAGGGTTAGTCTTCGTGGTTCGGTTTATCCGGGGAGTGGCGGGGCTGGGCAGGGCGGCTGAATGATAGGGTTGGATCTGCGACCCGGTCAGGACTTCTTCCCCCGCTCAGTTGGTGGCTCGTTCGCGAGATACTGCTGGATGCTCTCCACGATCCGTTGGGCATCGTCGACGTCGCGACGGGCCTCTTGCTCGGTGATCGCCGCAAATACGTCGTAGTCTCCGCTCTGACGGTCCTCGAAAAGCCGGGTCAGGATCGCGGTGAAGTCGCGTTGGAATACCTGAGTCTTAACGAAATCCCGGTTGAACGCGCCGATGAGCTGGGCATGGCTGGAATACGACTTGCCGCTCGCGAAGAGCAATGCTGAGATGGCGTGGAAGGCGGCGTAATAAGCGCGCGACGCGGCGTCCTCCCAAGCGCTGTTTTCGAGCAAAAGCTGCGCCACGGTTAATTTGTCCGCGGCTCGCGCCAGCATTGTGCGCGTCTCCGGGGTCAAAGGGAGACGCCCTCTCGGGCGATGTTGCGGGCGAATGGATAATTTTGGCTGACTCGCCACTCGTCTTCGCTCCGAAGCACCGAGGTCACGAGCACGTCGTATTCGCCCAGGAGGTCCACCTCAATGTCGAGGATCGTGGATCGGATCTCGGGTGTGCGTTGGTCGACGACGACGAGCACGTCGTAATCGGAGCTGTTGCGGGCGTCGCCTCGGGCGCGCGACCCAAAGAGACGCACCTCGCGGAGATGTTTGCCCAGTCGATGTCTGAGGCGTTGGGCGAATGCTCTGGCGACCGGGTCGACCGTCGCGGCCGATGGGTTGTCGTTGGATCGGGTATTCACGATTGGCACTGGCTGCGAGGGGGGCGGGTTTGCTGATCGGTTGGTTGATCGACTGAAGTCCAGTCGAACGAGCCTCCCTGAGCGTCGGCGGGTTGCAGCGGCGATCGGAGGGGGACTTTGCGGTCCACAGCCGAACCCGGTCCTGGCCAAGCGGATGTCGGGCTCGAGCTGGCGCTGGCCGTACTCACGGTTGCGCACCGAGTGAGCCGGCGCCACCGGTTACGAGGATGCGTTTGCGGAGGAAGTCGGGCATCAGGGTTCGGACTTGTGGTTCCTTGTTATCCCGGAAGCTCGGCTGGGCTTGGCAGGGGCGCTCCCGGTGGCGGTGTGCCTGGCCTCGAGTCCTTCGCGTTGAGCGGGTCGGCCCGCGGCTTGGGTCAGGGTCCGGAGCCAAGCGGCTCCGTCAGCGCTGTCGAGGAGGGCCTCGGCAAGGTCTTCGAGCGGCTGGGCGTTGTCGATGCGATCGAGCAGGGGGGCGCTTTGCTCGGCCACCGCGGCGCCAAATCGTTTCTCCGCCAGACGAAGCAGGAGCAGACGCTCTCGCCGAAGTCCCTGCTGGATCCCCTGTTGGATGCCCTGCTGGATCCCGTTACGGATGCCGATCCGCTCGACGCTGGTGACGTAGGGCATATGCTCCACCGTTTCGAAGGTCTGGATCTCCGACCAGAGTTGCTCTTCCAAGTCCTCGGGAAGGCGCAGGATCCGGTCGATGCGGTGTTCTTGGCCGCGAGTCCCGTGCGCCGAGTTGGGGTCAGCCGGCGGCTTGGGTCAGCGTCTGCAGCCAAGCGGCCCCGTCGGCGCTGTCGAGGAGGGCCTCGGCGAGGTCTTCCAGCGCCTGGGCGTTGTCGATGCGGTCGAGCAGGGGGCCGCTTTGCTCGGCCACCGCGGCGCCAAACCGTTTGCGCGTCTGACGTAGTAGGAGCAGGCGCTCTCGCTGCAGTCCCTGCTGGATCCCCTGCTGGATGCCTTTGCGGATGCCGATCCGCTCGACGCTGGTGACGTAGGGCATGTGCTCCACCCTTTCGAAGGTCTGGATTTCAGACCAGAGTTGCTCTTCCAAGTCCTCGGGAAGGCCAGCATCCGGATCTTTGGCGTGTTCCCAGTCTCCAGTCCCGTGCGCCGAGTTGGGGTCAGCCCGCGGCTTGGGTCAGGGTTTGCAGCCAGGCGGCCCCGTCAGCGCTGTCGAGTAGGGCCTCGGCAAGGTCTTCTAGCGCTTGGGCGTTGTCGATGCGGTCGAGCAGGGGGCCGCTTTGCTCGGCCACCGCGGCGCCAAATCGTTTCTCCACTAAACGAAGCAGGAGCAGACGCTCTCGCTGCAGCCCCCGCTGGATCCCCTGTTGAATCCCCTGCTGGATCCCCTGCTGGATCCCCTGCTGGATCCCCTGCTCGATCCCCTGCTGGATGCCTTTGCGGATGCCGATCCGCTCGACGCTGGTGACGTAGGGCATATGCTCCACCGTTTCGAAGGTCTGGATTTCAGACCAGAGTTGCTCTTCCAAATCCTCGGGCAGGCGCAGCATCCAGTCTATGAAGCGAAACAGCTCCAGGATGTCGTCGCGGCCCCAGCCGCGCCGGTAGAGGCTCTTGGCCAGGGCGAGCTTGGCGCGGTAGCGCTCCGCCGGGGCCCTGCGCGTCTCCTGGGTCTTGATGTGCGCCTGGACGACGACCGCGAACGGGTTGGCCGAGGCCTCCAGCTCTGCCCAGCGCTCGCGGTAGTCAAGCAGCTTGACGCGGGGAAAGCGGATGCCGACCTCGCACCCCCACCGTCGCCAGCCAAAGTGATCCGGGCGCCAGTCCGGGCGTTCATCCGCCAGCACCGCCAGGCTGACCACCGGGCGCCGATGGCGATCGAAGATGCGGTAATTGTAAACAAACAGGCGCTCGGCCAAGTCGGCATCGGGATCGCCCTGGACCTCGATGTGGATGAGTAGCCAGTCTTCCTGCCCGTCGGTGTCGATGACGCGCACCAGCTTGTCCGCCAGACGCCGGCCAAGCTCGGCATCGCGCACCACCTGCTGGAGCTCCTTGTCGAGGAATTCATAGCCCTGGGACCAGTCGATCCCGGCATGGACCCGGGGAAACAGCAGGGCGAGGAAGTCCGGTAGGTAACGCTGCAGGGCTTCCTTCCAGGGGGAGTCGAAGTCGTCGCTCGGGAGCTCAGTCATGGCCTGGAGCTTCGGATGCGACCTGGGGGCCGCAGCAGCAGCTCAGCCCGATCGGGCTGACGCGGCCGCAGTAATCCTCCCTCGCGCGGTTTGTCGTCATCGTTGGTTGCCGAGGTTGGCGCCGGACCCCTGGTTGTCGCAGGACCGCGACGGTGCGGGCGCCCGGCCGAGGTCGTTGACCTCTGCGGTGAGCTGGGCGATCTCGGCCTCGAGGGCCTCGAACTCGGCGAGCTTGCGCTTGAGGAACCGGGCAGTGATGCGCGCCTTGGCGTCGACTCCGCTGGGGGTGAGCAGGTAGGCGTAGGCGAGCTTGTTCTTGTTGTTCCTGAAGTTGTTGACCTTGACCCAGCCTTTGTCGATGAGGGCCTTGACGCAATAGTTGATCTTGCCGAGGCTGACGCCTAGCGCATCGGCGAGCTGGCGCTGGCTGGCCTCGGGGTGCTCGGCGAGGAGCTTCAAGAGGCGGTAGTGGACCTCGTCGCGCAAGGCCGATGGGTGATTTGGGAGGGCGGGGGGCAAGGTGGCTTGGTTCGTGTTGTGGTGAGGACGCGGGCTGGCGGCCGTCCGTTCATATCGTGAACGTGACAAGATGACACCACGGGTTAATGCGTATGGTCAACTTGTTGTTTAAGGGCTGGGTAGGCTGAGACGGCTGGGCGGTTGCGGGCGGTCAGCGCCGCGTGTCGGGGAATCTGGGTCCCTGGGGCCCGTCGATCGCGGTATGGATGGCGGGGTACGCGTAGGCTGGGTTGAGCGGAGCGAAACCCAGCGTCTCCGGCGTTGGTGGATGCTGGGTTTCGTTCCTCAACCCAGCCTACGGCTCTGGCTGAGACGGCTGGGCGGTTGCGGGCGGTCAGCGCCGCGTGTCGGGGAATCTGTGTCCCTGGGGCCCGTCGATCGCGGTATGGATGCCAGGATCGAGCGGCGCCAGGAACTCCGGGAAGCAACACTCCACCGCCTCTGTCCAACGGGAGCCGGAGTCGCCGACGGTGGGATCGGTCACGGGCGGGCCCTCCCCCTGGCGATGGCAGGCGGGAGGCGCAGATCTGCCCTACCCGAGGGGTGGACGACAAGATGCCGCCTTGACCTTGGGTTTGCGTCGGAAGCGCCACCCGGCCACCGCTCCGTGTATCGCTGAGCCGCCCCCCGCGCCGCCGTGCGGGGTTCGCCGGTAGGTCGGTCGCCGGTGCGTCGCCGCGGAGCGGACAACGCCGAGCGCAGTCACGACTCGTGTCGTCGTGGGGTCGCGTATCCCTCTTTGCGGCAGAGGGCGTCTCGCTCCGCCTCCTTGAGGTCCTCCCGCATCATCTCGGCCACCAGGTCGCGGAAGCCGACCTCGGGCTCCCAGCCCAGTTGCTCGCGCGCCTTGGTCGCATCACCGAGCAGGGTATCGACCTCGGTGGGGCGAAAGTAACGCGGGTCGACGGCGATCCGGCACACACCGGTCGCCGCGTCGTAGCCCTTCTCCGCGACCCCCTGGCCCTCCCAGCGGATCGCGAGGCCGACCTCGGCCGCGGCGAGCTCGATGAACTCCCGCACCGAGTGCTGCTCGCCGGTGGCGATGACGAAGTCGTCCGGCTGGTCCTGCTGGAGCATGAGCCATTGCATGCGAACGTAGTCGCGGGCGTGCCCCCAGTCGCGCCTGGCGTCGAGGTTGCCGAGATAGAGGCACTCCTGGAGCCCGAGCTTGATGCGCGCCAGGGCGCGCGTGATTTTGCGGGTGACGAAGGTCTCGCCGCGCAGCGGGCTCTCGTGGTTGAAGAGGATGCCGTTACAGGCGTAGAAGCCGTAAGCCTCGCGGTAGTTGACGGTGATCCAGTAGGCGTAGAGCTTGGCGACCGCATAGGGCGAGCGCGGATAAAAGGGCGTGGTCTCGCGCTGGGGGCTCTCCTGGACCTTGCCGTAGAGCTCAGAGGTGGATGCCTGATAGAAACGAGTCTTGCCCCCGAGACCGAGGATGCGGATGGCCTCCAGGAGACGCAGGGTCCCCAGGCCGTCGGAGTCCGCGGTGTATTCCGGCTCCTCGAAGGAGACTGCGACATGGCTCTGCGCAGCGAGGTTGTAGAGCTCGTCGGGCTGCACCTGCTGGATGATGCGGATCAGGCTCGACGAGTCGGTCATATCGCCGTGGTGGAGGACGAAGCGTCGATTCGGCTCATGCGGGTCCTGGTAGAGGTGGTCGATGCGGTCGGTATTGAACAACGAGGTGCGGCGCTTGATGCCGTGCACCTGGTAGCCCTTGTCGAGCAAGAGCTCCGCCAGATAGGCCCCGTCCTGTCCGGTGATCCCGGTGATGAGTGCGCGTTTCATGCCTTCGAGGCTCCTGGATTCTGTTCCGCTGATCGGCGCGGGTATGCGCTTGATGCCGGCCTCTCGCCTCGATGCCAGCCGCAGGGCACTAGGCCCGCAGCTCCGCCCGATGGGCGAGGAACCAGTCGTAGGTCTGTTCGAGACCAGTGTAGAAATCGACGCGCGCTCGCCACCCCATCCGGCTCAGGCGCGAGACGTCGAGCAGCTTGCGCGGGGCGCCGTCCGGTTTGCTCGGGTCGAACCGGATCTCGCCTCGGTAGCCGGTCACGGCCCTCACGGTCTGGGCCAGCTCGTCAACGCTGAGGTCACGGCCAGTCCCGACATTGATGTGCGAGCGCATGGGCTGGGTGTGCGCACGATAGGTGTCGGCGTCGAGCCCCATGACGAAGAGGCACGCATCGGCCAGGTCGTCGATGTGGAGGAACTCCCGTCGCGGGGTCCCGCTGCCCCAGACCTCGACCGTGGGCTGGTTGGCGATCTTGGCCTCATGGAACTTGCGGATGAGTGCCGGGATGACGTGGCTGGTGTCGAGATCGAAGTTGTCCCCCGGCCCGTAAAGGTTGGTCGGCATCAGGCTGCGGAAATCGGTCCCGTACTGCCGGTTGTAGGACTCGCAGAGCTTGATCCCGGCGATCTTGGCGATGGCATACGGCTCGTTGGTGGGCTCGAGCGGGCCGGTGAGCAGGGCGTCCTCCGCCATCGGCTGCTCGGCGAGCCGCGGGTAGATGCACGAGCTACCGAGAAAAAGGAGCCGATCCACCCGGTGGCGGTAGGAGGCGTGGATCACATTGGCCTCGATAATCAGGTTCTGGTAGATGAACTCGGCCGGGTAGGTATCGTTGGCCAGGATGCCGCCCACCCTGGCCGCCGCCAGGTAGACCTGCCGCGGACGCTCGGTGGCAAAAAAGTCCTCGACGGCGGCTTGGTCGGTGAGATCGAGCTCCGCATGGGTGCGGGTGAGGACTGGTCCAACCCCCTTGATCCGCAGCGCACGCAGGATCGCGGCACCTACCATCCCACGATGGCCGGCGACGAAGATGGATCGGGGGGGAACGGTGTCGGGCATGTCTCGGGTCTCGACGGTGCGAGCCGAATGATCCGGCTCGCGGATGGCCAACGCACTCAGGGTACCGGAAACCTGATCCTCCGGGCGGGTCCTTCAACGTTGCTGCTGGGTTTCGTTCCTCAACCCAGACCACGGACTCAGCCCGACTCGCCCGGGACATCCGCGCCACGCCCGGCACCGGGGGCAGCGGGCGGCTCTCCCGTCGCTCCAGGCGCGGTCCCCTCGCCTTCCCGAGCCGACCGGAGCGCTTCACGCACCGGCTCCGCGCGTCCGACCTCGCGCCCGAGGTAGTAGCCGAGCGCAAAGAGCCCGACACCGAGAACTAGCCGTACGATCATCGATCGAGCTCCTGGGGCATGGACCCCGAGTGATGGACGCCGGCGGCGTCCTGGTAGCAACCTTTGGCCTTCGTCGGCGCCTTGAAAGATTCAGGGTGCCGTTAAGATAGACTGAAAGTGAAGATCCCGACCGAACCCACAGCGCCGATAGGCGCGGAGGCCCGCACCGATGGCCCAGGCACCGCTCAACGAGCTACTCAACAACGACACCGCCCGCAGCACGGCCATCGGAATCGGGCTGGCGGTGCTGGTCCCCATCGCGGTGGCCGTGCTCGCCCCCTACGCGCGGCCGCTGGCGCGCTCCGCGCTGAAGGCGGGGGTCGTGGCCTGGGAGAAGGGGCGCGAGGCGGCCGCCGAGATCGGCGAGATCATCGACGATTTGGTCGCGGAGGTGCGCGAAGAGCTGCAGGCCGAGCGCGCCGCACGGGAGGCGGCGGCCTGCACGGCGGAGGTCGAGTCCCGGACGGCGGCGGTGACCAAGCCCAGCGACCCCGCGTGAGTCGACCTCGCGCCCGCATCGCCCACCAAACCGAGCGCCGGCTGCGGCTGCGGATCGACGAGCGGCGCCGGGACCTCGTCTATTTCCTCGGTCTCTACGAGTATCTGCGCCGGCTCCCCGGGGTCGAGGAGGTCCAGGCCGACCCGCTGACCGGGAGCGCGCTGCTTCACCTCCAGCCGGGAGCGGTCCGCGAGGTCGCGATCGCCCTGGCGCAGAGCCCCTGGTTCATGCTGGACGCCACCCCAGCCGCTGTGCGGCCCGTGCCGCCCCCGACCCCCGAAGGGCCCTAGCGCAGGGTCTCGGCACGATCGGTCCGCTCCCAGGGCAGATCGAGGTCGATGCGCCCCACCTGGCCGTAGGTGGCGAGACGCCGATAGAAGCCACCGGGGTGCTGCCCGGGCAGCTTGCGCAGCCCGAGATCGCGGACGATCGCGGCGAGTCGGAAGTCGACCACCTCGCGCAGGCGCGCCTCCAGGCCCCGATCCTCCCCCGCCCCGGTGCCGAAGGTGCGCACCCGCACGCTCACCGGCTCCGCCACGCCGATGGAATAGCTCAACTGCACCTCGCACTCGCGCGCGAGGCCCGCGGCCACCAGGTTCTTGGCGGCATAGCGGGCGATGTAGGCACCCACCCGGTCGATGCGCATCGGGTCCTTGCCGCTGAGCCCCGCGCCGCTGTGTCGGCTGTACTCGCCGTAGGTGTCGATGCCGGTCTTGCGCCCCGTGAGCCCGGCATGGGCCGCCGGTCCTCCGCCGATCAGCGGCCCCTCGGGGTTGACGAAGAGCTGTGTCCCCTCCGCGGCCCGGTAGCCCTCGGCGACCAGCACCGGCTCGATTACCGTGGCGATCACCGCCTCGCGCAGCTCCCCCGGGCTCACCCCCGCGTCCTCGGACTGGCTGGTGACCAGCGTGATGCTATGGATCCGCAACGGCTCGCCGTTGCGGTACTCGATGGCGACCTGGGTCTTGCCATCCGGCAGCAAGTAGGGCAGCGCGCGCTTCACGGCCGGGGAGTCCAGCCGCTCCGCCAGCCGATGGGCCAGCCAGATCGGCAGGGGCATCATCGCCGGGGTCTGATCGCAGGCATAGCCGAAGACCGTCACCTGGTGCTTGGGGGTGATGTGCGCGAGCCCGGCCTCATCGAGCGCCTCCAGGTTCAGCGGCAGGTAGTCGCGGGCGCTGTGGTCCATGAAGCTGGTCATGATGGTGCAGGCGTCCGCGTTGAACACCTCGCGCGGGTAGCCGACGCCGCGGATCACCTGCCGCGCCGTGTCGGCGATCAAGGGCGTAGTCTGGGAGGCGAAGTGGGCGGAGATGAACAGCACCCCGCTGGCCACCGCGCACTCGGCGACGATGCGGGCGTCGGGGTCGTGGCGCAGGAAGTGGTCGACGATGGCGTCGCTGATCTGGTCGCAGAGCTTGTCCGGATGGCCGATGGTCACGGACTCGGAGGTAAAGATGAAGTCGTCGCTCATGCGCTTCGCCCCTCACTGGACAGTGGGACCATGGCCTCGCCGCCGGCCTGGGCGTCGGGCCCTGGCCGGGCCGGCTTGGTCGCCTCGTTGACGATCAGCGGCAGCAGCACCCCGGCGGCGATCACCAGCAGATCGCCCGCTGCCAGCCGGGTGGTGCCGAGCAGGCCGCGCGCCGCGGGGATCAGGCTCACCCCCGCCTGCAGCGCGCCCATCCCCAGGATCGCACGGGTTAGGTGTGGGTTGGGCGGCAACCGCTGGCCGCCGAACACGTTGCGCTGGGGTGAGCGCGCGCTCAGGGCGTGCGCGAGCTGGGTGCAGGTCAGAGTCTGGAAGGCCAGGGTGCTGGCCGCCGGCCCGACCCCGTAGCGCTTGAGCCCGTAGAGGAAGGCCGCCAGGGTCCCGAGGCTGATCACCCCGGACTCGAAGGCCATGCGCCTGAAGTCCTCCCGCCCGATGATCGGCTCGGCCGGATCGCGCGGCGGGCGCTCCATCACCCCCGGCTCGGGGGGCTCCAGCGAGAGCGCGAGCCCGGGGAAGATGTCGGTCACCAGGTTGATCCAGAGGAGCTGCATGGGGTTGAGGATCTGGCCCCAGCCCAGCGCCACCCCGGCGAGCATGACCTCGATCTCGCTCAGGTTGGTCGCCACCATGAAATGGATCATCTTGCGGATGTTGCCGTAGATGGTGCGGCCCTGACTCACCGCGATGGTCATGGTGTGCAGGTTGTCGTCCTCCAGCACCACGTCGGAGACGTCGCGCGCGACGCTGGTGCCGCCGCCGCCCATGGCCACCCCGATGTCCGCCGCCTTGAGCGCCGGCCCGTCGTTGATACCGTCGCCGGTCATGGCGACGATCGTGCCCGCCTGCTGCAGGGCACGGACGATCTTGAGCTTGTGCGCCGGGCTCACCCGGGCGAAGACGTGGACGTTCTTGGCCAGCCCGGCGAGTAGCTCGCTGGGCATCTCGTCGAGGTGGCGCGATTCGAGCACCTGCAAGGGGCGCGACCCGCTCAGGCCGAGCTGCCGACCGATGGCGTAGGCGGTCGCCCCCTGGTCGCCGGTGATCATGATGGTGTCGATGCCGGCCCGGCGATACTCCGCGACCAACCGGTCCATCCCTGGGCGCAGCGGATCGGCCATGCCCGCGAGCCCGAGCCAGGTGAGCCGCTCGGTGCGCTCGGGGACCTGGTCGCCGTCGACCTCCCGGTAGGCGACCCCGAGCACCCGCAGGGCATCGCCCGCCATGCGCTGATTCGCCAGCTCGATCGCCGCGCGCGCCTGGCGCGAGAGCTGGATACGGCGCCCGTCCCTGAGCTGGTGGGTGCACAGCCGAAGGACCTCTGCCGGGCTGCCCTTGACCGCGAGCAGGGCCCTGCCGTCGCCGTTCGGGTGCAGGGTGCGCATGTAGGGCGCCCCCTCGGAGCGGTAGCGCGTGTGCTGCGTCGGGAGGCGGGCGCGCAGCCCCGCCACGTCGATCCCGGCATCGAGCGCGAGCTGCACCAGGGCGTTCTCGGTCGGCGACCCGTCCAGCCGGCCGTCGGGGCGGATCTCGGTCTCGCTGCACAGCGAGACGACCTGCAGCAGGCGGACCAGCTCGTCGCGCTCGAGCGGGTCGAGCGGGCCACCCGCGGCGAGGAACTGGCCATCGCGCACGCGGATGTCGCGCTGGCCGGCGCAGAGCGCGACCACCCCCATCCGGTTCAAGGTCAGCGTGCCGGTCTTGTCCATGCAGAAAACCTGAACCGCGCCCAGGGTCTCGACTGCGTCGAGGTGGCGCACGGCGACCTTGTGACGGCGCATCTCGGCTATGCCCATGGCGAGCGTGGTGGTCGCCACCGCCGGGAGGCCCTCGGGCACGGCCGCGACCGCCAGCGAGACCGCGGACTTCAGCATGTCGAGCCAGGCGACCCCGCGTAGGACGCCGATCCCGAAGACCCCGGCGCAGACCGCGCCGCTCAGGAGCGCGAGCTGAGTCCCCATCCGTCCGAGCTGGCGCTGCATGGGGGTCTCGGGGGACTCGGCGCCACCCACCAGGGTCTGGATCTGGCCGAGCTCGGTGGCCTCGGCGGTGGCAACCACCACACCCCGCCCGTTCCCGCCGGTGACGTGGGTACCCATGTAGGCCATCTGCCTGCGGTCGCCGAGCGGGGTGTCAGGGTCGGGCACGAAGGCCGAGTCCTTGACCACTGGCAGGCTCTCGCCGGTCAGTGCGGACTCGTCCACGCTCAGTCGGTGGTCGCGCAGCAGGCGGATGTCGGCGGCGATGTAGGTCCCCGGGGTGAGCAACAGGATGTCCCCGGGGACGATCGCCTCGATCGGGATGGTCGCCGCGGTGCCCCCGCGCAGCACATTCCCCGCGCGCACCCCGGTCTCACCGAGCGAGCAGATGGTCCGCTCGGCCTGGCGCTCGGTGACGAAGCCGATCACGCCGTTGATCAGCACCACTCCGCCGATCACCGCGGCATCCACGGCCCCTGCGGTAATCAGCGCGACCGCGGCGGACACCCCGAGCAGGGCCACCGGGAGGCTGTTGAACTGCCCCAGGAAGATGGCGAGATCCGAGCGCCGCTCGCTCGCCCGCAAGCGGTTCTCGCCGTACCGGCGCAGGCGCGCGGCGGCCTCCTCGGCGCTCAGCCCCGTCTCGGCCGAGGTCCCGAGCCGCGCGAGCACCTCGGCGAGCGTCATCAGATGCCAGGGCTCACCCGTCTGGGCGGTACGCCCCTCGGGAGGCGCGGCCGCGGCAGCCGCGGAAGAGGACGGTCGGCTCAGCCAGCCGCTGGCGCGCTCGCCGAGCGCCGCGGCGAGGGACCCGAGGGTCTCGAAGACGGGTGGTTGGGGCGGATCGGCCGACGGCACCCGCTCCGGTCGCGCTACCGCGGCTAGGCGCTCAGGCGGGGGTCCGAGCAGATCCTCGACGGCCGAGGTCAGCCGCTCGGCTGGGGTGCCCGGGTCAAAGAGGATCAGGACTCGGCCGGTGAGTACGCTGGCCTGCGCGGAGCGCACACCAGGGACCCCCGCGAGCGCGGACTCCAGGCGGCGCCTGAGGGCCTCGCAGCGATAGAGCCCGGCGACCCTGAGCCGCACTCGACCGGCGACCGCGGTGTGGACCGGCCGTACCCGGGCCGCCAACGGCGCTCGAACCTGCATCGACCCCTGCCCCTCCGCTCGACCAGGCCGTGGCGCCCGACACCTCCACCAAGCCTAGCCGAAAACGCGCGAACGGCAGGGGCGGCCCGGGCTCAGCCGAGGTAGGCCTTGGCCTCCTCGCCGGGGTTGGGCAGCCCCGCGATGCGCCAGGCCGGCAGGCAGCCGCCGAAGAGCTCATAGACCGCCGACCGGGAGAGACCAGCCGCGCGGCAGACCCGACGCATACTGGGCGGGCCGCCGAGCTGCTGGAAGCGCGTGCGGACCTCGTGCAGCAGCCGCCAGTGGGCCGCCCCCAGCGGCCCCAGGCCTAGCTCCTCCGCGATCGTCTGGGCCATGCCCGTGCTCCACAGGTCGGGATCGACCAGGAAACCGTCCTCGTCGAACAGGGCCAGGTAGTGTGGGTCAGTCGTTTGCGACCTGGTCTCGTGAGCTCGCATCGCACGTCCTCCGGTTGGTGTTGACTCGGCGCCCCGCCCGGTACTTGGCCGGCCTGGGCTTGACGTGAGTATCGGCAGGCACAGAAATCATGTGAAATAATGTTTCAGATTTTTTCATCACGATTCCTGATATGGAGCTCCGCCAGCTTCGCTCCCTTGTCGCACTCGTCGAGTCGGACCTCAGCGTCAGCCGGGCCGCCCTGCGGCTCAACCTGGTGCAGCCGGCGGTCTCCCAACACTTGAAGCAGCTCGAGGAGGAGCTGGGCGTGCGGCTCTTCCACCGCAGCGGCAAGCGCCTCGCCGGGCTCACCGCGGCCGGCGAGCTGGTGGTGCGCCACGCCCGCAGCGCCCTCGCGGACGCGGCCAGCATCCTCGCCGTCGGGCGCGATCAGCGCGGCGACGACAGCGGGGTGCTCCGCATCGGCACCACCCACACCCAGGCGCGCTATGTCCTGCCGCCGACGATCCGGCGCTTTCGCGTCCTTCACCCCGAGGTGGAGATCCAGATCCACCAGGACACCCCGCGCCAGCTCGCCGAGATGACGGTCCAGGACCTGGTCGACCTCGCAATCTGCACCGAGGTGATCGGCAGCCACCCCGCACTCATCGCCCTGCCCTGCTATCGCTGGAACCGGCTGCTGATCGCCCCGCTGGGGCACCCCCTGCTCAGCGCGCGCCCACTGACCCTGGAGCTCCTCTGTGAGCACCCGATGATCACCTACGTCTCCGGCTTCACCGGGCGGGGTCATCTGAGCGACGGCTTCGCCAAGGAGGGCCTGCGCCCCCGCGTGGTGCTCGCGGCCGCCGACACCGACGTGATTAAGACCTACGTGCGCGAGGGGCTGGGGTTCGGGATCATCGCCGACCTCGCCTGGCAAGAGCGGGAGGACGGCGATCTGGGCATGCGCGACCTCAGCCACCTCTTCCCCTGGGAGCTCACCCGGGTGGCGCACCTGCGCGGGCGCTACCTGCGCCGCTTCGAACGGCGGTTTCTCGAGCTCTTCCAGGACGAGGCCGCGCGGCTCACCCGCCCGCGGCGCTGACCCTGCCCGGCCGCGGCGCAGCACCGGGCCTGTCCGTTTCACTCACCCCGGCCATCGCACAGACGGCGAGGGGCCCAAGTGCGCGCTTGGCGCGAGTTTCAGGCTAACCTTGAGGCAAAGGCCCGAAACTTGATCCCACCAGGAGGCACGGCATGGCGATCTCGCAGCGTCTGGACAGCTATCTCAAGGCCCAGGGCGTCGACTATGCCCTGATCACTCATCCGCGCACCGAGTCCAGCATGACGACCGCCGCCGCCGCGCGGGTCCCAGGCGATCGGCTCGCCAAGGCGGTCATCGTGGGCGACGACGCGGGCTGGATGGTGGTCGTCGTCCCCTCGGACTACCACGTCCACCTCGGGGCGCTGCACCGCCACCTCGGGCGGACGGTCGGGCTCGCCACCGAGCCGGAGGTGGTCGATCTGTTCCCGGGCTGCGACGAGGGGGCCGTGCCCCCGATCGGGGCGGCCTTCGGACTGCCGACGCTGGTCGACGAGCGCCTGCTCGACGCCCCAGAGGTGTTCTTCGAATCCGGGGATCACGAGCACCTGGTCCGGGTCTCCGGGGACCAATTCCGCGCCCTGCTCGCCGAAGCCGATGTGATAGACGTCGGCCAGCACGTGTAACGCCAGACCGAGCGCGTCAGCCCTCACCCGACGCCACAGGAGAGCACAGACCATGCGTATCTTCGAGGCCGAAGCCCAGCTCATCCGCGACCTCAAGGACGAGACCGAGATCATCATCGAGCGCGCGCACCAAGGGCTCACCGTGGTGGCCGCGCGCCACCCGACCCTGGGCAAGCTGGTGATCGTGGAGACCGCGGGCGGCGGCGGGCTGGTCGTCGAGACCGAGGAGTAGACCCCGCCCGCTGGGGCTCAGGACGGTCAGACCCAGCCCAAGGCGCGGGGTGCCGGCCAGGACCGGGGCGCGCCCGGGCGCGGAATATCCGCAGCGCGAACAGGCGAATTGTGTGAACATTCGCGGCTGGACGCGGCCACAGCGGCCGCCTTGCGCCCGGATGAGGTACCCCGATGAGCCAAGCCAACGCGAACCTGTCACCGGACCTGCGCGCCGTCGCCGAGGCGCGCCACAAGGACCCCTTCGCGGTCCTCGGCCGCCACCCCGAGGGGGGCGGGATCATCGTGCGGACCCTGTTGCCGCACGCCGAAGTAGTGACGATCGCCGAGGGCGGCCACACCCTGACGCGCATCCCGGGCACCGACCTCTTCGAGTGGCGCGGCCCCGCCGATGCCATCCCCGAGCGCTACCGGCTGATCTGGCGCGACGACGGCCACCGCGAGCACATCGCCCACGACCCTTACTGCTACCCGCCGCAGCTCCCCGATTTCGACCTGCACCTCTTCAGCGAGGGCAAGCACTGGCACGCCTACCGCCTGCTCGGCGCCCGGCAGCACGAAGCCGACGGGGCCGCCGGCGTGCTCTTCGCGGTCTGGGCGCCCCACGCCGAGCGCGTCAGCGTGGTCGGCGACTTCAACCGCTGGGACGGTCGCTGCCACCCCATGCGCGTGCACGGCAACGGGGTCTGGGAGCTCTTCATCCCCGACCTGCCGCCGGGGGTCGTCTACAAATACGAGCTGCGCGCCCGCAACGGCGACGTCTTCCTGAAGACCGACCCCTACGGTCGCCGCTTCGAGGTGCGCCCGGCCACCGCCGCCATCGTCGAGCCGACGAGCAGCTTCGAGTGGGGCGACGCGGACTGGCTTGCGGCGCGCGCCGAGCACGACTGGTTGCACCAGCCGATGACGGTCTACGAGGTCCATCTCGGCTCCTGGCAGCGCGGCCCAGAGGGCGAGATGCTCAACTACCGCGTCCTCGGCCGGCGCCTGGTGGAGCACGCCAAGGCGCTCGGCTTCACCCACATCGAGCTGATGCCGATCACCGAGCACCCCTATGACAAGTCCTGGGGCTATCAGACCACCGGCTATTACGCCCCCACCAGCCGCTTCGGCAGCCCCGAGGACTTCCGCTGGCTGGTCGACCACTGCCACCGCAACGGCATCGGCGTCATCCTCGACTGGGTCCCCGCCCACTTCCCCAAGGACGCCCACGGCCTCGCCCGCTTCGACAGCACCGCGCTCTACGAGTACGAAGACCCACGCATGGGCGAGCACAAGGACTGGTCGACCCTGATCTTCAATTTCGGTCGCTACGAGGTGAAGAACTTCCTCGTCTCCAGCGCGCTCTTCTGGCTGGAGGAGTTCCACATCGACGGTCTTCGCGTCGATGCCGTCGCCTCGATGCTCTACCTCGATTATTCGCGCGAAGAGGGCGAATGGGTCCCCAATCGTTACGGCGGGCGCGAGAACCTGGAGGCGATCGAGTTCATGCGTGCGCTCAACGAGATCACCCACACCCAGGTCCCGGGGGCGCTGATCATGGCCGAGGAGTCGACCTCCTGGCCGCAGGTGACCAAGCCCACCTACGTCGGCGGCCTCGGCTTCGACCTCAAGTGGAACATGGGCTGGATGAACGACACCCTGCGCTACATGGCCGAGGACCCCATCCACCGCCAGTACCACCAGGACATGCTGACCTTCAGCATGCTCTACGCCTTCAGCGAGAACTTCCTGCTGCCCTTCTCGCATGACGAGGTCACGCACGGAAAGCGCTCCATGCTCTACAAGATGCCGGGCGACGAGTGGCAGCGCTTCGCCAACCTGCGCCTGCTCTATACCTACATGTACACCCACCCGGGCAAGAAGCTGCTCTTCATGGGCAGCGAGTTCGGCCAGGGCGAGGAGTGGGACAGCACCGCAATGCTCGACTGGTACGTGCTCGACTACCCCTTCCACCGCGGGGTGCAGCGCTTGGTCACGGACCTCAACGCACTCTATCGCAGCGAGCGCGCCTTGCACGGTCACGACTTCGACTGGCACGGTTTCGAGTGGGTCGACTGTCACGACGCGCACAACTCGGTGCTGGTCTATCTGCGCCGCGCCGGCGAGGATTTCGTCGTGGTCGCGCTCAACTTCACCCCGGTTCCGCGCGAGGGCTACCGCATCGGCGTGCCGCAGCCCGGCCGCTACGTCGAGATCCTGAGCTCGGACGCCGGCGGCTATGCCGGCAGCGGCCTGGGCAACGGCGGACGGGAGCTGGTCACCGAGGACCACCACTGGATGAACCGCCCGCAGTCCCTGGTGGTCACCCTCCCCCCGCTCGCCGGGATCGTCCTGAAGGTCGCCGCCGAACCAGCCGCCGACGAGTCGCTCAGCGCGCCGACCGAGGCGGACGAGGGTCCGGAATCGGCCGCCGAGCCCTAGGCGCGCAGCGCCCCCGCAGGCCCGCGAGACCCCTGACTGCCAGCATCCGGACACGAGGTTAAGCATCGATGGCGAAAAGACCCACTGGAAGCAAGAAGGCACCGAACCCCCGCCGCCCGGCCGGCAAGACCCAGCCGACCGACACGGGCGCGCCCGTGATCGATACCCCGCAGATCGCCGACGCCGGATCGACCAAGCCCGCGGCCGAGTCCACCCCGAGCCCCGCCGCCCCGCCGGCGGCCAAGCCAGCAGAGCCCAAAGCGCCTGGGGCCGCTCCCGCGCCCACCAGGGAGCGGCCCGGCGCGACCGCCGAGGCGCCCCCGGCGGCTGCCAAGGCGGCGACGGGGAAGAAGGCCTTCCGCATCGGCGAGCCACCGGAGGTCGGCCCGGGCGCCGTCGCGGCGTCCAAGCTCGCCGCCCCGCAGCCGGACGGCGGGAGCCCACCAGCAGCGGCGACGGCCAGCGCCAAGCCAACGCCCGGAGCCGAGATCGCGGCCGCGACACCCGAGCCCGGAGCAAAGGCCCAACCCGCGCCCGAGGCGGTCGCGGCACGGCCCGCGGAGCCGCCAGCGCCAGTCGAGTCGCCGAGGGTCGAGCCGGCCGTCGAGGCGCCAACGCCCGTCGAGGCCGAGGCCCCGCTGCGGGAGGCGGAGTCGGTCCATATCGAGGAGCCGGTCCCGGCCGAGGCGCCGGAGATGCCGGCGGAGCACCACCCGGAGGTACACCACCAGCCCCATTACCGGCCGTCGCTCTTCATCGTGCAGATCAGCCCAGAGATGGCCCCGGTGGCCAAGGTCGGCGGGCTGGCGGATGTGGTCTTCGGGCTGACGCGAGAGCTCGCCATTCGCGGCAATCACGTCGAGGTCATCCTGCCCAAGTACGACAACCTGCGCTACGACCATATCTACGACCTGCAACAGGTGTTCAACGACCTCTGGGTACCCTGGTACGGGGGCGCCATCCACTGCACCGTCTATTTCGGCTTCGTGCACGGGCGCAAGTGCTTCTTCATCGAGCCCCACTCCGGCGACAACTTCTTCAACCGCGGGAGCATCTACGGCTTCGCCGACGATGTGATGCGCTACGCCTTCTTCTCGCGCGCGGCCATGGAGTTCCTGTTCAAGGCCGGCAAGCATCCGGACGTGATCCACTGCCACGACTGGCAGACCGCGCTGGCTCCGGTGTTCCTCTACGAGATCTACCAGTTTCTCGGGATGACCCACCCGCGGGCCTGTCTCACCATCCACAACTTCAAGCACCAGGGCGTCACCGGCATGGAGGTGCTGCGCGCCACCGGGCTGCACCAGCCGGAGCGCTACGTCGACTACAACCGGCTCCGCGACAACCACAACCCCCATGCACTCAATCTGCTCAAGGGGGGGATCGTCTACTCCAACTTCGTCACCACCGTCTCGCCGCGCTATGCCTTCGAGACCAAGGACGGGGGCCAGGGCTTCGGGCTGGAGCCCACGCTGCACACCCACCACATGAAATACGGCGGGGTGGTCAACGGGATCGACTACGACGTCTGGAACCCCGAGGTCGACCACCACATCCCGGTGCGCTACGGGCTGGACAACATCGACGGCAAGTACGACAACAAGCGGGCCCTGCGCCACCGCCTGATGCTCGCCGACAACGAAAAGCCGATCGTGGCCTTCATCGGCCGGCTCGACCCGCAGAAGGGCCTCGACCTGGTGCGCCACGCGATCTTCTTCACCCTAGAGCGCGGCGGCCAGTTCGTGCTCCTGGGGTCGAGCCCCGACCACGGCATCAACGCCGACTTCTGGGGCCTCAAGCGGATGCTGAACGACAGCCCCGACTGTCACCTGGAGATCGGCTTCGACGAGGACCTCTCGCACCTCATCTACGCCGGCGCCGACATGATGCTGGTGCCGAGCCGCTTCGAGCCCTGCGGCCTCACCCAGCTCATCGCCCTGCGCTACGGGACCATCCCGGTGGTGCGCGCCATCGGGGGGCTGGCCGACACGGTCTTCGACAAGGACTTCTCGGACCGCCCGCTGCATGAGCGCAACGGCTATGTGTTCGAGAACTACGACCAGCCGGGGCTGGAGTCCGCGCTCGGCCGCGCCATCGCCTGCTACTACCACCACCCGGACCACTTCCGCGAGCTGATCAAGAACGCGATGCGCTTCGACTATTCCTGGAACCGACCCGGCGAGGATTATCTCAACATCTACGACTACATCCGCCAGAAGTAGCCGCCAACGCCGGCGGCCCGGCACTGCCGAGCCGCCGGCTCGCACTGCGAGGCCAACGAAAACAATGAGAATCTACAACCTCTTCCCGCTCCTCGCCGGCCGCTTCACGGACTGGGAGCCGCACCTGCGGCGGGCCGCGGAGATGGGCTTCGACTGGATCTTCGTCAACCCCCTCCAGCGCTCGGGGCGCTCCGGCAGCCTCTATTCCATCTCCGACTACTTCGCGATCAACCCGGCCTTCCTTGCGCCCCGCTCGCGCACCCCATCCGACAACCAGGCCTGCGCGATGGTCGCCCAGGCCGAGCGGCTCGGCCTGCGCCTGATGATCGATCTCGTCATCAACCACTGCGCAATCGACTCGCCCTTGGTGCAAGAGCGCCCCAAGTGGTTCGTCCACGAGGGCGGGGGCGTCGCGCACCCCTTCTGCGTCGAGGCCGACGGCAACAAGGTCGTCTGGCAGGACCTCGCGCAATTCGACCACCGCCACTCCCCGGACGCCGAGGGGCTGCTTGAGTTCTGCGGCGACATCGTCGAGCACCTGGTCGGGATCGGCTTCACCGGCTTTCGCTGCGACGCCGCCTATCAGATCCCAGGGCCTTTCTGGCGACGCCTCATCGAGCGCATCCGCCGCGACCATCCCGAGGTCGTGTTCGTCGCCGAGACCCTGGGCTGCTCCCCGGAGCAGACCAGGCAAACGGCCTCCGCGGGCTTCGACGCCATCTTCAACAGCGCCAAGTGGTGGGACTTCGAGAGCCCCTGGCTCCTGGAGCAATACGAGCTTACCCGCCAGGTCGCCCCCTCGATCTCCTTTCCCGAGAGTCACGACACCGAGCGACTCTTCGCCGAGACCGGCGGCAACGTCAACGCCCAGAAGCAGCGTTATCTCTTCGCCGCGCTCTTCTCCGCCGGCGTGATGATGCCGATCGGCTACGAATACGGCTTTCGCAATCGCCTGCACGTGGTCCACACCCGGCCCGAGCACTGGGAGGCACCTGCGGTGGACCTCACGAGCTTCATCACCCGCGTCAACCGCATCAAGGCGGAGCACCCGCTGTTTGGTGAGGAGACCCTGCTGCAACGGCTCGACAGCCCCAACCCGGCGGTGCTCTTCCTGTGGAAGGCAGCGACCCGCGGCGACAGCCAGGCCCTACTGGTCATCAACAAAGATCCTTGGAACCGCCAGCACTTCCGCTGCGAAGACCTCTACCGCTGCGTTCAGACGGCCAACCCGCTGGTCGACGTCTCGCCCGAGTGGCCGCTCGACTACATCCCGACCCCATTCGAGTTCGATCTCGAGCCGGGGATGGGTCGAGTCATGGTCACCCACTAGGCTGGTCGAGGGGACGGCCGCCACGCCGGGCGCTTTCCTTTTCGCCCGGCGCCCCCATTAGGCCAAGTCGTAAGCCGGCCCTGCGGCCCTTGGCGGGTCGACCCGCCACGCCGCGGGGTGTCGTCCAACCGCACAGATCCAGGGAATCAGCCATGTCGCAGAAGCCCGCGCTCTCACGCGTCGTCAGCCACGGCCACTACGCGCCGACGTTCGATGCCGAAACCGCCGAGGAGGTCTACGACGCCGAGAAGGAGCGGCTGGTGCGCTCCCTGCTCGAGGAGATCGGCGAGGACCCCGATCGCGAGGGCCTGCGGCGCACCCCGCTGCGGGTCGCCAAGGCGCTGGATTTCCTGACCAGCGGCTACCAGCTCTCCGCCGAGGAGATCATCAAGAAGGCGGTGTTCGAGGAGGAGGTCAAGGAGATGGTGATCGTGCGCGACATCGAGTTCTACTCGATGTGCGAGCACCACATGCTCCCCTTCTTCGGCCATGCCCACGTCGGCTACCTGCCCAACGGCCGCGTCGTCGGCCTCTCGAAGGTCGCCCGCGTAGTGGACGTCTTCGCCCGCCGCCTGCAAGTCCAGGAGCGCCTCACCAACCAGGTCGCCGACGCCCTGATGGAGCATCTGGGCGCCCATGGTGTGGCGGTGGTGATGGAGGCGAGCCACACCTGCATGATGATGCGCGGGGTGCAGAAGCAGAACAGCACGACCGTCTCCAGCGCCATGCGCGGGACCTTCGAGGAGGACGCGCGCACTCGCGCGGAGTTCATGGGGTTCCTGCGCCGCGGCTGACCCCAGGCGACGGCCGTCCGGGCAATCACCCCGACCGGTCAGACGGGCGGCGCGCTTGCGCCGCCCGGCACGTCGCCATAGATCCCTCCCCATCGGTCGAGGCGCCCGCCGGCCACGAACCTGATACCCTGAGGGGCCTGGGCCGGAAACCCCTGGATGATCGAGCTCGACCTCAACGGCGCGACGCGCCATCTCGACATCGACCCCGAGATGCCCTTGTTGTGGGCGATCCGCGAGCACGCCGGCCTGACCGGAACCAAGTACGGCTGCGGCATTGGTCAGTGGGGGGCATCTACCGTGCACGTCGATGGCACCCCGGCGCGATCCTGCTCGATCCCCGCCGTCGCGGCGGTTGGTCGGGCGGTCGTGACGATCGAAGGGCTCGACTCGGCCGAGGGCCGGGCGGTCAAGGCGGCCTGGGGGCGGATCGACATCGTTCAGTGTGGCTTCTGTCAGCCGGGTCAGCTCATGGCCGCGGCGGCGCTGTTGCGGCAGTCCCGCAACCCGAGCGACGCCGACATCGACCGCGCGATGGACGGCAACCTCTGCCGCTGCGCCACTTACGCCCGCATCCGCGCCGCCATCAAGCTCGCGGCGCAGGGCCTCGCCGGCGGCGGGCGATGATGAGGCCGCGAATCGCCAACCTCAGCCGGCGCGCCTTCCTCCGCTCGGGCGTCACCGCCGGGGCGGGCCTGACCCTCGGCCTCTGGCTGCCGGGCGGCCGCGCCAGCCACGAGCCCGGCTTGGCCGACGCGGCCGAGATCACCCCCGAGGGCGGGCCCTTCGCCCCCAATGCCTTCCTCCGGATCGACGTCGATGACCGCGTGACCGTGATCGCCAAGCACCTGGAGATGGACCAGGGGGCGTACACCGGGCTCGCGACCCTAGTCGCCGAGGAGCTGGACGCGGCCCGGTCGCAGGTGCGCGCCGAGGGTGCGCCCGCCGACGCCGAACGCTACGCGAATCTGCTCTGGGGCCCGGTCCAGGGGACCGGGGGCAGCACGGCGCTGGCCAACTCCTTCCAGCAGATGCGCGAGGCCGGTGCGGCCGCGCGTGCCATGCTGGTTGCCGCGGCGGCCGAGCGCTGGGGCGTGGCGACCACCGAGATCCAGGTCCAGGACGGCGTCCTGACACACGCCAAGAGCGGCCGCTCGGCCCGCTTCGGCGAGCTGATCGGCGCGGCCGCCCGCCAGCCCGTACCCGACCAGGTCGCGCTCAAGCCACCGGCGGGGCCTTCCGCCTCATCGGCGCCCGACTGCCGCGCATCGACGGCCGGGCGAAGATCGACGGCGAGGCCATCTTTACCCAAGACTTCTGCCTCCCCGGCATGCTCACCGCCCTGGTGGCGCATGCCCCGCGCTTCGGCGCCCGGCTGCGCGGCTTCGACCCCACTGCGGCGCTCGCGCTCCCAGGGGTGACGGACGTGTTCGCAATCCCCAGTGGCGTCGCCGTGCTCGGCCGGGACTTCTGGAGCGTCCAGCGGGGGCGCGACGCCCTGGTGATCGACTGGGGCGAGGAGGACGGCTTCACGCTTGGCTCGGCGGACATCCTCGACCACTACCGCGCCTTGGCCGCGACCCCCGGCCAGGTCGCCCGGCGCGAGGGCGACACCGCCGCCGCGTTTGCTACCGCAGCGCGGGTGATCGAGGCGGAGCTCCACGTCCCCTACCTCGCCCACGCCGCCATGGAGCCCATGAGCTGCGTCATCGCCCTCCACGGCGACGGCTGCGACCTCTACTACGGCGCCCAGGTCCATGGTCTGGACCTGGGCGCCGCCCAGATGGAGGGCGGCATGGGCTTCGGCCTCGGCGCGGCCTTGAAGAGCGCCATCACCCTGGACGGGGGGCGCGTCGTCGAGACCAACTTCCACGACTACCAGGTGCTGCGCATGAGCGAGATGCCGAGGGTGGATGTCCACATCCTGCCATCCACCGCGCCCCCGACGGGGGTCGGCGAGCCGGCGACCCCGGTGATCGCACCGGCCGTGGCCAACGCACACTTCGCCGCCACCGGTCAGCGCCTGCGCAGCCTCCCCCTGCGGCTGGATGCCTGACCCGGGCGCGCCCGGCCCCGCCGCGCTGGCGGAGGAGGAGCGGCGCTCGATCGCAGGGCTGGCGGCTGGCCTGGGCCGTGTCTGCCGAGCGGGCAACACCCGCCACATGCTCGTGCTCGCCGGGAGCGCCGATTGGACCCTGGCGGCAGCCGAGGCCGCGCTCACCGGGCTCGGTCAACCGGCCGCGGCCTGGCTCTCCGACCGTGACCTCGCCGTGACTCGCCACCCAGTCGTCCGCGGGGCGGACCTCCTCGGCGGGGAGACCGACTGCCTTGTCTATGACGCCTGGTCGGGCCTCGACCCTGACAGCCTGGGGGCGGCGGCCGGGACCCTGCGGGGCGGCGGGCTGCTCCTGCTCCTCACCCCGCCGCTCGCGCTCTGGCCCGATCTGCCGGACCCTCAGGCGCACCGTATCACCGTGCATCCCTTCGCCCTGGGCGAGCTCAGCGGGCGCTACCTGAGCCGCTTCGCGCGGGTCCTCGCGACGACCCCCGGCGTCCACATCCTGGGCGAGGGGACGCAGCCACCGGTGCCGCCGCTCGCCGCATCCGGGATCGGGCAGGGGGTGGCGAGCCCAACCATGCGGGCGGCACCGGGCCCCCGCACCGCCGACCAGGTGCGCGCCCTCGGGCTCATCCTCGCCACGGCGCGGGGGCGCGCCCACCGGCCACTGGTCATCACCTCCGACCGGGGACGGGGCAAGTCGGCGGTCCTCGGTCTCGCCGCGGCCGAGCTCGCGCGAGCCCATCCCGTACGGGTCCTGGTCACCGCCCCGCGCCGTTCGGCGGTTGAGCCGCTCTTCGCCCAGGTCGCCCTTGGCCTACCGGGCGCCGCGGTGCGGCGTGAGCGAGTCGCGCTCGGCGAGGCACAGATCCAGTTCATTGCCCCGGATGCACTCTGCCGCGCCCGCCCGCGGGCCGACCTGCTCCTGGTCGATGAGGCGGCCGGGATTCCGGCCCCGTTGCTCACCGATCTGCTGCGGACCTACCCGCGCATCGTCTTCGCGACCACCGTCCACGGCTATGAGGGCAGCGGGCGCGGCTTTGATGTCCGTTTCCGCCAGACCCTGGACCGGCTCACGCCGCTCTGGCGCGAGCTGCGGCTCGGCGAGCCGGTCCGCTGGGCCGCGGGCGACCCACTCGAGGGCGCACTGGCCCAGGCACTGCTGCTCGACGCCGCCCCGGCGCCGGACGCCGCGGTCGCCGGCGCGGCGCTCGACAAGGCGCGCTGCGAGCGGCTCGACCGCGATACCCTCGCGAGTGACGAACCGCTGCTGCGCGGGGTCTTCGGTCTCCTGGTGCTGGCCCACTACCAGACCCGGCCAATGGACCTGCGCCACCTGCTCGACGGCCCCAATCTCGGGGTCTACGCCCTGCGGCTGGGAGACAGGCCCGTCGCGACCGCGCTCGTCGCCACCGAGGGCCGGCTCGACGCGGGGCTGTCTCAGGCCGTCTTTGAGGGGCGCCGGCGCGCACGCGGGCACCTGCTGCCGCAGACCCTTTCCGTCCACGCAGGGCTCGCCGAGGCCCCCGCTCTGGGCTTCGCGCGCATCGTAAGGATCGCGGTGCACCCTGCGTTGCGCCGGCGCGGGCTTGCCCGCCGACTACTGGAGGCGATCACGGGCGACGCCCAGGCCTGCGGCCTCGACCTGATCGGGGCGAGCTTCGGGGTCGACCCCGACCTGCTGGGGCTCTGGACTCACTGCGGCCTCGTCCCTGCGCACCTAGGCACCAGCCGAAACGCCGCAAGCGGGAGGCACGCGGCGGTGGTGCTTCGCCCCCTGACGGCCGCCGGCGAGAACCTGCTGGCACGGGCGCGGGACCGCCTCGGGACACGCCTGCCGGCCCTGCTGGCAGGCCCGCTGCGCACGCTCGAGCCCGCGATCGTTGCCGCGATGCTCGCGGGCACCGAGGCACGCGGCCGGATCGGACGCGACGAAGAGGCTGAGCTCGCGGCCTTTGCCGCGGCCCAGCGCCCCTTTGAGGCGAGCCTCCCGCTCCTCGCCCGTCTGGCCAGCGACCGTCTCGGCGAGGCCCTGGCGCGGAAGGTGCTGAGCGAGGCGGAGGTCGCACTTGTGGTCACGCGCGTGCTCCAGTACCGCGGGTGGGGGGAGCCGACCGCCGATGTCCTAGCCAGCGACGGCCGGGCGCGCGACCTCGCGCGGCTGCGGCACGCCGCGGGGCAACTGCTGGCGCTGTCGACGGCCGCCGATGGTCGGCCGCTCGAGTGACCGGCGAGTGCGAGAGAAGCGGGGAAGCGGCGCAGTCAGGCCGCGGCCTGGTCGAGCTCAAACTGCTGGAGCAGGCGCTTCTCCAGCCGCCGGAAGTCACCCTCGCTGGAGCTTGTCATCACCAGCAGGGCGCCGCCTTCAGGGGTGCGCTCCCACTTGATGTCGCTGTCGAAGGCGTTCTTGAGCACCGAAGGCTTGGAGTAGCGCGACATGAACCCGTTGACCGCGCGCTTACGCAGGAAGCCGGCCTCTTCGAGCTGCCGGCGGCTCTTGAGGTGGCTGCCGGCATCGATCGGATAGCTGCGCGAGCCATTGAGCGATGAGAGGTAGTCGGCCCCCAGGTCTTCGACGACCACGGCGCCGCTCTTGGCGGACAGGTTATAGCTGTCGTCGAAGTAATGGCGGTCGCTCTCGAGGATCAGCCCCATCGCCTCGACCTCCACGCGTAGGTAGACGTCGTAGGGGAGCATCTTGAGGATTGGGCAGATAAACCCGTAGAGGTCGATGGCGTCGCCGACCGTCGGCGTCTTCTTCAAACGGAGCTTGCGTTCGCCCAGCATGTTTGTCCCCCGCGACAGTCGCCCATCGGTGCCCGAGATCGGGACGCGCGCCCGGCCTGTGCCGGGCGGTCATCGCCGTAACTGCACAACTAGGACAAGATTACACTGGATTCCCCCGCCTCGCGTATGACTTGGACAAACGAAAGTCGTAGCCCCGAGCGGATGCGCCGGGGCGAGACCCCGCGCGACGCGCGGCCCGCGGAAGCGTCGGCTTGCAACCCGAAGCACCCTGGCTTATCGTCCCGCCGCGGCGCCGCGTTCAGAAAAACAAGACCTTGAGGTGCCCAGGGAGCCGCCAATGGCTTGCCGCACCTGGCAGCCCGGAGCAGGGCGCCTCCCGCGCGCCGCCTGGCCCGTGAACCACCCATCGGTATCGGCCAGGGCGCGCCCTTCCTGCACCCGCTTTCGCGACCTACACAAACGGAGGACGACATGGTGAGCTTCACCCAATTGCACGCCCAAAACCACCGGATCACCGAGCTTTCGAACGTCTTTATGCACCTCAGTCGGGAGCGCAGCCTGTGTGACACAGAGACCGCTTGCGGGCTGTTCTTCGAGTACACCCAGCAGGTGAAGGAGCACATGGAGCTGGTCGACAAACAGTTGTGCGCCCGACTCATCGCCCACCCGGATCAGAGCGTACGCAACACCGCCGACCGCTTCCTCTCGGGGTCGAGCGAGATCAAACGGATCTTTGCGAGCTATCTCAAGGATTGGTGCGGGGCCTCTCGCCGGGACTTGCGGATCGACAATCACGAGGCCTTCGTGCAGGACACCGAGCACATGTTTGCGCTCGTGCTCGACCGCATCCAGCGGGAGACCGAGCTGCTCTATCCGCTCATCCGCAAGGTCGAGGACAGTCCGCAGGCGGCCTGAGCCGGCCTCGGCCGGGGTCCACGACCCCGGTCCGGTCGGGGCGGCTGCCGCTCGGCCCGGGCCGGACGCTCAGCCGGTGGCGGTCTCAAGGAATCGTTGGTTGCGGAACATGGCGTTGTGGATACCGCAATCCTCGCCGCGCAGCATCTTGGCGATCTGGATCGGACGGCCGGTGCGGTCGGCGGCACTGGCCAGGTCGACGTAGCGTGGGCGCACCTCGCGCTGGGTCGCGTCCTTCACCACCATGACCAGCGGTCGCACCTCGTGGCGGCGGTTAGCCCGCACCACCACGCCGTACTCGCCGTTGTTCAGTTGCACCACGCTGCCGGGCGGGTAGATCCCCAGGGCCGAGATGAACTCGGAGACGAGGCGCGCGTCGTAGCTGTTTCCGCTCGCGGAGCGCAGGATCTTGAACGCCTCGATGGTGGTCCGCCCCGCCCCATACACCCGGTCGCTGGTGATGGCATCGAAGGTATCGGTCACCGCGACGATCTTGGAGTAGAGGTCGGTCTCGGCCTCCGTCAGCCCGCGCGGGTAGCCGGAGCCGTCAAGCCGCTCGTGATGGTTGTGGGCGACCTCCACCGCGGCGCGCACCGAGCCCTCGCACCCGAGCAGCACGTCGCGCCCGTAGACCGTGTGCTGGCGCATGTGGGCAAACTCCGAGTCGGTCAGTCGCCCGGGCTTCTTGAGGATCTCATCCGGGATCAGGATCTTGCCGACGTCGTGCAGGAGCGAGCAGACCCCGAGCTCACGCAGTCGGACCTGACTCATGCCCAGGCGGTGCCCGAGGATCATCGAGAAGATCGAGACATTGAGCCCGTGCTGCGCGGTGTAATCGTCCTTGCTCTTGATACTGCCGAGTAGCAGCATCGCGTCCGAGTCCCGCGTGATCTGCTCAACGCACAGGCCGACGGTCTCCTTGACCGACCCCATGTCCAAGCTGCGTCCCAGCCGGACATCGGCCATCACCGTCCGCACCAGCCGCGTAACCTCGCCGTAGCTGCGCTCGGCGACGTCCAAGCGGTGCGCGACCTCTCGCCCCACCTGGCTGTGACCACGCCGCCGGGGCAGTACGCCGCGTAGCCAGTCGGTCGGTGAGCGACGACGCGTCGGCGCGCGGTGAACCGTCGCCGGCCCTGCGGCTGCCGCCTCGCCCGGCGCCGCGCCCGGCCGATAGGTCCATCCGCTGCTCTTCTTGGGATCCACGTAGACATAGACGCAGCAGTCGCGGACCGCCTGGATCTCGTCATCGGAGCGCAGCGGAAACCCTTGGAAGGCGAAGGGACTCTCGCCCCAGGGGCGATCGAGCTCGCACACGTACATGCCGGTCTTGAGCTCGGCGACCGGGACCTTGATCTTTTGCGTAATCGTGGACATCGCCTCCTCCCAACACCGTCCGGCCGAGCTTCGGCACGTACACGCCGCATTGCCCCCGAGGGACCCACCGCGTATCGACCCCAAGCGTAGATTCTGGTTTTTTGTAACACAGCAGTGACAGTAGGGTCGAGGCAAGGAAAGGCGAAAAAGTGTGAGCCATCACGCAAAAACACGATTGCGACCGGGCCTTAGCGAGACGCTGATCAAGAAATCGGGCCGCGCTTGAATCTGCGACCCTGGGCCGCCAATCGGAAAGACGAGCGCCTGGGGCGAGGTGACCCGACGATGAATCATCCCCTGATCTGTTCCGTTTGTTGATTCAACGGCGCACGGGCATCAGGCGGCGGCCCGGCCGGTGGCCCCGTCGAGCCGTGCGACAGCGCCCGGGCCGCGGTCGATCCCGAGACCCCGCTGGTAGTGGAGTCGGGTGCCGCAAACCCCGGCTTCGAGGCGCAGCGACCCACGGTGGAGCGCGGTTGGATAGTTGAGACAGCGGACCTCTCGGGCTCTGCCGCGTTGGCGGGGGCGACCGGCGATTAGGGCGCTACGGCGACGGTAAAGGACAGGGTTTCTTTATAGCGGACGGGGGGCAGCGGCATGTTATGGGTAATCTTGTGGGTTAACTGAGCCGCTATAAAAAATATCCCAGGTTTTTTAATGGCCTGGGATACACTATTGGCGGAGAGAGAGGGATTCGAACCCTCGATGGGCTTTTAACCCATACTCCCTTAGCAGGGGAGCGCCTTCAGCCGCTCGGCCATCTCTCCCTAGCAACCTGAGTGAGCGGACGGGTACCGCTTCGTTGTCGTTCTCGAGCCCTCGCCCGGCGTCCGCTTCGTAAACCTCGCCCCGTGCAGCCCCTGACGCTGGGGCACGGAACGCTACCCTCTTGTTTCGTCGAGATCGCGCGAGGGCCGAGAGTATAACCCCCGCCCTCTGGCCGAGCCAGGGCTATCCGACAGCCGCCCCGGGCGTGCCCGTCCCGGCGGCCTGCTCCGCCTGCTCCCTTTTGATGCGCTCGTAGATCTCCTCCCGGTGGACTGCGACATCTCTCGGCGCGTTGACACCGATGCGGACCTGGTTGCCCTTGACACCCAGCACCGTTACGGTGACCTCGTCGCCGATCATGAGGGTCTCCCCGACCCTTCGTGTCAGTATCAACATTGTTGTCTCGCTCCCTTCTATCCATGTTCCAGAACACGGCGAAACGCACCGAGCTTAGGAGACGCCATCCAAGTCTCTCCCGGTGAGTCCCACCGCGGCCAACCAAGCGCGCGGGTTGGATTGACCCGCGTCACTCAATTCTAGCAACCATCAGACCGCACAAAAACCGGGTTTGCTGCAATTGAGTGACGACAACCAGCGGTAACGTCGCGCCGGGCGCGACCGCTACCTCGCCTGATCGAGCTCGAAGGCGTCGTGCAGGGCGCGCACACCGAGCTCCAGATACTTCTCGTCCACGACCACGGAGATCTTGATTTCGGAGGTCGAGATCATGCGGATGTTGATCCCCTCCCGCGCGAGCGCCCCGAACATCTTCGCGGCTATACCCGCGTGCGAGCGCATCCCGACCCCGACCAGCGAGATCTTGACGATGCGGTCGTCGCCCGTCACCTGTCGCGCCCCGAGCCCGTCACAGGTCCCTCGCAGGATCTCCAACGCCCGCGCGTAATCATTGCGATGGACGGTGAAGGTGAAGTCGGTCGTCGCCTCGTCGGCGGCGATGTTCTGGATGATCATATCCACCTCGATGTTGGCATCGGAGATGGGACCGAGGATCTTTTGTGCGACGCCGGGCTGATCGGGGACGCCCAGCGCGGTGAGCTTGGCCTCGTCGCGGTTGAAGGCGATGCCAGAAATGACGGCCTGTTCCACGGATTCCTCCTCGAAGGTGATCAGGGTGCCCGCGCCCTCCTGGAAGCTGGAGAGCACACGGAGCGGGACCTTGTACTTGCCCGCAAACTCCACCGAGCGGATTTGCAGGACCTTGGAGCCGAGGCTCGCCATCTCCAGCATCTCCTCGAAGGTGATGCGGTCGAGCTTGCGCGCCCGCGGCTCGATGCGCGGATCGGTGGTGTAGACGCCGTCGACGTCGGTGTAGATCTGGCACTCGTCGGCCTTGAGCGCCGCCGCTACCGCCACCGCCGAGGTGTCCGATCCGCCGCGCCCGAGGGTGGTGATGTTGCCGTGCTCGTCCACGCCTTGGAAGCCGGCCACGACGACGACGCGACCGGCCTCCAGGTCGGCGCGCATCCGCGCACCGTCGATATCGCGAATGCGGGCCTTGTTGTGGGCACTGTCAGTCAGGATGTGGACCTGACCGCCCGTGTAGGAGCGCGCCGGGCAACCGATGTGCTCCAGCGCCATGCTCAAGAGCGCGATCGTCACCTGCTCGCCAGTCGCCAACAGGACATCGAGCTCCCGCGGGCTCGGCCTTGGCTGGATCGCCTTGGCCAGACCGATGAGCCGATCGGTCTCGCCGGACATGGCCGAGACCACCACCACGAGATCGTTGCCCCGGTCGCGCCAGTCCTTCACCCGTTGGGCGACGGCGGCGATCCGCTCCACACTGCCGACGGAGGTCCCGCCGTACTTCTGCACAATGAGCGCCATGGCACTCCCCTTAGCTGATAACGCGGCCGCGCCGCGAGTTGGAATGGAACATAGGATTAGTCCGCAACTGAACGCAAGTTAACGCAATTAGGAGGGGGACAAGAGCGTCGAAACGGTGTCCCCTGCGCGGGATGCCCCTGACGCCGCGACAACAACCAGCCCAAATAGGACTCACCGCAACTGATTATTTTCCGATCATTGATTCGCGTTCGTTTGCGGGGAAATGTCTTCAGAATCTCAAGCGACGCGCTCGCGCACCCAGCCGCCGACGAGGTCGAGCGCGGCGGGTAGGGCCGAGGGGTCGTTGCCGCCGGCCTGCGCCATGTCGGCCCGACCTCCGCCCTTGCCGCCGACCTTCTCGGCGACGACGCGGATCAGGTCACCCGCCTTCAGGCGGTCGGTCAGGTTGTCGGTCACACCCGCAACCAGGCTCACCTTGCCGCCGGACTCGGCCGCCAGCACCACGACCGCCGTACCGAGCTTGCTCTTCAACTGGTCAAGCGCCTCGCGCAGCCCCTTGGGGTCGACGCCGTCGAGGCGGACCGCGAGCACCTTCACCCCATCGACGTCGATCGCCTGGGCCGCGAGGTCCTGACCGGCGGCACTCGCCAGCTTGGATTTCAGCTCGTTGAGCTCCTTCTCCAGACGCTTGGTGCGGTCGAGAAGCTGGACCAACTTGTCATCGACGTCGTCGCGCCCGCCGCGCAGCAGCCCGGCGACCTTGAGCAGGCGGTCCTCCTCCTCCTCGATCCACTCCAGCGCGCGGGCGCCCGTCACGGCCTCGATGCGCCGAACCCCGGCCGCGATGCCGCTCTCAGCAACGATCTTGCAGAGCCCGATGTCGCCCACCGCTCGGACGTGGGTGCCGCCGCAGAGCTCGGTCGAGAACCCTCCCATGCGCAGGACCCGGACCTGGTCGGCGTACTTCTCGCCAAAGAGCGCCATCGCGCCCGAGGAGCGGGCATCGTCGAGGGACATGATGCGCGTCTCGACCGTGTGGTTGGCGCGGATCTCCTGGTTGACCAGCCGCTCGATCTCGAGGAGCTGCTCGCGGGACACCGGCTCGAAATGGGCGAAGTCGAAGCGCAGGCGCTCGGGGCCCACCAGCGAGCCCTTTTGCTGCACATGGCTCCCCAAGACCTGGCGCAGGGCCGCGTGGAGCAGGTGGGTCGCCGAGTGGTTGAGCGCGGTCGCCTGGCGCCGCTCCGCGTCCACCCGCGCCAGCACCCGGTCGCCGACGTGCAGCTCGCCGCCCTCCACCCGGGCGAGGTGACCGACGACCCCGGCGCCTTGTTTCTGGGTGTCGAGCACCCGGACCCGGGCGGTCTCGGACGTCAGCGTCCCCTGGTCGCCGACCTGCCCGCCGGACTCCGCGTAGAAGGGCGTGACATCGAGCACGACCAGCCCGGCCTCCCCCGCCCTCAGGCTGTCGCGGGGCTCCTGGTCCTGGTAGACGGCGACCACCGTCGCCTGGTCGGCGAGGTGCTCATAGCCGGTGAAGTCCGTCTCCCCTTCCAGATCCAGGGCCGTGCCGCGTGCCGCGCCGAACTGGCTGGCCGCCCGCGCGCGCTCGCGCTGCTGGCCCATCTCGCGCTCGAAGCCCTCTAGGTCGAGGCTCAGGCCTCGCTCGCGGGCGATGTCGGCCGTGAGGTCGACCGGAAAGCCGTAGGTGTCGTAGAGGCGGAACACCGTCTCGCCGGGGATGCGCTGGTCGGGGAGCCCGGCGATCGCCTGATCGAGGATGCGCATGCCCTGATCCAAGGTCTCGGCGAAGCGTTCCTCCTCGGCGCGCAGGCGCCGCTCGACCAGCGCCTGGGCGCTGGCCAGCTCCGGGTAGGCCGCCCCCATCTCCGCCACCAGCGTCGGGACCAGCCGATAGAAGAAGGGCGTGGCGCATCCGAGCTGAAAGCCGTGGCGAATGGCGCGGCGCACGACGCGCCGAAGCACGTAGCCGCGGCCCTCATTCCCCGGGGTAACGCCGTCGGCGATCAGGAAGGCCGCCGAGCGGATGTGATCGGCGATCACCCGCAGGGACTTGCTCTCGCGGTCGCCATGCCCGGTCACCTCGGCCGCGGCATCGATCAGCCGGCGGAAGAGGTCGATGTCATAGTTGCTGTGCACCCCCTGCATCACCGCCGCCAGGCGCTCCAGGCCCATCCCGGTGTCGACCGAGGGGTGAGGGAGCGCGGTCAAGCGGCCCTCCAAGTCCCGGTCGTACTGCATGAAGACCAGGTTCCAGATCTCGATGTAACGGTCGCCGTCGGCGTCCGCGGAGCCCGGGGGACCGCCTGCGACCTCCGGACCGTGGTCGTAGAAGATCTCCGAGCAGGGGCCGCAGGGGCCGGTCTCCCCCATCGACCAGAAGTTGTCCTTCTCGCCGCAGCGGGAGAACCGCGCCGGGTCGACCCGAACCTCGTCGAGCCAGATGGAAGCGGCCTCGTCGTCGTCGGTGAAGACGGTCACCCACAGCCGCTCGGGGGGGATACCCAGGACCCGGGTCAGGTAGTCCCAGGCATAGCCGATCGCCTCGCGCTTGAAGTAGTCACCGAAGCTGAAGTTGCCCAGCATCTCGAAGAAGGTGTGATGCCGCGCGGTATAGCCGACGTTCTCCAGGTCGTTGTGCTTGCCACCGGCGCGCACGCAGCGCTGGGCACTCGCGGCCCGCACGTAGGGCCGGCGCTCACGCCCGAGGAAGACGTCCTTGAACTGGACCATGCCCGCATTGGTGAAGAGCAGCGTGGGGTCATCGGCGGGCACCAGCGGGCTGCTCGGCACGACCTCATGCCCGCGCGCGGCGAAATAATCGAGGAAGCTGGCTCTAAGCTGGGCACTGCTCTTCATGGGGGGCTCGGCGGTTGGAGTCGCGGTTGAACTCACGAGAACATGGGGGGCGGCAGCGGCGCTCGCGAGGGTGCTCAGTCGTCCTCGCGAGTGCGCAGGAAACGCGCGACGAGCTCGGGGGGAAAGCCGCGGTACTGGAGGAAGCGCGCACGCCGCGTCCACTCCTTGGCATCGGCCGGACGCCCCGCCCCGAACTTTTTGGCCGAGACCTGGGCCATGCGCGCGAGCCAGTCCTGCGGGTCCTGCTCGAGCAGTGGATCGACCAGCTCATCGGCCACGCCGCGCTCGTGCAGCTCCTGGCGCAGCCGCAGCGGGCCGAAGCCCTTTTGCAGCCGCTCCGCCACATAGACCTCAGCCATGCGGGCGTCGCTCAGCAGACCGCGGGTGCAGAGCTCGTCGAGTACGCCATCGACCTCGGTGGGCTCGTAGCCGCGTGCCGCGAGCTTGCGCGCCAGCTCACGGCGGCTGTGCTCGCGCCGGGCCAGGAGCGCGATCGCGTCCCGCCGCAGCTCGGCGTCCAGGGTCAATCCTCCTGCGCCTGCGCCTGCGCCTGCACCGCCTCGCCGCCCTCTTGGGTCGGCTGGGGCACGAGCTGGGCGCGGATGGCCCGCTCGATCTCGCGAGCCAGGTCGGGGTTGTCCTTAAGGAACTGGCGGGCGTTGTCCTTGCCCTGCCCGATGCGGTTACCGCCGTAGCTGTACCAAGAGCCGGACTTCTCGATCACGCCGGTCTTGACGCCGAGGTCGACGATCTCCCCCTCGCGCGAGATCCCCTCGCCGTAGAGGATGTCGAACACGGTCTCCTTGAAGGGCGGGGCGACCTTGTTCTTGACCACCTTGACGCGGGTCTCGTTGCCGATGACCTCCTCGCCCTTCTTGATCGCCCCGATGCGGCGGATATCGAGGCGCACCGAGGCATAGAATTTCAGTGCGTTACCGCCCGTTGTTGTCTCTGGGGATCCAAACATGACGCCGATCTTCATGCGGATCTGGTTAATGAAGATCACCACACAGTTGGAGCGCTTGATATTGCCCGTGAGCTTGCGCAGGGCCTGGGACATGAGGCGCGCCTGCAGGCCGACGTGGGAGTCGCCCATCTCGCCCTCGATCTCGGCCTTCGGCGTCAACGCCGCCACCGAGTCGACCACCACCACGTCGACGGCCCCCGAGCGCACCAGCATGTCGGTGATCTCCAGGGCCTGCTCGCCGGTGTCGGGCTGGGAGACCAGGAGCTCCTCGATCTTGACGCCGAGCTTCTCGGCATAGACCGGGTCCAGGGCGTGCTCGGCGTCGACGAAGGCACAGGTCCCGCCCTGCTTCTGCGCCTCGGCGATGATGTGCAGCGTGAGCGTGGTCTTGCCCGAGGACTCTGGACCGTAGATCTCCACCACCCGGCCCTTTGGGACCCCGCCCACCCCGAGCGCGACGTCGAGCCCGAGGGACCCGGTGGAGATGACCTCGACTGCGCGCACCGCGGCGGCGTCGCCCATGCGCATGACCGAACCCTTGCCGAACTGCCGCTCGATCTGGGTCAGGGCCGCCGCCAGGGCCTTCTTGCGGTTCTCGTCCATTCGCGCTCCAAGGGGACAGGGTGGGGGATCGCCCGAAAGGTCGCGATTATCACACACCCAACTTAGAGGCGTCATGAAGGGCGAGCGGCCAGCCACGCAGGACCTGGTAGCTCGGGCGCTCGCCGAGGCGTGAGCCGACCAGCACGAATTCCGCCACCAGCCAATCGAGCGGCGGGTCGAGCTCGAAGGCCTCGAGCCGAGGGGCCTTGCGGGCGAGGGTCAGGTGGGGGACGAAGGGCCGGCGCTCAGGCGTGAAGCCGCAGCCAAGGAGTCCCTGGTTGAGCCCCGCGAGCAGCCCCAGCAGCGATGTGGGGCAGTCGCTCGCCCCGCACCAGAGGATACGCGGGCGAGCCCAGTGACCGACCCGATCGAGCCGCAGCCGAAACGGCTCGGCCTGTACCCGGTCGGCCGCTTCCTCCGCGCAGCGGCGGCGCTCGGCGTCGATCTCGCCAAGGAAGGCGAGCGTCAGGTGCAGGTCCTCGGGGTGGGGCTCGCGCCCGTGGTACCTCGGGAGATCGCCGCAGATCTTCAGTAGCCCGCGACGGACGGCCGCATCGGGCCAGAGGGCGAAGAACAGCCGTTCGGTCACCGCCCGGGGAGCAGCTCCAGCAGGCGCTCCAGGGCCAGTCGCACCGATTGGTGGCGAACCTCGTCACGCTCGCCGGCGAACTGCACCCGCTGGGTGAGCGGCTCCTCGCCGCGGCGCGCCCACGCGAAGAACACCGTGCCAACCGGTTTCTCCTCGCTTCCGCCGCCCGGCCCGGCGATTCCGGTGACCGCCACGGCGAGGTCGGCACGGCTGTTGGCGAGGGCCCCAAGGGCCATCTCGGTCACGGTCTCCACACTCACCGCCCCGGTGCGGGCGAGGGTCTCGGCGGAGACCCCCAACAGAGCCTGCTTGGACTCGTTGCTGTAGGTGACGAAACCGCGGTCCAGCCAGCCGCTGCTGCCGGGGATGTCGGTGACGACCTTGGCGATCCAGCCGCCGGTGCAAGACTCGGCGGTGGCGAGCTTCAGGCCGCCGGCCGAGAGGCGGCGGCCGAGCTCGGCGGCGAGTACATCGAGGCGCTCGGACATGCTCGGAGTTTCCCCCATGCGACCAGGGGCGGCAAGCCCGCGGGTTGAAAAACCCCAGTCCCGAACCCCAAAACCCGAGCAGGGACCCTGCCGTCCCCATGCCGACCATCCAGCCAGGAGACCAAGATGAGCGAGCCCGAGATCCGCTGTGAGCACAAGCCCTCCCCCGCCAAGCTCGACGTCCTCGGGGTGGAGGGCTGGCCGATCTGGAGAAAGGAGGTCTCGACCTTCCCCTGGCGTTACGACCGCGCCGAGACCTGCTACGTACTGCGCGGGCGCTTTCGCGTGACCCCCGAGGGCGGAGCCGCGCGGGAGTTCGCCCGCGGCGACCTGATCACCTTCCCGGCCGGGCTCGCCTGCACCTGGGAGGTGCTGGAGCCTGTGGAGAAGCACTACACATTCGACTGACCGTGCCGCGGGCGCTCAACCGCCCGCCTCCTCACAGGCCGGGCCGAAAGCCATCGTGCGCAGGATCTGCGCCGCCAGCCAGGCGGCGCCGTAGCCGTTGTCGATGTTGACCACCCCGACGCCACCGGCGCAGCTATTGAGCATGGTCAGCAAGGCTGCCAGACCGCCGAAGCTCGCCCCGTAGCCCACGCTGGTCGGCACGGCGATCACCGGGCGGTCAACGAGACCGGCGACCACGCTCGCGAGCGCGCCCTCCATGCCGGCGACCACGATCAGCACCCGCGCCTCGCGCAACAGCGGCAGGCAGCCCACCAGGCGATGGACACCGGCCACGCCGACGTCGTTGACCCGGTCGACCCGCGCACCGAGCAGCTGTCCCGTCTCCGCGGCCTCCTCCGCGACCGGCAGGTCGGCGGTCCCGGCGGTGACGATCGCGATCCGCCCCCCCAGCTCGGGAGGCCGCACCCGCTCCAGCACGATGGTGCGACCCAGAGGGTTGTAGCGCAGCCCCGGATGGAGGTCCGCGACCAGCGGGAACAGCGCGGCCTCCGCCCGGGTCGCCAGCACATTATGGGAACGCTCGCGAATCATGTAGGCGAGGATCTCGCGCACCTGCCCCGGCGTCTTGCCCTGGCAGAGCACCGTCTCGGGGTAGCCCTGGCGGAGCTCGCGGTGGTTGTCCACGCGCGCCTCGCCGAGGTCGGCGTAGGGCAGATCGCGCAGGCGCTCGGCCGCCGCCTCGACCGACAGCCGACCGGCGCGGACCTCTTCGAGCAGCTCGCTCAGGCGCCGTTGGTCCACTCGGGCACCGGGTTCATGCTGCCCAGCCGATAGCCGAGCAGATCAAGGGCGACATAGCGAAAACCGAGCTCACCGAGGACGCGGGTGACCTCCTCCGCCTCGGCCAAGAGCCGCGCACGCTGCCCCGATGCGACCTCGATGCGGGCAATATCGGCGTGCATACGCACCCGCACCCATTCGTACCCCTTGGCGTGCAGAAAGCGCTCGGCCTCCTCGATGCGCTGCAGGGCCTCCATCGAGATGCGCGTGCCGGTGGGCAAGCGGGTGAGCAGGCAGGCATTGGTGGGCTTGTTCCAGGTCGGCAGCCCGCGGGCCTCCGACAGGCGGCGGACCTGCGCCTTGGTGATCTTGCCGTCGATCAGCGGGCTCTCGATCTGGAGCTCGCGCAGCGCCCGCAGGCCCGGCCGGTAGTCCCCCAGATCGTCGAGATTGCTGCCGTCGATCACCCGCGGAAAGCCCAGGGCCTGGGCGCGCTCCAACAGCGTCCCGTAGAGCGCGCGCTTGCAGTGGTAGCAACGGTCCGGCGGATTGTCCTCGATGCCCTGGGGCATCGGCAGCTCGACCAGCTCATGGCGCGCACCGAGCCGGGCGCTCAGCGTGAGGGCATCGGCGACCTCCTGACGCTCCATGTAGGGCGTCACCGCCGTCAGCGCCAGGACCCGGTCACCGAGCGCGTCGCGCGCCGCGGCCAGGAGCAGGGTGCTGTCGGCCCCGCCGGAGAAGGCCACCGCCACGGACCCCATCGCGCGCAGCCGCTCCAACAGCCGATCGTAGTCGTCATTCTCCATCCCACTCCTCCAGTCGTCGCTCCACCTCGCGGTAGACCTCCACCAGGGGCAGCCCCTGGGCCAAGGCCAGGGCACGGCAGGCCTCGTACTCGGGCTTGACGCGGCGGCGGCCATCGGGGAGCCGGGCGACCTTGACCGGCACCGGACCGAAACGGGTCGGCAGCTCCGCGATCGAGCGCGGGAGCGCCGTGCGCCACAGCGACCGTCGGCGTACCCCGAGGGTGGTGGTCTCCGCGAACAGGAGATTCGTTAATGTCGTGACTTGGTGCGGCTCGCAGAGCGCGCGCAGCAGGATACCCGCTCGCCCCTTCTTCATCACCACAGGGACCAGATAAGCATCCAGGGCGCCGGCTGCAAGCAGGCGCTCAATCACGAAGGGATGAAGCTCCGGGCTGAGGTCGTCCAGGTTGCATTCGAGCTCGACCAGGTCCGCCTGCTGGCTCGGCCACGCCTGCGCCAGCAGCAGCCGCAACAGGTTCGGGAGGGCACCTCCGTCGCGGGCCCCGGCGCCGTAGCCAATGCGCTGGACGGCAAGACCCGCCGGCTCCCCGAACCGCTCGGCCGCCGCGGTCAGGATCGCCGCACCCGTGGGGGTGGTCGCCTCGAAGGGTTGACCGCCGAGCCGAGTCGGCACAGCCCGCAGGAGCTCCAGGGTCGCCGGTGCCGGGACGGGCAGCCGGCCATGGGCACACTCGGCGTATCCCGAGCCGAGCTCGATCGGCCCGGCAACGACCCGCGGCCAGCCGAGCTGCTCCAGCCCGAGCGCGGCACCAACGACGTCGACCAGGGCGTCGACCGCGCCGACCTCGTGGAAGTGCACGGCCTCGGGCGGGCACCCGTGCACCCGCCCCTCGGCCTCGGCCAGGCGTTGAAACACCGCCAGGGCAAGGCCTTGGGCCCGGGCGCTGAGGCCAGCGCGCTGGATGATCTCCGCCACCTCGGCGAGATGGCGCGCCGGTTGCCGCGCCGGGCCGAGGCAGACCTCGGCCCGGGTGGCCTCAATGCCCCCGCGCGAGACCCGCGCGACCCGGAGCTCCCAGCCGGGCAGGCCGAGACCTGCCAGCCCGGCGCGCATTCGCTCGGGATCGACCCCGAGGTCGATCAAGGCCCCGAGGTGCATGTCCCCGCTGATTCCGGAAAAGCAGTCGTAGTAGAGGATCGTCATCCGCACCGGCCCAGTCAGCAGTCGCCCGCCCAGTATAAGCGTGCCGCGGCTATCCGCCGCACCTCGCGGTAATCGGAAGTTTGTTGGAACAGGGTGTTACGAAACTGTTCTCAAGCCGGTCAGCGGGCGCGTGTGCCCGTCCCTCGACCCGTCCCGGATAGCCCCGGCCTGGGGAATCCCCCAACCCAAGGTGCCGCCGTCCCCAATTGGCAGTGGACACCGATCGGGTCACAATCGCAGCCAGCCGAGCCCCACCACGCCGGGCCGCCGCCACAGGAGACACGAATCATGCGCACCCTGCCCCTGCTCACCCTGCTCGCTATGCTCGTCCTGCCCAGCCTCGCCCCGGCGGCCCAGGAGACGACCATCGCCGACACCGTCCTCAAGATGCCGCTCGCCGACGGCGTCTCCATGGACGACGCCGTGGAGTCGATGAAGCTCCGCGCCAACGGGCTCAACTTCAAGCTGGTCGCCCACCTGCCGCTGTACAAGGAGCTGGAGTCGCTGGGCATCGACACCAAGCGGGTGGAGATCTTCCAGTTCTGCGATGCCCGCATCGCCGCCGAGATGATCGCCCACGACATCGACTTCTCCGCTTACCTGCCCTGCCGCATCACCCTGATCGAGGACCAGACCGGCAAGCCTTGGCTGGTCACCCTCGACCTCGACCGCGTCATGGGCACCGCCAAGCTCACCCCTGAGCTGATGGAGAAGGCCATCCTCGTGCGCGACAACATCCGCTCGATCATGGAGGCGGGCGCCAACGGGGAGCTGTAATCAACGGAAAAGAGCGGGTTAAGTCCGCGCTCAACCCTCACTGCCGTCAAGTTGACGGGGGAGTCCGTACTCGTTCCGGCAGGAAACGTCTTGGCTGCCCCCGATCAACTCTCTGGACCCTGAGCACCGGCAGTCCCTGCCGGTATGACGGCCTCGATCAACGGCAGCGGGCTCAACCCTGGCCATGGCCGCTGACGAAGGCGTGCAGCGGCATGGTCTCCTCGAAGCGCTGGAGCTGCTCAGGGCTTGCCTCGCGCTGGTATCTCGCCTTCCACTCCGCGTAAGGCATGCCGTAGATCGCCTCGCGGGCCTGCTCGTCCGTGAGCGGAACGCCGCGCTCCTGGGCGGCGGCCAGGTACCACTTCGACAGGCAGTTGCGGCAAAAACCGGCCAGGTTCATGAGGTCGATGTTCTGCACGTCGGTGCGCCGCTGAAGGTGCTCAACGAGCCCGCGGAAGGCGGCGGCCTCGATCTCGATGCGTGTCCTCTCGTCCATCGTCTGGGTCCTAATGCTATTGGGTTAAGGGCGTCATAGCGGCAGAGCCTGCCCCGGCAGGGAATGCCGGTATCTCAAGGAACCATGGAAATGATCAATGCCTGCCATCCCTGGAATCTGGATCCCGGCAATACGTGCCGGGTTGACCTGCCTCTTTCGCTGCGACGGTATCGACCCTGAGCCAGGGCTCGACGAGGCTCGCGACGTCCACCCGTGCCCGCAGCCGCGCGCAGAGTAGGAAGGTGCCAACGAACTTACGATGGAGGAACAGGGTCGCGGGTGGCGGGCTGCGCCGAAAGCCCTGACCGAAGACCAGGTCCTTGCCCTGGGCGTAGACCCGGGCGAAGAGGTCGGAGGCGCCGAAGTCGTAGTACCCCCGATGCCGGAGCGGCTCGGCCGCGGCAACGATGAGCGCCGTCAGGGCGTTCGCCTGACCTGCGTCGACCCCGTCCCCGAGATAGCCGATCTCCTCGGCGGAGGCGCGCACCCCCGCCGGGTCGTTGGCGGCCGCCGCCCGCGCCAGCCGGCGGTAGCCCTCCGCCAGTCCCGCTGGAATCCGCTGGACGGCCCCGAAGTCGAGCAGCACCAGGCGGCCGCTCGCCTCGTCATAGAGATAGTTCGCAAAGTTCGGGTCGCTCTGCACCAGGCCGAGCTCGAAGAGCTCGCGCAGCGCGAGCCGGCTCAGGGCCTCGGCGACGCGGTCGCGCACGGCCTGGGGCGCACCGTTCGCCGCCAGCCGGTCGACCGCCACGCCCTCGGCGAAGCTCATCGCGAGCACGCGCGAGGTCGAGAGCTCGGGCACGACCTCCGGCACCGCGAGCATCGGGTCCGCACCGAGCAGCCGCCCGTAGCGCGTCAGGGCCTCGGCCTCGGCGCCATAGTCCGCCTCGCGGTGGAGCTGGGCGCGGGCCTCGGCGAGCAAGGGGTCGATGTCCACGCCCGCCGGGATCAGCCCCGCTAGGCGCCCCAGTAGGCGCAGATTGTCCAGGTCGCTGTCGATGCTCTCCCGCACCCCGGGGTACTGCACCTTGATCGCCAGGACCCGTCCGTCGCGGGTCTCGGCGCGGTGGACCTGACCGATCGAGGCGGCGGCGACCGGGGTAAAGGCGAAACGCCGAAACTGGCGTTGCCAGCCGTTGCCGTACTCGGACTCCAGCACCGCGACCACCTGACTGAAGGGCATCAGGTGCGCGCCGTCACGCAGGGGGGCGAGGACCTCCACCAGCTCCGGCGGCAGCACGCCGCGCCCGTCGAGCGATAGGAGCTGGCCGAGCTTCATGGCCGCGCCGCGCAGGCGCGAGAGGTGCTCGGCGAGGCGCTGGCCCTGCGCGGGGCTGACCGAGAGCCGGAGGTCCCCGGCCGGACGACCGCGCAGCGCGGCCAGTCCCGCCTGCAGGGCCGCGGCAGTGGCCAGGCCCCCGGCGGCACGCCCGAGGTGCCAGAGCCGGGCGGCGCGACCGCTGGGGACCGGGGCGGACTTCTCTGTGCTCGATCGATTCATGGCGAGGTTTAGGTGACTGGCCGCTGTGCCGATCGCCCGCGAGTGCGGACCCTTGCCCGAGCGCCGCGAGCAGGCCCGTGCGCGACGCATAGGATGGGCGGGAACGGCGCTAGAATGCGCCCGCCTCTGTCCAATACAACCGCCGCCAGAGCCGGAGATCAGGAGTCCCGCATGCCCCAGCTACTCAGCCTGTCCCGCGCCGCCCGCCTGGCGGACGTCTCCCGCGCCGAGCTGCAGAAACGCATCCGCCGCGGCGAGCTGGAGACCTTCGAGGGCCAGATCGACATCAGCGATCTGCTGCGGGTCTATCCTCAGGTGAGCCTGGACCGCAACGACGCCTTCGAGCGCGTCGAGCGCATCAAGGCCGACGCCGTGCCCCGCAGCCACGAGGCGGACACGGTGCTGCCGAGCCCGCGGGTGCTGGTCTCGCGCCTGCGTTCGCTGAGCGACGTCCTGGTCGCCAAAGCGGCCGCGCTGGACGCCGCCGAGCGGCTGCTGGACGAGGTCGCCGGCCGGATCGCGCAGCTCGCCCAGCGCCCGTCGACGTCGACCAGCGAGCTGCGCCAGGCCCTGGACTGGCTGGCCGAAGCCCGGCGGGTGCTCGCCGAGCCGCCGCCCGACAGCAGTGCCCAGCTCTTCGCCAAGGACACCTTCCTGCGCATCCTGGCGGCCTCGGTCAAGATCATCCCGAGCGGGCACGAGTTCTTCGTCGAGGGCACCGAGTCGATCCTCGACGCCTCGGTGCGCGCCGGGCTCAAGCTCGCCTACGGCTGCGCCAGCGGCAACTGCGGCTCCTGCAAGGCGCGCGTGGTGAGCGGCGAGGTGTGGAAGACCCGCGACCACGACTACGTGCTCTCCGAGCGCGAGCGCCAGATGGGCTACATCCTAAGCTGCTCCAACACCGCCGTGACCGAGCTGGTGCTGGAGGCGGCCGAGGCCCTCACAGTGCAGGACCTGCCGCAGCAGGAGATCCGCGCCGCGGTGCGCAAGGTGAGCCGGATCGCCGACGACATGGCCCAGCTCGAGATCCAAACTCCGCGCACCCACACCCTGCGCTTCATGGCCGGTCAGCGGGCCCACCTCACGTTGGAATCCGGCCCCGCGGCCGAGCTGCCCATCGCGAGCTGCCCCTGCAACGCACGCAACCTGCTCTTCTTCGTCCGCGAGAACCCCGCCAACCCCTTCGCCGCGGCCGTTTTCAGCGGCGAGCTCCACCACGGTCAGCTCGTCACCGTCACCGGTCCGCGCGGCGGTTTCGTGCTCCACGAGGACTCGCCGGAGCCCGCCGTGTTCATCGCCTTCGGCGACGGCATCGCCCCCATCAAGAGTCTGATCGAGCACGCCGTCTCGATCGACACCATCGACTCCTTCCACCTCTACTGGGTGGTCTCCGGACCCGAGGGCCAGTACCAGGCCCGCTGGTGCCGGGCGATGAAGGAATCCCTGGACAACTTCGCCTACACGCCGCTGATCGGCGTCGGCAGCGACGACCTCATGACCGTGCTGCGCGCCGACCATCCGGAGCCGGAGGGCCTGCGGTGGTATCTCGCCGGCCCGCAGACGCCGGTGGAGGCCCTCGCCGAGGGCCTCAAGGGCATCGGGGTCGACGGCGAGCGGATTGCGGTCGAGGCGATGTGAAGGGCGACACCAGGAGCTCGCCCCTGGCCTGGACCCGAGGCTCAGGCGGCCTGCGGGCGGGGGCACAGCGGCGGTAGGAAGACCGTCCCCTTGCCGAAGCGGTTGATCGCCTGATTGCGCACCCACTCCGGGGCGCCGGCATACAGGCGGATATAGGTGTAGCCCAGGTCCCCGCGCTCGAGGCTAGCGACCCACAGCGAAAACTCTTTCTCTTGTTCCATCCCCTTCCTCCGTGGTCTGCGCGGGCGATCCAAAGGGACAGTCAGACGCCCGTCACGGTCGTTCCGCCCGCTTTTTCATCGCGGACTTGGATGGAGAATATGGCGTAGCTCGTCATGCCACAAGGGCCGACGCAGGGCGCCCCGCCTTCCGGGACCGGAGCGCCAGGGAGCCTTGGGGGGATGCTGATGATTGGCCATCCCGGCCAAGATCAGCACGGAACCGGACAAGCTTGGATTCCCGGCTCCTTCATTTTCAGTCGCTTGCGCGCCTGAAAATGGCGGGGCTCCTGCCCCGCGCGGCAAGTGCTGAGTTTTTCAGCATTTCATTCGTAAAGGCCGATTCCGGCTATGCAGAGATCGGCGGCGAAGGCGCGCCCGATGGCGACCAGACCGAGCCGCCGCAGCCGGCGGGTATCCAAGGGGGTCTCGACGCGATAGGGCGTGAAGGCATCGAACGGCAGACGCACCTCTTGCCACTGCGGCCCGGCGGTGAGCTCGGCGCGATAGGACTGCCAGGGCAGCCAGAGGTCGGCGGTCCGTAGATGCAGGTTGTAGGACTCGCCGTTGCCGCGGACGACGAGCCAAAGCCCGCGGTACGCGCCGGCGTCGAAGACCCCCGACGGCGCCAGTTCTAGGGCGATCTGCACGAAGCCCCCCTGGTTCTCCAGGCTCACGTTCCCACGCAGACAGAGTGCCGCGCGGCCCTCCAGCGCGCCGCGCCAGAGCTGCCCGCTGGAGCGCCCGCCCATGACCCCGTCGGTCACCAGCCGCCACTGCGTCCCGAGCCGGGAGTCCGTGCCCGTAAAGTCGTCGATCAGCATCTCGCCCCCCACCGGTTGTCCCGCGAGGGCCGCCGCCAATCCCAACAGCGCCAGCCGGTGCACCTCGCCCTCACCCGGCCGCCTTCTGCAGCAAGAGCATGTAATTCACGCCCATGAAGCGGCTGAAGTGCAGGCTGCGATTGAAGGGATTGACCCGCACGCCGGTTTGGTGCCGCAGATCGAACCCCGGCCCGAGGCCGCTCAGCACCTCCGCCGGCTTCACCAGTTTGCGATAGTGATGGGTGCCCTTGGGCAGCCAGCCGAGGACATACTCGGCCCCGAGGATCGCGACCAGAAAGGCCAGCGGGGTGCGGTTGATGGTCGCGACCGCCGTCAGCCCGCCCGGCCGCACCAGCCGCGCGCAGGCGGCCAGAAAGTTGGGAAGGCCCTCGACGTGCTCGACCACCTCCATGTTGAGCACCACGTCGAAGCTCTCCCCGGCCGCCGCCAGATCCTCGACCGCGGCGTGGCGATAAGCGATGTCGAGCCCGCTCCAACCGGCGTGCAGACCGGCGACGCGCAGATTCTTCGCGGCCACGTCGATGCCGGTCACGCGTGCCCCAAGCCGCGCCATCGACTCGCTCAGGATCCCGCCGCCGCAGCCGATATCGAGGAGACTCAGGCCCTCGAGCGGACGCTCGGCCTCCGGGTCAAGCCCGAAGGCCCCGCTGAGGCGCTCGCGCAGGTACCCGGAGCGCAGCTCGTTCAAGCGATGCAGGGGCCAGAAGGGCCCGTTCGGGTCCCACCAGCGGTGGGCCAAACCCTCGAAGTAGGCGACCTCGGCCGGGTCGATGCTCGGGGCGGAGAGCTGGATCGTAGTCATGGTGGGCGGCGGCGGTGTCGGTAATGCGAGGCGAGATCGTGGCACCGCCCACCCATTGCAACGCATCGGCGCGCCAGCGGCGGCCCCTGGGACGCCGTCGGGTAGAATGCCGCTCGGCCGAGGCCGCCCCGCGCCACGCCACTTCGGAGGAACGCCGATGCACCGACTGCCAATCCTGTTGACCCTACTCGCCGCCGGTGCGGCACTCGCGACCGAGCCCCGGGTTATGGTCTACCAACTGAACGGCGCGATGCATTGCCTGGAGCGTGAGGTGGCCGCACCAGAGACCGCGGCGGACTTCCTGCGTGCCCAGGGGGTGGCCGTGCTCGGGGCGGAGCGGCGGATGATCCCGCTGGAGGGCGAGGCGCCCTGCGGGGCGCCGACCGGTGAGGCCAATGTGCTGACGGTCGCCGCGGCCGACTGGACCGCCTTCACCAACGAGCACCCGGACGCCGCCGGCTACGGCCTCTGGGTCTTCGACGCCGATACCGTCGAGGTCTACCAATACGACGGCAGCCTCCAGTGCGGGCTGGGCGAGCCCATCCCGCTCACGCGCATGGCCGCGGAGCTCGAGGCCGCCGGCATCGCGGTCCAGGCCAGCCGCAAGAGCGACGACGGACTCGCCCACATCGCCGTCTGCGGGGCCTCGACCGGCACGATCAACGCCTTCACCATCGCCCGCGCGTCCCTCGCCGACGCCCGCCGCCTCGGCTTCCGCCTCCTCATCACGCCGGAGATTACCCAGCAGATCAAAGCGACCCCTTCCCGCGAGGCCGCATCGCAACAGGCCCCCGCGGCCGGCGCGGACGCCCCACCGCCGAAACCGATCCCCTTGCTCTGGTAGAGGCGCGCGTCAGGGATCGCCGGAACCTGGAAGCCGGACGGTCGGAGCCGCCACCGCTCGTCAAACCGCGAATCTGAAGCTCCCCCCTCATTCAGAACCCGTCAACAACTCGGGCAATTTTTCCTACCTCCGTCCGTTTGCGTTCACTTGCGACCGTCTCTTCCTCTTGAGCCCCGTCCGCGGCGCTTACCGGTCCACCGCGGCGAGGTAGGCCCGCGACTGCATCTCGGTCAGCCGGCTGATCAGCCGTGCCGCGGCGAAGTCGTGCAGCCCGGTCGGGCACAGCCCGGCGGGCGGTGCGGCGGCTGAGACGATCAGCTTGACCCGGCGGTCGTAGAGCTCGTCGACCAGGTGCAGGAAGCGCCGCGCGGCGGCGTCCCTTGCGGGCGTGAGCAGCGGCACGCCCGACAGCAGCAGGGTATGGAACTCGCGCGCAATCTCGATGTAGTCGGCGGTCGCCCGCGGGCCGCCGCAGAGGACCTCGAAGTCGAACCAGACGAGGTCGTGGCCCAGGCGGCGGACCGCGATCTCCCGCCCGTTGACCGCGAGCGCGGCGGCGGCTTCCTCGTGGCCCCCTGCGAGGCGCTCGAAGCAGTCGGCCATTGCCGCCTCGGCGTCGGTCGCGCCTTCGACGAAATAGACCCCCGCGACGGCCAGCGCCCGCAGCCGGTAGTCGGGCCCGGGCGCCAGCTCGACGACCTGGGTATGGCGCTCGATCAGCTCGATCGCAGGCAGAAAGCGCTGGCGTTGTAGCCCGTTGCGGTAGAGCTCCGCCGGCGGGGCGTTCGAGGTGGTGACCAGGGTGAGCCCGCGGGCGAAGAGCGCCCGCAGCAGGCCGTGCAGGATCATGGCGTCGGTGATGTCGCTGACCACCAGCTCGTCGAGGCAAAGTACCCGAAACTCCGCGCAGCGCCGCTCGGCCAGCACCTGCAAAGGGTCGGGCTGACGCGGCAGACCCGCGAGCTCGTCGTGCACCTCGCGCATGAAGTGGTGGAAGTGCACCCGCCGCTTGCCCGGCGCGGGCAGCTCGGCGAACCAGTCCATCAGATGGGTCTTGCCGCGCCCGACCCCTCCCCACAGGTAGATCCCAGGCACCGGCCCGGCGCGGCGCCCAATGCGCCCGCCGAGTCGCCGGAGCCAGGCGGATGGACCTGTGCCGTCGGCGTTGAGGCGCACGTGGAGGTCGGCGAGCCGCCGGGCGACCATCGCCTGGGCCTCATCGTAGGGGACGAAGTCGAGCCCCCCGCGCGCGGCTCCCCGGGTACGCAAGCGCCCTCCCCGCCCCGCGTTCGCTCTACCGGACCAGCGACAAGCGCGGCACGCGCCCCGCCTCGTCGCCGGGGCTCGTCGGCAAGGCGCGCTCGTAGGCGACGCGCACGGCATCCGGGCCGAGCAGGTGGCGCAGACGCTTGAGCAGCTCCTCCGCCGGCGGCACCCGCCACTCCGGCCCCAGGATCATCCGGCCGCGGGCGCCGGGGCGACGGTAGTCGAGATGCACCGGCAGGCCACCGCCGCGAAAGGCGGCGAGCACCGCCCGCAGGGCCTCGACCCGCTCGTCGCCGTCGCGATGCCGGACGGCGTCGCTGAGGTCGAGCATGAGATCAAGGTGATCGGCCGCAGCGGCGCGCGCCTGCTCCAGGGTCTGGACCTCGGTCGCGCGCAGCGACCAGCTATCGCGGTACTCGTCGAAGCTCAGGGTGCCGGTCACCACCAGGATGCGGTCGATGACCAGCAGCTCGCGGACCTGCTCGTACAGCTCGGCGAAGCAAGTCGCCTCGATCCGCCCGGTGCGGTCGTCGAGGATCACCGAGGCCATGCGTCCGCGGTTGCTCTTGCCCTGCCGCACGGCGACCACCAGCCCGGCGAGGGTGCGCCGCTCGCGGTCCGCGCGCTCGCGCCCCAACTCCAGGACGGCCCCGATGCGGGCGCTGGTGAGGCCGCCCAGCTCGGCCTCGTAGCGGTTGATCGGGTGACCGGTGAGATAGAGCCCGAGGGTCTCCTTCTCCCCGGCGAGCCGCTCCTCCTCTTCCCAGTCGTCCCACACCCGCCCGGCGAGCTGGGCATCAGGCTCGACCGCCGCGCTCTCGCCGCCGCCGAAGAGATCGACCTGCCCGGCCGCCTGGCCCTCGCGATGCTGCTCGGCGAGCTTGAGCGCCATCGGGAGCTGGGCCATGAGGGTGGCGCGGTTGGCCCCCAGCTCGTCGAGCGCCCCGGCGCTGATCAGGGCCTCGAGCACCCGGCGGTTGGCCTTGTGCAGATCGATGCGCCGGCAGAAGTCCCAGAGATCGCGGAAGGGGCCGCCCGAGCGCCGCGCCTCCAGCGCCGCCTCGATCGCCGACTCCCCCACCCCCTTGATGGCGCCGAGGCCGTAGACGACGGTGCCCTCACCCGCAACGGTGAAGCGGAACTCCGAGCGGTTGATCGCCGGCGGCTCGACCGCGAGCCCCATTTGCCGGCACTCGTCGATCAGTGTGACCACCTTGTCGGTGTTGTCCATGTCCGCCGAGAGCACCGCCGCCATGAAGGCCGCCGGGTAGTGGGCCTTGAGCCAGAGGGTCTGATAGGAGACCAGGGCATAGGCGGCGCTATGAGATTTATTGAAGCCATAGCCCGCGAACTTCTCCATCAGGTCGAAGATACGGGTGGCGACCGCGGGATTGACCCCGCGCTTCTCGGCCCCCTCCTGAAAGATCGCCCGCTGCTTGTTCATCTCTTCGGGCTTCTTCTTACCCATGGCGCGACGCAGCAGGTCGGCGCCGCCGAGCGTGTAGCCGGCAAGCACCTGGGCGATCTGCATCACCTGCTCCTGGTAGAGAATCACGCCGTAGGTGGGCTTCAAGATGGGCTCGACGTCGGGGTGCGGATAGGCCACCGCGGCGCGCCCGTGCTTGCGGTTGATGAAGTCGTCGACCATACCGGACTGCAGCGGACCGGGGCGGTAAAGGGCGACCAGCGCGGTGATGTCCTCGAAGCAGTCGGGCTGGAGCTTTTTGATCAGCTCCTTCATGCCGCGCGACTCGAGCTGGAACACCGCGGTCGTCTCGCAGCGTTTTAGCAACGCGAAGGACTCGGCGTCGGCCGGGTCGATGCGGACGATGTCGAGCGACGCCTCGTCGCGGGCGGCGCGCTCGGCGTTGATGGTCTTCAAGGCCCAGTCGATGATGGTCAGCGTGCGCAGCCCGAGGAAGTCGAACTTGACCAGTCCGGCCTGCTCGACGTCGTCCTTGTCGTACTGGGTGACCAGGTTCTCGCCCCCCGGCTCGCAGTAGAGGGGCGCGAAGTCGGTTAGCACGCTGGGGGCGATCACCACCCCGCCGGCGTGCTTGCCGGCGTTGCGCGCCAAGCCCTCGAGCTTGCGCGCGAGATCGATGATCGCGCGCACCTCCTCGTCCTCGTTGTAGACCCGTTTGAGGTCCTCGCTCTCGGTCAGGGCCTTGTCGAGCGTCATGCCGAGCTCGAAGGGCACCAGCTTGGCGATGCGGTCGACGAAACCGTAGGGGTGCCCCATCACCCGCCCGACGTCGCGCACTACGGCCTTCGCCGCCATGGTCCCGAAGGTGATGATCTGCGAGACCGCGTCGCGTCCGTAGCGACCCGCCACGTAGTCGATCACCTCGTCGCGGCGCTCCATGCAGAAGTCGACGTCGAAGTCGGGCATGGAGACGCGCTCGGGGTTCAGGAAGCGCTCGAAGAGCAGCTCGTGCTCGATGGGGTCGAGGTCGGTGATCTTGAGGGCATAGGCGACCAACGAGCCCGCCCCCGAGCCGCGCCCCGGGCCCACCGGGATGCCGTTGTCCTTGGCCCACTGGATGAAGTCCGCAACGATCAGGAAGTAACCGGCGAAGCCCATCTGGTTGATGACGTCGAGCTCCAGGGCAAGGCGCTCGTCGTACACGCGGCGGCGCTCGGGAAAGTCCGGCGCGGCGGTGTCGAAGACCGCGGCGAGCCGCTGCTCCAACCCCTCGCGTGAGGCCTGGGCGAAATACTCGGCGGTGGTGAGCCCCTCGGGCACGGGGAATGCGGGCAGGAAGCTCTTGCCCAGGCTGAGCTCCAGAGTGCAGCGCTTGGCGATCTCGATGCTGTTCTCCAGCGCCTCCGGGATGTCGGCGAAGAGCTCCGCCATCTCCTCGGGCGGGCGCAGGTACTGCTCCTCGCTGTAGCGGCGCGGGCGGCGCGGGTCGGCGAGGATGCGTCCCTCGTGGATGCACACCCGCGCCTCGTGGGCCTCGAAGTCCCCGGAGGCGAGAAAGCGCACGTCGTTGGTCGCCACCACCGGCACGCCGACGCGGGCGGCCAGCTCGACGCTCCCCTCCAGGCACTCGGCCTCGCCCTCGCGCCCGGTGCGGGTGAGCTCCAGGTAGTAGCGGTCGCCGAAGAGCCGCACCCAGTCGGCGGCCAGCCGCTCCGCCAGCTCCCGGTTACCCGCCAGCAGCGCCCGGCCGACATCGCCGTCGCGCGCGCCCGAGAGGGCGATCAGCCCTTGAGCGGAGGCCGCGAGCCAGTCGCGCTCGACCTGCGGCAGGCCGAGGTGCTGACCCTCCTGATAGGCCCGCGAGATCAGCCGCGTGAGGTTGCGGTAGCCCGCCAGGTCCTGGACCAGGAGCACCAGCCGGTGCGGGCGGTTGGGCTCGTCCGGGTTGCGCAGCCAGAGGTCCGAGCCCGCGATCGGCTTGACCCCGCCCGCTACCGCCGCCCGGTAGAAGCGCACCAGGGCGAACAGGTTGGCCTGGTCGGTCACCGCCACCGCCGGCATCCCGGCCCCCGCCACCGCCTTGACCAGCGGCTTGATGCGGATCAGTCCGTCGGCGAGCGAGTACTCGGAGTGCAGGTGCAGGTGAACGAACTTGGGGTCCACGGTCGCGGCGGTTCCTCGGGCTGGGTCGGCCGGGCGATTCTAGCCCGGCGGCGCCCGCCCGCGACGCGTCACTTTTGCCCCACCTTCCCTCATTGTTCGCTCGCTCGTGCCCAAGCTCTGCTTGGGCACGCGGTCCCGGAAGCTCCGCTTCCCGAGCCCGACCCGGACCGACACCCTCACCAGTCCCGGTCCACGGCGATCGGCCCAGAGCCCCCGGCATAATCCCGCGCACTCGACCAATGCCAATGCTCCGGCAGATCGACAGCGCCAGGTTTGACCGGGTTGTAGTGGACGTAATCGAGCTTCTGCCGCATCACCGCCTCGCTCTCGATGCGCTGCGGGTGGCTCCCCTCCTCCCAAAATTGGTAATCCGATTGTCGTTTGTGCGCTCGCTTGAAGAGGGCGAGCAGATCGAGCAGTCGCTCGGCCCTGACCTCCTCCAGATGGTCGATGACCCGCCGTGCGGTACAGGACTTGAACCTCTTGGATGTCCCTGCTGATCTGCAACGAGCCGGCGATTAGGTGCAGGTGGTTCTCCATGATCACCTAGCCGAGTAGGCGCCAGTCGTGCTGCGCCTGGAGAAACCGCCAGGAGTCCAACAGGATCTCGACCGTCTCCGGGCGGGTGACGACGGGCAGCCAGCGGTTGACCGTCATGGTCATGAAGTACGGGGCGTCGTTGCCGACACACCCGTAGCGGCTAGGCGGCATGATCTTCGGTTCTGATCAACGTCGTCAGGGATTGGCGGCAACTCGCGAAGCGGAGCTTCTCAGACCCGCGTACCCAAGCGGAGCTTGGGTACGAGGCGGAAGCTGAGCTTGGGCATGAGGAGCTCCGCCTAACCCTCAGATCACCCGAGAAAGCCCCTCACCCTCGGCAGCGTCGGCGGGGACACGCGGCTCGCAGTCGAAGAGCAGGTCGCCGCCCATGCGGAAGACGCGGCAGCGCGGCCGCAGGCACTCGCCCATGGTCGCCGCCGGTGGCAGGTGCACGCCGGGCCGCCCGCCGCCGATGAGGAGCGGCGCGACGGTGACCTGCAGCCGGTCGAGCAGTCCAGCGTGGAGAAAGGCGGAGACCGTGACCCCCCCGCCCTCGATGAAGACGCGGTCGAGGCCGCGCTCGCGCAGAACCCCGAGCACCGCCGCCAGGTCGAGCCGCCCGTCGCGCTCGGGCACCCCGGCGATCTCGGCCTCGCCGAGCCGGCCTGGCGGCACGCGCGACCTGGTGCCGATCACCAAGGTCGGCGCCTCGCCGTCGCGGCAGACGTTGTGCTCGGCCCGCACGCGGCGGTGGGGGTCGAGCACCACCCGCGTCGGGCTGCCGCCCGGGACCAGACGGGTGGTGAGCCGCGGGTCGTCGCGCACCACGGTCTCGGCGCCCACCAGCACGGCGTCGCTCAGCGCCCGCATCCGGTGGAGGTGGCGGATGTTCTCCGGCCCGGTAACCCAGCAGGAGTCGCCCGACTGGGTCGCGATGCAGCCATTGAGACTCTGCCCGAGGTGCCCGACGACCTGCACCCCCGAAGGACCGCAGCCGCAGAGCGGCAGGTAGAGGTCGAGCAGATCGCGCACCTCGGGGTCGCAACCATCGGCCGGCGCCCATCCCGACGCTGGATGGAACCGGAGCCAGGCCTCGCCACCCCCGGAGTCGATTGCGACCAGCCCGCCGCGCGGGTCGAACGTAAAGCCCTTGCGGTCCGTCGGGGCCCGCCCCAGACGAATCATGGTGGCGGCCGCGAGGACCGCCAGCCACGCGACATCGGGTGAACAGTGCCGTCGCGGCTCCACCCCGCATGCCGCCCCGTCCAACCCGGCCTGCTCCGCCGTCAACGCGCCCGCTTGCCCGTAAGGGACGAAGAGCGCCCGCCTGGCCGGCGGCCTGGCGCGCCTCGCATCGGGGCGATCCGATTCGCGACCTGATCCCTCGATTTGCGTTCATTTGCGTCCATTTTCGGCTGATTCTTCATTTCCGTACGTTAGTCCTTCATTTTGTTGCCGCTTAGCGGCTCGCCAACACGCTGAGGGGCAGCGACACCACCTCGTACACCAGCCGGACCAGGCAACCCGCCAGGTGATCGAGCAGTAGCCGGCCGCGCTCGGCGTCGGCCCGGGCGGCGTTGCCGCAGGCACCGGCCGGGTGCAGGTCCTGGCTCATCCAGCCGAAGCCAATCGGGCGCTCGGGCCCGAGCAGGCCGCCCGCCGCCGCCATCTGCGCCGGCAGACCGTGGAAGTCGGCCAGGGCCTCGCGCCGCACCAGGTCCGGGCGTAAGTCGAGCAGCAACGAGGTCTCCACCTCCCCGCCGTGGAGCCCATGGGCGAGCTCGTCGGCCGCGAACAGGCCCTCGGGCACGCCGAAGCCAAAGTAGCCCGCCCGCACCGCGAGCAGCCGATGCTCGGCGCGCAGGCGTACCGCCGCGAGGTCGACCAGCGCCGACTGGCCGCCGTGGCTGTTGAAGACGATCAGCCGCCGCACCCCGGCCCGTGCGACGCCCGCGCCGACCTGGGTCCAGAGCGCGAGCAGGGTCTCGGCGTCGGCGCTCAGCGTCCCGGCGTAGCCGCTGTGCTCCAGGCTGTGGCCGATGGTGAGCGCCGGCAGCACCAACAGGCAGGGGCCGGCGGGCAGCCGCTCCAGGGTCCGCGCGATGATCCCGGCGTTGATCAGCGCATCGGTCGCGAGCGGCAGGTGCGGCCCGTGCTGCTCGACCGCCGCGACCGGCAGCAGGGCAACCGTCACCTCGGGGTCGAGCCGGTCGAAGTCCCGGGTCGTCAGGTCCTGCCAGTAGCCGCTCGCGAGCATGCCGGATTAGCGGAGGTAGAGGTCGGCATCCCCGCCGCCACCGGCGGCGTAGACGGCAAGACCTACGGCCAACGCCGCCGGGATGGCCGCGATCACCGCCAGATAGACCGGCTGCAGGGCCTCGCGCCAGCGCCCGGACCCGGCCGGCAATCGGCTGCTGACGAGATCGGCGAAGAAGACCAGCAGCAGCGGGGCGAGCGCCCAGACTGGGGCCTTGGTCAGCAGGGTCGTGACGGCCGCCAGGGCCAGCAGCGGGATCAGCGCCGCGAAATTGCCGCCCGCGGCGAAGGGAAAGCGCGCCACCGGCCAGCTCCACAGCGCGAAGCCGCCGACCGCGGCGGCCAGGGCGCCGGCGAGCTGGGCGATAGAGAGCGAGGCCGAGACCAGCGCCACGCCGGCGAGCCCGAGCGCCGCGACGATCACCGCGACTGCCGGCGCCACGCCCTGCGCACGCTGGCCGGCGACGCGCCAGAGCGCGAGCGCGCCGCCCGCCGCGAGGAGCGCCGGCTGGAGCAGCGCCCTGGGGTCGGCCTGGCGGACCTGGGCCTCGAACACCCAGGCGAGGGCGGCGACCAGCGCGAGTACGCCGAGCAGGCGCGCCCAGATCACGCCGGCCCGCAGCAGGTCGAGCAGCAGTCCGATGGCGAGCCCGGCGGCGGCGACATAGGCCAGCTTCTGCAACGCGCCCGAGGGCGGCCAGGGCGGGAGTCCGAGCGTCAGCAGATAGGCAACGAGAAACCCGACCCCGGCGGCCGCGCTGGCCGCCTGAGGACCCCGGCCCGCGCCGAGCGCGAGCCGCAGCACCCCCGCCGCCAGAAACGCAACCACCAGCGGCACGAGACCGCTGTGAACCGCGGGATGATCGAATGACATGGTCCCGTCGCCTCCCTAGAAGAGCCCTACCGCCTCGTCGCGCACGCTGACGGGGAAGGATAGCCGACCACGCGCCGCAAACCAGTCGCCGGCAGGGCTGACCCGGCCGCGACCGGGCTCAACCGCCCCTCAAGGCCAGATGTGCCCAGCCTTTGAAAAGTGCAAACCCGGACAAACATCGCCGTCATTCGGATTAGCGAGGAGGCGGGGACATCATGGGGCAGCACATCGCCGTCATCGGCACCGGCATCGCCGGACTGGCGAGCGCCTGGCTGCTCGCGCGCGAGCACCGGGTGACGCTCTTAGAGCGCAACGACTACGTCGGCGGCCACACCCACACCGTCGAGGTCGACGAGGGCGGACGACGCCTCCCGGTCGACACCGGCTTCATCGTCTACAACGAGCGCAACTACCCGCTGCTCACCCGGCTCTTCGCCCACCTCGGGGTCGCCACCCAGGACACCGACATGTCCTTCGCCGCCTCGATCGGCCCCGGGCGGCTGGAGTACTCGGGCAGCGACCTCGACGGGCTCTTCGCCCAGCGGCGCAACCTGCTGCGTCCGGGCTTCCTGCGCATGCTCTGGGACATCCAGCGCTTCAACCGCCGCTGTCACGCCCTGCTCGGGCAGCCGGACGGGCTCGCCGAGCTGAGCCTCGGGGACTTCCTGGAGCGCGAGCGCCTGGGCACGGCCTTCCGCGACCACTACCTGCTTCCGATGGCGGCGGCGATCTGGTCCTGCCCCACGGCGACCATGCTCGACTTCCCGGCAGAGAGCCTGGCCCGGTTCTTCGCCAACCACGGCCTGCTCGATCTGCACAACCGCCCGCAGTGGAAGACCGTCACCGGCGGCAGCCAGGTCTACGCGCGCCGGCTCGTTGAGGACCTCGGGGCGGACAACCTGGTGCACGACGCGGTCCGGGCGGTCCAGCGCGAGGACTCCGGTGTGACGCTGCGCCTCGCCTCGGGCGCGAGCGCCCGGTTCGACCAAGTCGTGCTCGCCTGCCATGCCGACGAGGCCCTGGGGCTGATCGGCGATCCGACCGCGGACGAGCGGCGCCTGCTCTCGGCCTTCGCCTTCCAGACCAACGAGGCATGGCTGCACACCGACGAGGCACTGATGCCGCGCTCGCGCCGGGTCTGGTCGTCGTGGAACTATCTCGCGCGGCCGAGCAGCGACGGCGGGCGCGCGGTCTCCGTGAGCTACTGGATGAACCGCCTACAGCGGCTCGCGACCCAGCGCGACTACTTCGTGTCGCTGAACCCCTTGGAGTCCCCGCGCGAGGACCGAGTGATCGCCCGCATGACCTACGAGCACCCGGTCTTCGACCGCGGCGCCGTCGAGGCCCAAACGGCCCTGCCGCAGATCCAGGGCCGCGACCTGCTGTGGTTCGCCGGGGCCTGGACCGGCTACGGCTTCCACGAGGACGGCCTGCGCTCGGCGGTCGCGGTGGCCGAGGGCCTCGGGGTGCACGGGCACCCCCTGAGCGCCCCCGAGCCGATCGCGGCCGTCTCCGGAACCCGGGCGTGACCACCAGCGGGCATCGCATCTACTTCACGCGGGTGATGCACCGGCGGCTGTTCCCGGTCGCGTACCGGTTCGTCTACCGGGTGTTCAGCCTGCTGCTGGACCTGGACGCCCTTGACCGGCTCGGCACCCGGCTGCTCTCGGTCGGACGCTTCAACCTCTTGAGCTTCCATCCCCGGGACCACGGCCCGAGGGATGGCTCGCCGCTCCGTACCTGGGCCGAGCGCATCCTCGGCGGGCGCGGTATCGCGCTCGACGGCGGCCCGATCCGGCTGCTGTGCATGCCGCGGATTCTCGGTTACGGCTTCAACCCCTTGAGCCTCTGGTACTGTCACCACCGCGACGGGCGACTGCGGGCCGTACTGGCCGAGGTCAACAACACCTTCGGCGAGCACCACGTCTACCTCCTCGCCGACGGCGGCCGGCCCATCGACGGCCCCCTGCGGGCGCAGGCGGTGAAGTGCTTCCACGTCTCGCCCCTGATCGGGATGGACGCGCACTACCGGTTCCGCCTCTCCGAGCCTGGCGAGCACCTCGCCGTGCTGATCCGCGAATATCAGGACGACCGCCTGATGCTGGTCGCCACCCAGACGGGGCCCGGCGAGCCGCTGACCGACCGCGCCCTGCTGCGGGCGCTCGCGCGCACCCCACTGATGACCTTCAAGGTGATGACCGCGATCCACTGGCAGGCGCTCAAGATCTGGCTCCAGGGCGCCAAGTTCTTCCCCAAACCTGAACCACCACGTCATGAGGTGACCTGATGGCTCAAGAGAAGTCCGCAGAGGGCACCCTCACCGCCCCCGCCGACCTGCTCCCGTCGCTGCGCCGGGTGGGCGGCATCGAGCAGGGGTCGCTGCGCCTGCTCTGGAACGGCCACGCACATACCCTCGGCGGCGAGCGCGCCGGCCCGAGCGGCGAGCTGCACATCAACCGCTCGCTTCGGCTCGCCCGGAAGCTCGCCGTGAACGGCGAGATCGGCTTCGCCGAGGGCTTCATGGACGGCGATTGGGACAGCCCCGATCTCGCCGCCCTGCTGCTCAGCCTGGCGCGCAACGAGCGCGCCTTCGCGGCCCTGGGCAGCGGGAGCCTGCTGCACCGTGCCGCCACCTGGGTGCGCCACCGCGTCAACCGCAACAGCAAGGGCGGCAGCCGACGCAACATCGCCTACCACTACGACCTCGGCAACGACTTCTATCGGCTCTGGCTCGATCCGGGGATGGCCTACTCCAGCGGGCTCTATCGCGGGCACGACGAGGACCTGGAGGCAGCCCAGGAGCGCAAGTACGCCCGCCTGCTCGGGCTGCTCGGAGCCCAGCCGGGCGAGCACGTCCTGGAGATCGGCTGCGGCTGGGGCGGCATGGCGCTGCGCGCCGCGCGTGCCGGGCTCAGGGTCACCGCGCTCACCCTCTCGCAGGAGCAGCTCACTTACGCCCGCGAGCAGATCGAGCGCGCCGGGCTGTCGGCCCGGGTCGAGGTGCGGCTGCAGGACTACCGTGAGGTCCGCGGGACCTTCGATCACGTCGTCTCGATCGAGATGTTCGAGGCCGTCGGCGAGGCCTACTGGGCCCAGTACATGGAGACCCTGGCGCGGTGCCTGCGCCCCGGCGGGCATGCGGTGCTGCAGGTCATCACCATCGACGAAGCGTATTTCGAGGGCTACCGCGGCCGGCCCGATTTCATCCAGCGCTACATCTTCCCCGGCGGGATGCTGCCCTCGCCCGAGCGCTTCGAGCAGGCCGCCCGGGCCGCGGGGCTTGCCGTCACCGAGCGCAGCTTCCACGGCGGCGACTATGCCCGCACCCTGGCCGACTGGCACCGGCGCTTCGTCGCTCAGACCGAGGCCGTGGCCGCGCTCGGCTTCGACCAGCGCTTCCAGCGCATGTGGCGCTACTACCTCGCCTACTGCGAGGCCGGCTTCCGCGACGGGCGGATCGACCTTATGCAGGTACGGTTGGAGAAGCCTGCCGGATAGATCCGTCGGTCCCGCAAGACCTGCGCCGTTGCGGGGAATCCGGAGATGACGAGGCCAAACCGCCGGCGTCATTCCGGGAGGGGCTGCCGGAGCCCAGGAGCCATGGACGGCGACGGCGCCGGGAGGACCAGCGGCGGCTCGACCCCGAGCACAGGGGACGCACCACCGCGCCAGCGGCGCGCTCCTACCGCTTGCGGAGGGTGGTAGCATCCGCAGCCACCCACCCACCGACCTCGGGTCCACGCCGATGATCCTTCGCCTCTTCGCCAAGCGACCGCCGCTCGACGAGCCCTCGGTTCAGTGGCTCATGGAGGTCTTCGCCTGGGCCTTGCGCCATCTGGACGCCGAGGTCTTCGACCGCGACACCCGGCTCGTCACCCCCACCAACGAGCACTACCCGGGGCGGGTCAACAGCGTCCATGGCATGGTGGAGCTGATCTTCCGCCAGACCGCGGCCTACGCGGGGTTGGGCCACTGGCCGTTCCGGCTGGTCGAGGCCGGCACGGTCGCGCTCCCCGAGCCGGGGCGCATCGCCCTGCCCGCCAGGCTGCGCCAAGCCGGCGCGACCCAGGACCCCGCAATCGCGAGCGGCCCCAAGATCCCGATCGGCTACGACCCCGCGATGATCAACAACCCGGAGGCGATGATCGCCGGCTTCGCCCAGGTCCTCGCCCACCACCTGGGCTCGGCGGTGCGCGCGCCGGTGCCGGGCGGGATCGAGAACTGGCCGCAGGCGACTGAGGTGCTCGGGGTCTTCCTCGGCTTCGGGCTGATGTTCGCCAACACGGCGTCGAGCTTCCCGGCGCGCTCCTGCGGGGGCTGCGGCGGACCGCCGGTGCAGCGCCACGCCTACCTCTCCGAGGACGACATCAACTATGCACTGGCGATCTTCTGCCGCTTGAAGGGCATCCCGGAGCGCGAGGCCCTGCGCCATCTCAAGACCTCGCTGCGCCCGCACTTCAAGCGCTGCCTGCGCGACCTTGAGGGCCGCGAGACCGCGCTCGCGGAGCTCCGCGCCGCGGCCTGAGCCGCGCGCCGCCGTGCCCCCGGTCGAGCTCCTCGCGCCGCTCGCGGCGATCGCCCTCGGCGCCGGGCTGATCCAGGGCCTCTCGGGCTTCGGCTCGGCCCTGGTCGCGGTGCCGCTGTTCGCCCTGATCCTTCCGATCGAGACCGTCGTCCCGCTGATGGCCCTCCTCGGCGCCGGGGTCTCGGTGCTCAACCTCGTCCACCTGCGGGCCGAGGCGCGGCTGCGCCCGGTGGCCCGACTGCTCTTCGGCTACCTGCTCGGGACGCCGCTCGGCCTCCTGTTCCTCGCCCGGGCCCCGGAGGTCGCCGTACTCGGCACGCTGGGCGTCTTTCTCTGCGGCTATGCCCTGCTCGCGCTCATCGGACGGCAGCCGCGGGCGAACTGGCTGCGCGAGTGGCGGGTCGCGCTCGGGGCGCTGTCCGGCACACTCGGCGCCGCCTTCAGCACCAACGGCCCGCCGGTCATCCTGCACGTCGCCGCCCACCCCGAGTGGGGCGCGGACCGGCAGAAGGCGACGCTGGTGCTCTTCCTGCTCCTCGCCAGCGTCATCACCGTCGCCGCCCATGGCGCCAGCGGGCTCATCACCGGCGAGGTGCTGCGTTTGCTGCTTTGGAGCGCTCCGACCCTGGTCCTCGGCACCCTCGCCGGGCTTTGGCTCTACACCCGTCTAGGAAACCACGGTTACCAGCGGCTGGTGTTCGGCCTGATCTTCGCGACCGGGGTGTTGATGCTCTGGCGGTCGTTGGCGGGGGTCGATTGAGCCAGCTCATCACCGAGCCGAAGCCCGCGCGAACGCAGCGGCCGGACGGCCGGCCCGACATTGGGCAATTGTCCAGCCGCATGGGCATGTAGAACGGCACCCGGCGTGCCGGTGAAGCTCAAGCCGCTGAGCCGGGAGACTCTCCGGCCGAACTGATCGTCCAAGATCAGGCGCCTGCCAGGCTGCCCAAGGGCGAGGCCGACGGCCTCGGACTCACCCTCCCCCAGATCGGTGAACACGGAGGGTATAGGGGTCAGAGCACGAAGGCCGTCATGCGACCGGTGCGGCTCGTCCCCGACCTCACCCTACGCGCGCCGCCCTTTCCCTCAGATGACCTGATCTCCACCCCTTGGTCTTTTTGCGTCCGCTCAGCGAAAAGACATGACGGATCAGTGGGAAGGACGGTGGGGCGAGGATTTCGCTGA
>JALOTB010000067.1:962-44166 GCA_025458165.1 Chromatiaceae bacterium | reverse complement strand
GCCGGCGAAGACCAGCCGGTCCTCGACCACCTCCACCACCAGGCTCCCCTCGGTATGGGCGGTGCCCACCGGGATCACCCGCAGGGTGACGCCGCCGAGCGCGAGATCGGTGGTCGCGTCGATCGGCCGCTCCGGCTCGCCGGGGGGCGTGATGCCGCCAGGGTCAAGGCCGAGCACACCCTCGGCCGCGGCGGCCATCTCGGCGCCCTGCCCCGCGATACGAGGGACGGCCGGGGCGCCCGCGATGATCTCGGCCCCGGCGGCACGCAGAACGGCGTTACCGAGCACCCGGTGCGGCTGGCTGTTGGTGTTGATGGCGTAGCGCACCGGGCGCTCGGTGACCTCCGCGATGTGGGCGAGCATGGCCTTGGCCATGGGGTCGCCGTAGCCCGTGTCGATCACCGCCACCGCCTCCTCACCCACCACGAAACCGAGATTCATGCGGAAGCCCCGGTTCTCCTTGCTTGGCCCTCCGTAGGGACCGATCCAGGCCCAGGTGTGCTCGGAGACCTGGACCGGGTCGGGGAGGATTTCATCGGCCGCGGCGGCGTTGGACAGCAGCAGGCCAAGCGCCCCGAGGGCGGCGAGGCCGAGCGCGGAGGGTTTCATCAGATCGGGCATGGGAGGACTCCTCTCGTGGTGGTCGTGATCGTATGGGGGACCGCTCGCGGAGATTTCAGGCTCAGTGCACCCGGTAGGCGGCATGACAGGCCACGCACTGCTGCATGACGTCCGCAAGCCCGGTCAGGGCCCCGGCCAGGTCGCCCCGCACCTCCGCATCTCTGGCACCGACAGCGAGGCGGCTCGCGGCCCGGTGCATGGCGCTGCCGATGGCCCGCATCCCCTCCGGCATGTGGGGCGCCATGTGGTGGCCGCCGTGGGCCGCCATGGCGCTCATCCCCAGGCGGGACTCAGCGGTGTCCGCCGCCTCGCCGTAGCGGCCCTCGGCGAGCAGCCGGGAGATGGTCTCGATGGCGGCCAGGTGGTCGCGCATGTTGGCGAGCATGTGCTCGCGCATGGGCGGCGGGAGCTCCACGTGCTGGCGTGGCTCGGCCTGGGCCGGGCCCAGAAGAACCGCGGCCAGCAGGGCGGCCGCTGCAGGGCTGAACTTGGGCGGCATGGTGCGTACCTCGTCTCTGCGATGGGTGAGGAATCGGGCAGCGGAGCCTGCTCCCCTGCCGGGTCCCCCGTGGTCGGCACTCAACAGCATCCCCCGGAGCTCGCTCGCGGAGGATCCCCGGCGGTGAACGGCAATCCTGCGCCGCGGCCCTTGAAGAGGCCGAGATGGCGTCCGACGCCTGCGAAACACTCGAAGTGGCGGGCGAAGCGCGTCTCCCGGAGCATGCGGTAGGTGTTGCCGCAGACCGGCACGCAACGGCCCGCGGCGAAGCGGTGGTGCTTGTCCAGGCTCCAGTCCGCGGCGTGACCCGGCAGGGTGCCCCGGTAGGCCACCGCCTGACCGTAGTCTTCCCAGTCGGGCTCCAGGTCCGGCAGCCGGAACAGGCGGTAGGTGGCCGAGTAGAAGCGGATCGGCGCCAGCCGCTCCGCAAGCGCCGGGTCGCCCACCCCGAGGGGGCGGTCCTCCACCAGCCGGGTATCGGCGAATCCGGCGCTGCGGGCCAGGTGCAGGAAGTCGTTCCAGTACAGCGCACCCGCCAGACACTCCCCGTACAGCACCGGGTCCGCCGACAGCTCGCCAGGCACGCGCCGGTCGGCGTAGACGTCGGAGAAGTAGAGCTCACCGCCGGGCTTGAGCAGGGCGTGGGCCTGGGCGAGGACCGCCAGCTTGTCCGGGGAGAGGTTGATGACGCAGTTGGAGACGATCAGGTCGAAGCTCCCCGGCGTCAGCCCCAGGGCGTCGAGCTGCTCGATGCGGCCCTCAATGAAGCGGACGTTGGACCGCTGGTGGCCGTAGCGCTCCCGGTGGTACTCCCGGTGGCGCTCGGCGACGGCGAGCTGCTCGGCGGTCATGTCCACGCCCACCACCTCGCCCGCTTCGCCGACCAGGCGGGAGAGGAGATAGACGTCCCGGCCGGCGCCGCAGCCCAGGTCCAGCACCCGCAGCCCCTCCAGCAGATCCGGGGCCACCAGGCCGCATCCGTAGTAGCGGCCGCTCACCTCGGGGTGGATGTCCACGAGCATGGGCCTCAGGTGGGCGGGCACCGCGTCCGGGGTGCAGCAGGCATCCGTGCGCAGGTCGCCGCTGCCCTTGAGGGTCTGGCCGTAGTACTCCTGCACCCGTGTGTGAATCTGGACGTTCATGGTCGTTGGCGTGTCTCGGTTCAGGTTGGTCTCGCACCGGCATCCCCGCCCGGGCGGTGCAGGGCCACGGCGAGAAAGGCCCCGAGGGGGAGGCCGCGGGGCACCCAGGGCTCGACCTGGCGGGCCAGCGGCCCCGCGGACGGCAGGAAGACCGCCCAGCCCAGCTCGGCCCGGGGTGACGGCGTCAGGCCGCGGGTCAGCGCCAGGACCTCCGGTGCCAGGTCCCAGCGTGCCTCGCGATAGCCTCCACGCCCGCGCCGGGTGAGGTACAGCAGGCTGCGACGGTGCAGCACGCCGAGCACGACCCTGCGCCGGGCGACCCGCCACAGCTCCGCCACCGCCTGGTCCGGGCTCGCGACGAAGCACAGGCTGGTGACCGCCGCCGCATAGTCGAAGGCCCCGTCGGCGAAGGGCAGCGCCTCGGCACGGCCCGCCACCACCGACACCCCTGGGGCATGGCCGCGCAGGAAGGCCAGCGCCTCCCGGTCCGGGTCGAGCCCCGTCACGTCAAGCCCCCAATCGGCGAACGCAGCCGAGAACCAGCCGGTGCCGCAACCCGCGTCGAGCAGCGAGGCGCCCGCCTGGGGGTGCAGCAGGTCCTGGAGCAGGCCGAGCTCGGTGCGCCCGATCCAGGCCCCCCGCGGGGTCTCGTACCAGGCGTGATAGCTGGCCGCGTCCATTCGCCGTCTCCCTCACGCATCCGCACCCGGCGGGGCGTGCTGCGCGTCGTCGTCATCGGGTTCCGCCGCTCACCGGGGACCCTCCAGGCGGGCGTCCGCCGCTGGGGTCGCCTGGCCCAGCACCCGGCCCAGCAGGGCCTTGGAGCGCTGGGCGATCAGCTCCGGGGAGAGCCGCCGCTCCTGGAACAACAGGGTGTGCAGCGCCTCCCCGTCCTGGAACAGGATCTCCGCCGGCGCGGGGCCGAAGGCGTGGCCGACGCTCAGGCGCGCGATCCGGCCCAGGTTCACCCCGCGCCCGTCGTCGAGCAGGATGCAGTGGGGGGCGAGCCCGCGCACCGGGTCCGGCCGGGGAAAGTCCACCACCCCCAGCAACAGGTAGGGCCTGTCGGTAATGCGCACGCCGAGCTGCATGTCGTTGGCGTCGAGCTCGGCAATGTAGACGGTCTCACCCACCGCTGCCCGCAGCCGCTCCACCTGACGGCAGTAGTGGGGCGAGGGCCACAGCCGGCCGGAGGTGGGATCGTCCTCGCCAAACGGAGCCTCGCTCCGGGTGAGATGCCTGTACTGGCTCACGGCGCCGGACCGCCTGTCAGGGCCGTCCAGGTCGCCGCCAGGGCCTCGGCGGCACTGGCGATCTCGTCGCCCGTGGTGGGCTCGCCGAGGCTGAGCCGCACCGCCCCCCGGGCCCGCTCGGCGGATACCCCCATGGCGCCGAGCACCCCGCTCACGGCATCGCCCGCCTCGTGACAGGCCGAGCCCACGGAGGCGGCGATCCCAGGGGTGCGGGCCAAGAGCTCCCGGCCGCTCACGCCGGGGAAGGAGAGGTTGAGGGTATTAGGCAAGCGCTCCTCGGGGTGCCCGTTGAGGAGTAGACCAGGGACCTCCGCGGTGAGCCGCTGGTGTAGCGCATCCCGCCGCGCGCGCAGGCCGTCCATGCCCACGGGCAGGCGCGCCCGGGCGAGCTCGGCCGCGACGCCGAGGGCGACGAGGTGCGGTACGTTCTCGGTCCCAGGACGCAGGCCGTGCTCGTGTCCCGCCCCATGCTGGAGCGGGGCGATGGGCGTGCCGACCCGCACGAAGAGCGCCCCGACCCCCTTGGGGGCGTAGAGCTTGTGTCCGGCGATGGTGAGCAGGTCCACGCCCAGTGCGTCGATGTCGATCGCGATCTTGCCGGCGGACTGGGCGGCATCGGTGTGGAAGAGCGCCCCGCGCGCGTGGGCCAGGGCCGCCAGCTCGGCGATCGGCTGGACGGTGCCGACCTCGTTGTTGGCGTGCATCACGGAGACCAGCACGCTGTCGTCGCGCAGCGCACCGGCCAGGTCCTTGGGCGAGACGCGGCCGTATTCGTCGACGGACAGCACCGTCAGGTCCCAGCCCTGGGCCGCGAGCTGCGCCATGGGCCGGGCGACGGCGGGATGCTCGACGGCGCTGGTGATCAGGTGTCGGCCACGCCCCCGCAGCGCCTCGGCGACGCCGAGGATGGCGAGGTTGTTGGCCTCGGTGGCGCAGCCGGTGAAGACGATCTCCCCCGGTCCCGCCCCGATCAGGGCGGCGACCTGTGCCCGCGCCCGAGTCACCGCCTCTTGCGCCCGGCGGCCGAAGGGATGGCCGGAGGACGGGTTGCCGAAATGCTCCCGAAGATACGGCAGCATGGCCTCCAGCACCTCGGGCGCGACCGGAGTGGTGGCGTTGTAGTCGAGGTAGATTGGCCGGGTCACCGCAGCGCCTGGCTCAGATCGGCGATCAGGTCCTCGGGATCCTCCAGGCCGATCGAGAGGCGGATCATGCCGTCGCTGATGCCCCGCCGCGCCCGCTCCTCGGGGCCCAGGCCGTGGTGGGTGGTGGTGACCGGCTGGGTCGCCAGGCTCTCCACCCCGCCCAGGCTCGGCGCGATGGCGAAGAGGCGCAGCCGGTCCACCGCGGCCGAGGCCGCCGCGCCGCCGCCGGTCACCTCGATGGTGAGCATGCCACCGAAACCGGACATTTGACGGGCCGCCAGGGCGTGTCCGGGGAAGCTCGCGAGCCCCGGATAGAGTACCCGGGCGACTCGTGGGTGCCCGTCCAGCGCCTGGGCGATGGCCAGGGCCGAGGCGTTCTGGGCGCGCACCCGCACCACCAGGGTGCGGAGGCTCCGCGCGAGCAGGCTGGCGGTCTCCGGGGCTGGGGTCGAGCCCAGGTTCTTGCGCCAGTTCGAGACCCCGTCGATCAGGGCCTTGGGGCCCATCAGGGCCCCGGCGGTGAGGTCGCTGTGGCCGCCCAGATACTTGGTCGCGCTGTGGACGACCAAGTCTGCCCCGAGCGCCAGGGGTTGCTGGTTGACCGGCGAGGCGAAGGTGTTGTCCACCACCAGCAGGGCCCCGTGGGCGTGAGCCCGGTCGGCGATGGCGGCGATGTCGAAGACCTCCAGGGTCGGGTTGGTCGGGGTCTCCAGGAAGACCATACCGGCGCCCTCTTCGAGCAGGGCGTCGAGCCGCTCCAGCTCGTCCCCGAGCAGGAGGTGGGTGGGAATGCCGAGCTGGGGGAGCTGCTGGCCGATGAGCTCCAGGGTACCGCCGTAGGCATCCCCGATGCCGATCACCCCGCCCCGCCCGTGGGCGAGGAGGACAGCGGCCTCGGCCGCCATGCCGGAGGCGAAGGCCAGCGCCGCTTCGGCCCCCTCGATGGCGGCGAGCTTGGCCTCCAGCGACAGGATCGTGGGATTGAGCCCGTAGCGGGTGTAGAGCGCGCCGCTCGTGCGGCCCTCGACCACGTCGAGGATCGCCGCCGTCGAGGGGAAGGCGAAGGTCGTCGAGGTATAGATGGGGGTGTGCGGGCTGCCGTGGGCGTCCTTCAGCTCCCCGCCGTGCACGCAGCGGGTGGCCAGGCCTTGGCTGTCAGACATGACGCGGATCTCCTCTTCGAGAGCGCAGAACGGCAGCGGGTGCGCCTCGGTCAGTGATCGGGATTGCCGTCAGAAGACCAAGACCCGCTCCGCCGCCAGGGTACGCTCGGCCAGCTCGTCCAGGGTGCTGCGGCGCGCGCCCTCGATCAGCTCCGCATCCGTGAGGCCGCGGGCATCCATGCAGGTGCCGCAGAGCAGCAGCTCGCCGGTGCGGACGATCGACTTGGTCATCAGCTCCAGGTTGTAGTAGCCCTGGGGCACCTTCTGGCCGGTCTTGGCGCAGGCCACGGCGTCGGCCATCAGGAACACGGTAACCTCCGCCCCCTTGCCGGCGAGGGCCTTGGCCAGGCGCAGACCGTTGAAGCTGCGCTCGGTGCCGTAGGGGGGATCGTTGAGGATAAACAGGGCCTTCATGTGGCAACTCCGGTTTCAGGTTTGCGATGGGCGTCTTCGACGGGCCAGCCTTCGGCCAGCCAGGCGGTCATGCCGCCCTGGATCACGTGCACCTCGCCGTAGCCGCGGCGGGTGAGCAACGCGGCGGCCTTGGCGGAGCGGCGGTCGGTGCGGCAGACCAGCGCAATCGGCCTTTCCAGGTCCGTGCCGACCTCCTCCAGCCGCTCGCCGAGCGCCTCCAGAGGAATGTTGGTGGCCCCGGCGATGTGGCCCTGCTCGCCAATGAAGTCCTCGGCGGTGCGCACGTCGAGGACGAGCAGATCCTGCCTCGCATCCAGGCGCGCCTTGAGCTCGGTGATCGGGAGCATGGACCCCTGTCGCAGCCGCGCCACCAGCCGCGGCAGGAAGGCGACCGCCGCCAGCAGGGCGAGCGCGATTAGGCCCTTTTGGACCAGACCCTCGCCGCCCGCCACGGCCTCGCGCCCGGCGAAGCCGAGGTAGGTGTAGGCCGTGGCCGCCGGCAGCATGAACACCAGGGTCGCGAGGAGATAGGTGAGGAAGCGGATGCGGGTGAGCCCCAGCGCATAGTTCAGCAGGTTGAAGGGAACGAGCGGCACCAGCCGGGTGAAGGCGACGAAGCGCCAGCCCTCGGCCTCGACCCCTTGGACCAGGCGCCCGAGCAGCCCCTGGGCGCGGGCCTGCACCCAGTCGGCGGCCAAGTACCGGGCGACCAGGAAGGCCAACCCCGCCCCCAGGGTCGCGCCAATCAGGTTATAGAGCGTTCCCCACAGGGGGCCGAACAGGGCGCCGCCCGCGAGGGTGAGCACCGATCCCGGGAGGAACAGCACGGTGGCCGCGGCATAGAGCCCGATGAAGAGCAGGGGTCCCGCGGCGCCGGCCCCGCTCACCCAGGCATCGAGGGCGGCGGGATCGAGCCGGTCGCGGTAGAGCAGGGCGAGCGCGATGGCCCCGGCCAGCAGCGAGGCCCCGAGGACGCGTCCCAGGGTGCGGCTCACCGAGGACCTCCGCCGTCGGCGCTCGGCGCGGACCAATCGCGGCGGTTGATGGCGTAGCCGGTGATCGCACCGCGAAACGGCAGCGCCAGTATGCCCGGCAGCCGGTCGACCTCGCGCGGGTCGCGGTGGTCGCGGATGCCGATGGTCATGCCCTCGTGGCCCGCTCGGGGCTGATCGCGGTAGGTGCCGAAGAGGCGGTCCCAGAGCGCGAGGTTGAAGCCGAAGTTGGAGTTGGTCTCGTCATCCTCCACCGAGTGGTGCACCCGGTGCATGTCCGGGGTGACCAGGACCCAACGCAGCCAGCGGTCGAGCGCCAGCGGCAGGCGCACGTTGCCGTGGTTGAACAGGGCGGTGGCGTTGAGCACCACCTCGAAGATCACCACCGCCACCACCGAGGGCCCGAGCACCAGGATGGTAGCGAACTTGATCAGCATGGAGAGGAGGATCTCCAGCGGATGGAAGCGCGCCCCGGTGGTCAGGTCATAGTCGAGGTCGGCGTGATGCACCCGGTGCAGGCGCCAGAGTGCCGGAATGGCATGCACCATCACGTGCTGCAGCCAGATGACGAAATCGAGCGCGACCACCGCGAGCACCAGGGCGAGCAGGGCCGGGACCTCGTAGATGTTGAGCAGCCCCATGCCCCGCTCGGCGGCGAAGGCCGCCACGCCGACCGCCGCGGCCGGGAAGATGAGGCGCAGCAGCAGGGTGTTGAGCACCACCAGCCCGAGGTTGCTGCCCCAGCGGGCCGTCTTGGAAACGGTCAGCGCCCGCCGCGGGGCGACGATCTCCCACAGGGCCATGAGGGCGAAGATACCGACGAAGGCGCCAAGGCGGATGGCGGCCTCGTGGGTTTCGACGAAACTCTCCATAAACGGAGTCTCCCGGTGCGGATCTGATAAGCGGATGCTGGCAGATCCCTCGGGGATATTCAACTCATAAGTTGATTGTCAAAAATCTCGACTTCGCGCTCGGACCGTTCGCCGACAGGCAGCCCTGGGTGCGCCGCGACGGGACGCCCGGTCTGGTGAGGATCACCTCGACTTAGGGACGGTTCAAACTCAAGTTGCGCAGACCCCAAGCGGCCCTCGGGGTAGGTCGGGGTTCAACCCGACCGGCGGTCGGACTGAAGTCCGACATCGGACCAAGTTCCGCCGGCCCACCGAGTTGTTATTGCGTCCTCTCTTGGGGCGCAAGTCCCGGCCCGAGCGCCCGCGTCTGTAGATAATCGAGATGGACATCGAGCTGCAGGGCGGCCGGCCTCAAGGTGCGCACCTCGGCCACGACCTTCTCGTAGGGCATCCCCCGCTCGAGCAGCATGAGCGCCGTCATCAGGCCGGTCCTGCCCGAGCCGCCGCGGCAGTGCACGGCCGAGACACCCTGTTGATCGAGAATCGCCAGCACCTCGGCCTTGTCCCGCTCCCATGCCTGGCGAAAGGACTCACCGGGTGCTGCATCGTCTTCAATCGGAAAGTGGAACCAGTGCAGGCCCATTTCCCGGCAGAGCTCAGGGAGCTCCGTCACCTGATGGCGCTCCATCTCGTCGAACGGCATCAGAGTAATCACCACCTGCGCACCGGCCCGTGCCAGATCCGCGAGCGAATCCCGCAGCCCGACTCCTTTGGTGCCGGGGCATGGGGTCAGGATCACTGCGCCGCCGTCGTCCAACGCGAACGTGTCGTAGGGGTGCTCAGCCATGTCGTTCTCCGACTGAAAGGTGCCAAAAGAGCATCTGACAGCGACAGTGGGCCCGATCAGGAACCCGGCGCCGCTGGTGGCGTGCCCGCGGGCAGGTGGCGCTTGAGCTTCTCGACAAGCTCCGGGTCGTCGAATTCGGTGCCACCCACCGCGCGCATGATGATCCGACCTTGCGTGTCCACCACGAAGCTGGTGGGCAGCCCCAACACGGCCCAGGCCTCGGCAGTCTTGCCGTCCGGGTCCACCAGCATCGGGAAGGTCGGGGCCGGGTTCAGCTGCCCGGTGAAGGCGAAGATGGTGTCCGGGTCCTCCCCGACGTCCACCGCGAGCACCGTCAGGCCCTGGTCCTTCAGCGCCTGGTGCAGCCGCTCCATGGAGGGCATCTCCCGCCGGCAGGGCGGGCACCAGGTGGCCCAGAAATTCACCAGCACCAGCCGGTCGCGGAGATCCGCCAGGTCGTGCTCCACCTCGTCCAGGTCCGTGAGGCGGAGCGCCGGGGCCGGGACGGGCTCGGGCAGGACCGTCACCCGCTGGCTGAGGGGCGGCAGCTCGGCGGCCGCCGCTGGCCCCGGCGGGGCGGCGGCCCAGAGGGCAGCCAGGAGCAGCGTCAGCACCGCCGCGGGGGCGCGGCGAACATCACTCGGCACAGCGGACATCGGTCAGTCTCCCCTCGAAGGTCTCCCCCGCCAGGGTCCAGCGGGCGGTGAGATCGAAGCGGCTGGCGGGCGGCAGCCCGGTGGCGAGCATGCCCTGGTTCCACTCCCCTTGGGCGTAGCTCTGCTCGGGCGGGAACTGGGCCCAGCGGAAGGCGACCCGTGCGCTGGGCGGCACCCCGCGCGCCTCCCACTCGCTGAGCCAAGCGTCGAGCGACGGCAGGGCGCGGGCCTCGCCATTCCGGCGGACTTCCCAGTCGGCCAGGCGGAAGCTCAGCTCGCTGGGGGCCGAGTCGTTGCGCAGCACGGTCATGTAGACACAGGCGAGGGCAAAGCGCTCGGCATCGGCGGGCTCGAAGCCACGGTTGAGGTAGAAGGCGCGCACCTGGTCGGGCAGGAGCTGGGTCAGGGACAGGGTCACGCCGTCCTGCTGCATCTCCCAGGTGGCGGCACCGGTCGCCGGGTCGACCCGGTCCGGCTCGGCTGAGGCGGTCGTAGCAGTCAGCAGAAGGCCTATCGCGGTCAGGGCCGGCCGAAGCCAGGACCCTGGATCGACGGGGTCGGGACGGTACAAGTGCTGTTTTCTCCAAATGGGGGGGGTCTGCCGGACGGCTTGGGGCGGGCCTATACTGACGGCTCCGCGCCAGTCATTCAACGCCTGCGTTGAGCGTTGATTTTCTTGTCCGACGGACGGTCTTTATGCCCAAGCCCTCAGGCCCCAAGCAGACGCTCTTCGAGCAGCTCGCGGTGATCGCCCGCGCGCTCGGGAGCGCGGCGCGCCTGGAGCTGCTCGATTACCTGGCCCAAGGCGAGCGCAGCGTCGAGGAGCTGGCCGCGGTCGCCGGGCTCTCAATCGCCAACACCTCCAAGCACCTGCAGCAGCTCAAGGCGGCCGGCCTGGTGCAGGCGCGCCGCGCGGGCAAGCACGTCCACTACCGGCTCGGCGACGAGCGCGTGCTCGATACGGTGGCCAACCTGCGCACGCTGGCCGAGGCGCACCTCGCTCAGGTCGGCGCCCTGGTACAGAGCTATCTCACCAGCCGCGACGCCCTGGAGCCGCTGCCGGCCGCCGAGCTCCTCGAGCGCGCCCGCGACGGACTGGTGACCGTGATCGACGTGCGCCCGCCGGAGGAGTACGCCCAGGGCCACATCCCGGGGGCGCTCAACATCCCGCTCGATCGCCTGGAGAGCCGGCTGGGGGAGCTGCCCGCGGAGCGCGAGATCGTCGCCTACTGCCGCGGGCCCTGGTGCGTGCTGGCGTTCGAGGCGGTCGCGCGGCTGCGCACCGCCGGCGTCAAGGCACGCCGGCTGGAGGACGGGCTGCCCGAGTGGCGCCGGGCCGGGCGGCCGGTGGAGTCCGAGTGAACGGGCGGCGCGGCGACCTGGCACCCCGCACAGCAGCCCCAGATGACCCGCAGGCCGGTCAGCGCAGGGACATGAGATAGGCCACCAGGTCGTCGGTATCCTCGCGGCTCAGCGGCAGCGCCGGCATGACGGCCGTGAAACCGGGGACCCGAAAGGCCTCGGGCTCGGCGATAGCGCGACGCAGGTACCCCGGCCAGTGGATGCCGCCGGCGTGGGTCAGCTTGGGGCCCTGGCTGGCGTCGGGGCCGTGGCAGGCGCCGCAGCCATGCCGGGCGAAGAGTTGCTCGCCGCGGGCGGGATCGCCGGCGGTCTCGGCCTCGGCGCTCAGGTCCCCGCCCGCCTCGGCGCCGGGGGACTCCAGCCGCCGCCAGGCCGAGAGCCGCTTGCGCCCGGCGCGACCGTCCTCGGAACCGTTCCAGGCGGCAACCGCCAAGGCCGCGACCTCGGGCGAAAAAGGCCCGCGCAGCACCAGGGCCCATCCCGTCGCGGTGCGCCGCGCCTTGGCCTCGGGCTGGCTGCCGGGGTCGTTCGTCAGGCTGCCGAACCCCTGGGCGCTCAGGCCCTCGGCCCCGCCGCCGGCGCGCCAGAGCCAGATCGCGACCGGTCGGCCGGGCTCGCCCATCCCAACGTAGGGGAGCGTCGGCGCCGCTGGTGCGAGCTGGACCGCAGCGGCATCGGCGAAGCGATGGGTGGCGCGGGTGTCGACCAGGTCCGCGGTCGCGTCCGGCCAGGCGAGGCGCAGGGCCAGCCTGCCATCGCCCCAGAGCAGGCGGGCCTCCAGGTCGAGCACGGCACCGCCCGGTCCGTCCGGGGCCGTGGCCTGGGGGAAGAGCCCGATGGTGGTGGCCGGTGCCGCGTCCCAGGCGGGGTCAAGGGGGTCGAGGGGCGGGGCGGTCTGGGTCAGGGCGACGGGCAGATGCCGGTCCATCGGCGTCTCGGCCCAGGCGAGGCCGGGCGGCAGCGCGAGCGCCAGCAGTGCCGGCAGCCCCCTCGCCCAGCGTGCGCGAGCCGCGGCGCGGGAGCGGCTCATGACCTCGCCTCCCCTGGCCGGCTCAACCGGAACATGTCCCCATGGCGGTAGGCGATGAGCAGATCCATCAGGGCCGATTCGCCCCCGGCCTCCTTCTTGGCGATCTCGGCCTGCAGGGTTGCGAGCGCCGCGTCCACCCCCGGACCGAAGAGCTGGCGCAGATAGTCCTCGGGGATGCGCGGCTCCCCGGTGGGCCGGCCCTCGGGGTCGAAGGCCGGCGGCGAGAGGGGCGGGACGTAGTAGACGTTGGGCTGGGTGCCGTACTCCGCGTGCAGCGGCAGGGCCACCTGCCAGACCTCGACCAGTTGGTGCACGGCACCCTCAGGGTCGTCGAGATAGGCGACGTGGCGGGCGCGGCCGACGCATTGGTAGGCGCAGGCCTGGGGGACGCCCCGCTCCAGGCGCGGATAGCAAAAGATGCATTTCTCCGAGCGCCCCGCCAGGGGGTTGAAGTAGATCTTCTTGTAGGGACAGGCGGCGACGCAGTAGCGGTAGCCGCGGCAGCGCTCCTGGTCGATCAGCACGATGCCGTCTTCCTCCCGCTTGTAGATGGCCTGGCGCGGGCAGGCGGCGAGGCAGGCGGGGCGGGTGCAGTGGTTACACAGACGCGGCAGGTAGAAGAAGTAGCCGTTGGGGAAGTCCCCCGCCCCCTGGTCCTCCTCCCAGTTCGGGCCCCATTGCATGGCGTCCAGGGGGCGCAGCGGCCGGTCGCCTTGCTGGAACAGGGCCGCATCGAAGTTGAAGTCGGCGGGGATGCCGTAGTCCTCCTCCAGCCGCGGCAGCCGCCCGGGCCGCAGCCGCTCCCCCTCCCAGCCCCCGCCGGCGACCTGCCAGCCCCGCGGGTAACCCTGGCCGGGGACGGTCTCGACGTGATTCCAGTACATGAACTCGCGCCCGCCGCGGTCCGTCCACTGGGACTTGCAGGCCAGGGTGCAGGTCTGGCAGCCGATGCACTTGTTGAGATCGATGACCATGCCGAGCTGGGTCATGCCGCCGCCTCCCGGACCTTCTCCACCTCGACGGACGACTCAAAGGCAAGCATGTTGCCGTCCCAGTTCGGGCTGAAGCTCATATGCCCCCAGCCGGTCACCAGCTCCAGCGGCGAGAGCAGCCCGGCCACCGGGTTGTTGAGCCCCAGCCGGTCGCGGAACTGGAACGGTTCCCAGGCGTGGTCCATGACCAGGGCGTCGGGTGGGATGGCGGGCATCAGCTTGGCCCGCGCCTGGAAGTCGCCGACGTCATTGAACACCCGCACCGCATCGCCCTCCCCGATCCCCCGAACCCGCGCCGTCTCGGGGTTGAGCCAGACATAGGGCTCGCCGCGCTGCAGGCGCAGCAGCTCGGCGTTGGCCCGCCACTGGGAGTGGATGCCGTGGCGGGTGTGGGGGGTGAAGAAGGCGAGCGGGAAGCCCGCCGGCCGAACCGGCGCCATGGCGGTCGGCGTGGTGGCGCCCAGCCGCTTGTAGAGCGGGTGGTCCACGTAGAACTGCTGGCGCCCGGAGAGCGTCGCATAGGGCTGGCGCAGGTACACGTTGTGCTCGAACGAGTGGAAGGGGCGATTGGCATAGAGCGGCGAGGTGAAGCCGGCCTCCCGGTTGAGGGTGACGAAGCCGTGCTTCATCGCGTCCTCCGGCGTCCAGGGGGCGATGGCCGGGACATGGGCCATCAGCCAGCGGACCACCGCCTCGTCGTCCATCAGTTGGCCGTGATCGGTGAAGTCCTCCGCGAGCCGGGCCAGGTCGCGCATCACCGGCGCCGCCTTGTCGTCCCTGGTCTCCAGGAAGTCCGGATCGGGGATGGCGCCGAGACCGCGCCGCTCCGCCTCCCGGGCGATCGCCTGGGCGAGCAGCCGGCAGATCTCCCACTCGGACTTGGTCTCACCGATGGGCCGCAGGCCCGGCGGGGGCACCGTGATGTTGCAGAAGCGGTGGTAGCCGAGCTCCCCGCGCAGGTCCCAGGACTCGTACTGGCTCTTCGCCGGGAGCACGTAGTCGGCCCAGAGGGCGGTGGAGTCCATGCGGTGGTTGACGTCGACGAAGAGGTCCAGTCCCTCGATGAAGGCCCGCCGGTAGTGGGCCTGGGACTTGTTGCGCTGGAGCATGTTGTCGGCGAAGAGCAGGAGCGCCCGGGGCTTGCTGAACCAGGCCTCGCTGGTCTCGGCGTAGCCCTCGGCGAGGGCCTCGAGCTCGGCGTGGCCGAGGCCCAGGGTCGCCTGGAGATGGGCATCGCTGTAGTGCCGGCGCATGGTCTCGACCATGTCGCCGTTCATCCACTCGCTGAAGAAGCCCGAGGCGAAGCGTGCCGGCTTGGGGCTCGCCAGGGGGCCGATGCCGCCCAGGCTCCAGTTGTTCTCGGTGTCGAGGCCGCCGCGCTCGCCGGCGTGGCCGGTCAGGGCGCAGGCCAGGGCGGCCGCCCAGCAGGTCATGGTCCCGGAGACGTACTTGTGCAGGGAGAAGCCGATGTTGACGATGGCCTTGTCCACCCGCGCCAGGTCTTGGGCCATGCGCTCCACCAGCTCCGGGTGGACCCCGGTGATGGCCTGGGTCGCCTCGGGCGGGAAGCGCAGGGCCTCGGAGCGCGCCCGCTCGAAGACGGTGGTCACCGGGATCGGCGCGCCGTCCTTGCCCTTGACCTCCCAGTTCCCCTCCAGGGCGGGTCTGAGCCGGCCCAGGCGCAGGGACTTCTTGAAGTGCCCCTGGGTCCCGGGCATGGGCTGCGCCGATCCGCTGGCCTGGTCCCAGCCGTAGAAGACATCGTCCTTGCCCTTGTCGCGCAGGTCCCGGTGGCGCAGCAGGTCACCGGTGTCGGTGCGCACCAGGAAGGGCAGGTCCGTCTGCTCGCGCACGAAGTCCGCGTCGATCAGCCCATCGCGGAACAGGACATGGAGCAGCGACAGGGCGAGAAAGCTGTCGGTCCCCGCCTTCACCGGGACCCAGTGGCTCGCGAGCTTGGCGGTGGCGTTGTACTCGGGGGTGATGCAGTAGATCCGGGCCCCGTTGTAGCGGGCCTCCGCCAGATAGTGGGCGTCGGGGATGCGGGTGACCGCCGCGTTGATGCCCCAGAGCAGGATGGTCTTGGCCTCGAACCAGGCGTCCAGGCTGTGGCCGACGGTAGCGAGTCCGTAGGCCAGGGAGGCCCCGGTGAACATGTCCCCCACCGCGCTCGCCGGGTAGAGCCGCTGGGCCCCGAGCAGCGAGCCCAGCCGCAGCGGACCGGCGCGCCGGCCCTGGGAGAGGATGCCGGTGCCGCAGTAGACCATCAGCGAGGCCAGGCCTTGGCCCTGCAGGCTGTCGACGACGCGCGCGGCGATGTCGGCGATGGCCGCCTCCCAGGTCACCCGCTCCCAGCGGCCCTGGCCGCGCCCCCCCGCCCGTTTCATCGGGTACAGCAGGCGGTCGGCCTGGACCATCTGCTTGGAGTGGACTATGCCCTTGTTGCAGCCGCGCGGGTTGGCGTCCGGGATCCGGGGGTGGATCTGAGGGTAGGCGGCGGACTGCTCCTCGCGGGTGACCCGCCCGTCCCTCGCGTAGACCTTCCAGGCGCAGTTGCCCTGGCAGTTGGAGCAGTGGAAGGCGAAGCCCATGGCGTCGCCCAGGATATCGGCCAGCTCGCGCCGGTAGAGGTCCTCCCAGGAGCGGTTGGCGACCGCCGGGGTCTCCTGGGCCCGCAACGAGGTCAGCGGGCCCCCGAAGGCGAGCGCCAGACCGCAGTAGGCGGTGCCCTTCAGGAATTCACGTCGCTCCATGGCCTCACCTCGCGATCGGACGGCTGGGGTCGGAGGCCCACTCGATCCAGGAGCCAGGATAGACCCGGACCCGGTCGTAGCCCAGGGACTCCAGGGCCATGAGCAGGAAGGTGGAGCGCCCGAGACCCGGGTTGCAGTAGGTCAGGATCTCCCGGTCCGGGGTGATGCCCGCCTGCGAGAGGATGCGCTGCATCTCCTCGGGGGGCTTGAAGGTGTCGAGCTCCCCGGCGAGGAGCGACCAGGGCAGGCTCTTCGCGCCCGGGATGTGCCCGGCCTGGCGGGCGCCGCCGTCCTCCTTGCCGCTGTATTCGGCGATGGAGCGGGCGTCCAGCAGCAGGGCGTCCCCGTCCAGGAGCGCCCCAGTCTTGACCGCCCAGTCCTCGCGCGGCTGCACCGTATAGACGGCCTTCGCCGGCTCCGGCGTCTCCTGGGTGACCGCCCTGCCCTCCTTGAGCCACTTGCGGAAGCCGCCGTCCAGCACCCGGACCTCCCCATGGCCCAAGAAGCCAAGGATGTACCAGACCCCCGAGGCCGCCCGGCCGTTGCCCGCGTCGTAGACCACCACCGGGGTTTCGCGGGTCACACCCAGGGCCTCGAGCTTGGAGGCCGCCAGGCGCGGGGTGATGGGCAGCCCGCTCGCGGCGTTCTCCTCGGCGTCCTCCAGGTCCAGATAGTGGAGGTTGAGCGCCCCGGGGAGGTGGGCGCGCTGGTAGAGCTCGGGGGACTCGGCATCGATCAGGGCAAGGCCGCCCTGCTGGAGCCGGACGTCCAGCTCCCCGGTCGAGATCAGGATGGGTCCGCTCGCCGTGGCGGCGAGGGCACAGGAGGCTAGGAACAACCCGATCAGCCTGCGCATGGCACGTGCTCCTCCAAAGATTCGCTCAGGGTCCGCTCCGGATCGCTTCCTGGATCAGCCGTCGCATCTCCGGCCGGTCCCAGTCCTGGGGGCCGGTCTTCCCCGCCAAGAGCCGGCCCTGGCGGTCGAGCAGGTAGGTCACCGGGACCCCGGCGGCGCGGTAGGCCTCGGCGGTCTTGCGGTCGTCGTCGAGCAGGACATCGAAGGGCGGCCGACGCCCGGCCAGGAAACGCGCCACGCCCTCCTCGGTATCGGCCACGGCGATCGCGAGCACGGTGAAGTTCGGCCCGCCCAAGGCCTGGTGCAGCCGCTCCAGGGAGGGAAACTCCTCCCGGCAGGGCGGGCACCAGCTCGCCCAGAAGTTGAGCAGCACCACCCGCCCCTGGTAGTTCTGCTTGCCCCGCGGTTCGCCGTCCAGACCGGGCAGTCCGAATCGCGGGGCCTTGAGCGGGACCGCGTAGGCATCCATGCCCGCCGCCTCGGCCAGCTCAGCGAGCCCCGCCGGGGCCTCGGAGGCGATCGCCGTGCCCAGCGTCAGCGCGAGCCCAAGCCCGACCCAGAACGCTGCGACGGCGGACATCGCGGCCTTCACCCCCGCTAGAGACAGCCCTTGAAGAACTTGCGCTCGCCGCTCGTCTCCAGGGTCTCGAGCTTGAGCGGATGGAGCACGCCCTGCTTGATCTCGCCGGTCACCCGCACCCGCTTGGCGTAGGCCTTGTCCAGCGCCTCGGGGGTGATGCCCAGACCGTCGCCGTGGAGAAAGGCGAGTGTCTGCCCGTCCTCCAACAGCAGCACCGGACGGTCGACGTAGCGCAGCGGGCAGTCCGCCACCTGGCGGCCCTCGGCGCAGGGCTCGCCGACGATCCAGCCCTCCCACCCCTCGCCCGCGGCGAGGGCCGGGGTCGCCGCCGCGAGGGCGAGTCCGACGAGCATCGCCCGACCGAATCGGCGCGTGTCGATCTCAATTACCCCCCTTGATGGCCGCCTTGAGTGCGTCGAGCTCGGTCTTCACCTCTATGAGCCGGCCGCCGCGGTCCTGCTTGGGGGCGCCCTCGATCTCGATGATGTCCTGCATCTGGTCGAAGCTGACCATGCCGTTGAAGTCACCGCCGTCCTCGGCGATGACCTGCTCGCCGTAGTACACGGCGGGGGCCTTTGACCAAGGGGCTAGACTGGCCGGCAGGACGACGATCGGGATCTTGTAGAGGTTGGCGAGCTCGGCGGCGACCTGCATGTTGTTGTTGCAGCGCAGGACGGGCGGCTCCCGCACCACCATGGTGAGGACCTTCTGACCCTCGATCTCGGTGCTTCCCGATGGCGGGCCGGCAAAGGCCGGCGTGGCCAGGAGACCGAGTGCGAGTGCATAAGCAATGGGTTTCATTGGGATCTCCTCCGATGCCGGTGGGTTGGCGCGATCGGGCTGGCCGGCGCCACCCCGATGCGGTTGGCGAGCGCGGCCTCAGGCCTGGCTCATCTCCTCCATCCATTGATCCTGGGTTGCCTCTAGAATCCGGCGGAGCCCCGCCAACTCGTCCTCGCCGAGCCGCTCGCTCAGGCTGGCCGCGATGTCCTCCGGCGAGACGATGAGCCCGTCGGACGGGGCGATGAGCCGATCGCCGACCAGCATCGCCGGCGGCGGCACGGCGGCGCTGTCATCGCAGTAGCGCACCTCGGCGCCGAGGCCCAGCGCCTCATCGAGGGCCTGCGCATAGCGCATGTAGAGCGAGCAGCGCCCACCAGGGGGCTGTTTGGAGACGATCGTGAGAATCGACATGGGGTGTGCACTCCTCCTCGTTGTTCATTTTGCGGGCTCGTCGCCGAGGCTCCTCGCGCGCCGATCGGATTGACGGATGACGTTCTTGCGTGGGTATCATATGAGCGACGCCTGATATGAGCATAGACGCATACGATGGATGAAATCAAGGGACTCAGCGAGGTCTTCAAGCTTCTCGGCGAGCCGAACCGGCTGCGCATCCTGCTCAGCCTGGGTTTGGAGTGCCGGCCGGTCTCGGCGGTGATCGCCGCGACCGGGCTCAGCCAGACCAACGTCTCCTTTCACCTGCGCACCCTGCGCGAGGCCGGCCTGGTGCGCGGCGAGCCGAATGGCCCGTTCGTCTTCTATTGCCTCGCCGACCCCGAGCTGCTGACCCTCATCGAGCAGGTCCGCCACTGGCAGTCCGGGCGGGTGGAGTCGGCGGAGGAGAACGGGGCCACTTCGAGCAGAGCTGGGCGGTCTGCAGCTCCGCGGCGGCGGCAACGGGCGTCGGGCTGACCGGGGCGTTGCGCGACCCGTCGGTTGCTCTCGGATGGACCGGTTCGGGATTGACCTCCGAGGCAGAGCAAACCGTCGTCTCTACCTGCTTGCTCTGCGAAATTTCGCACGGAGCGCGCGCCGGGTGGCGTGCCGTCGTTGCTGCTCGGTGAGTCGCGGCCAGTGCGAGAACTCAAGAACCCACGTCAAGGGCGCGCTTTCAGGGACCCATTCCACGCCGAACAGGACGCCGGCCCCTCAAGCAACAGCCGCTCTCACAGCCGTCGTGCGCCCCCTGTCGGCTGTCTAACGCCAAGCAGCCACCCGCAACTCGTCTCCTTCTGACCGCTTCGGTTCGACCGCATCGGACGAGTCTCTGCACAGCAGTGACCGCTATACAGGGTGAACCCGCCAGCACGCTGCAGACGCCAGGGTCCGGTTTTGGCCGGTATGGCCGCCCAGCACCTAGACGGCTCGGTTCTCCCACGAGTCGATGGGAGCCCCGACCGCCACCGTAGGTCGATGTAAACCCGCCCCTCAGGCCCGCGGCCTTGGCGGGAGCTAAGGGGCGGGAGCGGTCTTGGGGACGTATCAGAGGGTTAGGTGGCGAGGAGGCGGGAGGGGGGTCAAATGTCCTGAGATTTCCCGGGTCGCCCCCGCGCTGTAGGCGGCGTCGGTCGGTTCCGGTTCCTCGGGGCAGCTCTTTCAGGGACGCGGTGGGGCGTGGATCACCAGGCAGATAGTGGGTGAATCCAAGATGTTGGGAAGGGCGGTTAGAGTGCCGCCGGACCATTCAGGACGACCCTGTCGCAGTCACACTCTTGGGCGCTCAGTCGCGGCGCGTCCCTCTTCCGCCCGGACGGTATCCCGGAACTGGAGCGCCGCGAGCCGGGCGTAGAGCCCGCCCTCGGCCATCAGGTCGGCGTGGCTGCCGCTTGCGATGATCCGCCCGCGCTCCAGGACCAGGATGCGGTCGACCATGCGCACAGTCGCCAGGCGATGGGCAATGACCAGCGTGGTGCGCCCACGCATCAGGGTCTCCAGTGCTTTCTGGACTAGGTGCTCGCTCTCGGCGTCCAGCGCGCTGGTCGCCTCGTCGAGCAGCAATAGGGTGGGATCGCGCAGCAGCGCGCGGGCAATCGCGATGCGCTGGCGCTGGCCGCCCGAGAGCCGCACCCCGCGCTCGCCCAGATAGGTCGAGAACCCGTCGGGCAGCCGATCAAGAAACTCGGTCGCGTGGGCGGCGTCGGCGACGCGGCGGACCGCGGTGTCGTCCACGTCCAGTCCGTAGCGGATATTCTCCCAGGCGTCATCGCCGAAGATCACCGGGTCTTGGGGAACGATGGCGATCCGACCCCTGAGATCGTCCAGGGCGAGAGCGCGCAGATCGACCCCATCGAAGCGGATCAGCCCCTGTTGGGGGTCGTAGAAGCGCAGCAGGAGCTGAAAGAGGGTCGTCTTGCCCGCCCCCGAGGGCCCGACCAGGGCGACCCGCTCGCCCGGGGAGACCGCCAGCGAAAGGTCGGCCAGCACCGGGGCGTCCGGATGCGACGGATACGCAAACGTCAGACCCTCGACCACCAACCGTCCCTCGGGCGGCGCCGGCAGGAGGATCGGTCGCTGCGGGGGGAGGATCGCGGACCGCCGATCGAGGAGCTCGATCAAGCGCTCCGCCGCGCCCGCCCCGCGCAGCAGGTCACCGACCACCTCGCTCAGGGTCCCCACCGAGCTCGCGACCAGGACCGCGTAGAAGACGAAGGCCGAGAGCTCCCCGCCGCTCATCCGCCCGGCGAGGACCTCGCGACCGCCAAACCAGAGGACGATCCCCACCGCACCAAAGGTGAACAGCACCGCTGCACCCGCCAACAGCGCGGTCATCCGGCTGCGGCGCAGCGCCACGCCAAAGGCCGCCTCGGCCCGCTCGCCGTAGCGGTGCCGATCCACCCCCTGGTGGCAAAAGGCCTGCACGGTACGGATGCCGTGCAGGACCTCATCGGCATAGGCCCCGACGTCGGCGATGCGGTCCTGACTCGCCCGTGAGAGGCGGCGCACGCGGTAGCCCAAGAGCCAGAGCGGAATCACCACGACGGGCGTCCCGAGCAGAACCAGGCCGGTCAGGGTTGGGCTGGTCAGGGCCAGCATTGCCACGCCGCCGATCAGGAGCAGGCTGGTGCGCAGCGCCACCGCCAGCGTGGAGCCGACGACGACCTGGAGCAGGGCGGTATCGCCCGTCAAACGGGAGATGATCTCCCCGGTGCGGGTCGCCTCGAAGAAGCCCACATCCAGCCCCAGCACCCGGTCGAAAACCGCCCGGCGGAGATCCGCCACCACCCGCTCGCCCAGCCAGTTGAGGAGATAGGAGCGCGCAAGGATCGACCCGGCGAGCACGACCACCACGGTGAGGAAGAGCGCCAGGGCGCGGTCGAGCGAGGCCGTCGAGCCGTCGGCCAGCCCGGAATCCACGACCGCGCGGAACACCTGGCCGATGGCCAGCACCGCCCCGGCCGCGACCAGCAGGGCCAGCACCGCCGCCAGGACCCGCCAGCGGTAGGGCCAGACGAAGGTGAGCAGCCGCAGCAGCGGACGCAGGTCGCGGGTCACCGGGCGATCGGGCCCGGCCGTGCGGGATCGATGCATCAGGCCGGAGGCGGGGCAGGACCCGCCCGGGCAGGACCGAGCCAAACTCCGGTGACGCGGCTCGGTGGCACAAGCAACAGGATCAGGTCATGGACGACAAGTGCGCGGGGCTAGCGGCCACCGCGCACCGAAATAGGGGCGAGCTTTGGCTATTCGGGCAAGCGCGGGGGCGGTGCCTCGCGGCTTCCACCGCTCTGCGGCGTCACCACGATGGTGCTACCCGGGTAGCCGCCTCCCCAACCGCCGTAGGGGCCGCCGTAGCCGTAGGGACCGCCGTAGCCGTAGGGACCACCCCAGCCGTAGGGACCGCCGTACCCATAGCGGCCTGGACCGTAGTAACGATCGTTATCGCTGTCGAACCAGCGAGGCGATTGCCGCCATGCCCATCCCGACCGCCAAGGCCGCCAGGGAGATTCTCGTCGGGTGTTTCACTTGAGCGCTTCCTCAGGGTTATGGGATAACCTGGTACTATTCTAACCTCAGGGGCCGGGTTTTGAACGGCGGCGGCCGCCACAGGCAGCGCGCCTTATCCCCAAGAGCACCATAGGGTTGAGCGCCGCTGCGGGCCTCGGCCACGGGGCACCGCCCCATGTCGACCGCGACGGACCGGACACCGCCCCCGACCGATAACACTATCTCCCACCACAACGGGGTTGTCGAATGAAACGCCTAGTCGCTGCCGTCTCACTCGCCGTACCACTGCTCGCCCTCGCCGCGGAGTACGAGTCCACCCTGCTGGTGCAGACCGGCAAGCTGCGCGAGAGCGACCTGATCGTACGCACCATCTCGGATCTTGAGAGCAACAAGATCTGTCTCGCGTTCTACGTGCGCACCCAGGGCACCAGCTCGATGATCACCTGCTACGACTCCCGTGGCAGCTTCCGCACCAACATCAACCAGGTGGGGTTCTTCAAGGAGGACAAGCTGGTAGTGCGCAAGATCAAGGACTTCGACAACGACGTCTCTTGCCTGGTCGCCTACGTCAGCACGCCCGGGACCGCCCCTTCGATCGCCTGCTACAGGAGCGTCAAGCCGGCCGACGACGCCATCGTCCGCGGGGGCCACCTGCGGGAAGGGGACCTGGAGATCCACCGCATCGTCGATGCCGACAGTCGCGAGACCTGCCTGATCGGCTACGTGAGCACCGGCGGCATCTCCCCGTCTCTCACCTGCTACGAGAGCCGCGGGACACCAGACGAGGGCGGGATGAAACAGACCAGCTCCCTGCGGGAAGGCGACCTGGTGGTGCGCAAGGTGGTCGACCAGCAGAACCAGAAGACCTGTCTGATTAGCTACGTGAGCACCGAGGGCACCTCACCGCACTTCCACTGCTTCGACGAGCCCATCACCGGGGCCGCGCCGGCCGCTCCCCCGCCCGCGGCACGCTGAGCCTTCCCCGCCGGGTCGCCCAACGCGGCCCGGCAGAGCGCGACCCGTTTCGTCGCGTTTCGCCAACTCGACCAGCAAAATGGTTCCCCTCGTTGGTCTATCGTTGTCAGGTAGGTGGCCTCGACCGCGCCGCCAGGAAAGACGACCGACGACATGATCCGGAACTGCTGCTTGAGCAGGCGCACCGCGGCGCATGCCGCGTGGCTGGCGTTCGCACTCTTGGCGGGCTGCGCCCAGGCGCCGCTGCGAGGACCCGCGGCCCCTCCCCCGGCGCCACCGGCACAGGCCCAGGTGCCACCGGCGCCGCCCAAGGTCGAGGCCCCTCAGCCGAAACCGGCGCCCAAGCAGCTTTATGAATGGCACAGCAAGGACGCCAAGGTCTCGCACATCGAGATCGACGTGGACGCGCAGATCGCGCGGTTCTACAGCGGGGGTGAGGAGGTCGGCTGGAGCACCGTCGCCTCGGGGATCGCGACCTTTCCGACCCCGACGGGGGAGTTCGCCGTCATCGAGAAGATCGCGGCGAAGCGCTCCAACCTCTACGGCAAGATCTACGACGCCAACGGCAAGCTGGTCAACTCCGACGCCCGCTACGGGCGCGACCGCATCCCCCCGGGGGGTCGCTTCGTCGGCGCCTCCATGCCGTACTTCATGCGCCTGACCTACGACGGGCTCGGCCTGCATGCCGGCCCCATCCCCCGACCCGGCAGCCCGGCTTCCCACGGGTGCATCCGGCTGCCGAAGCGCCTGGCGCCCGTGCTCTTCCGCAATACCACGCTGGGGACGCCGGTGCGCATCATCGGCAGCACGCCCGGCTATGGGGGCTACATCACGGTCGACGCGCCCGCGCCACCCGGCGGCGCCGGCTGAGGGACCGGGGCCTTCAGGACCCCTTGCGGCAGCTCGCGAGCTGGGCGCCGTAGGTGCGCGCGTAGGAGTCGACCTTGCGCGCCACGCCCATCAGCCAGGCCTTGTCTTTGTACGTCCCGCGCTTGTAGCCTCCGTGACCCTCGTGGTAGGCGAGGTACTGGCTGTAGGCGTCCCACTTCGAGATGCCCAGCGTGCGCTGGCTGACGTCGGTGTACCAGCCGACGAAATCGACCGCGTCGGCAAAATCCCTCCGGCTGGCACCACGGTTGCCGGTCTTGTCCCGATACCAGTCCCAGGTCTCGTCCTTGGCCTGGGGATAGCCGTAGGCGCTCGACGCGCGCCACAACGGGACCCCGAGCAGGCGTTCCCGAGGCGGCTTGGCGTCGTGGCGGAAGCCCGACTCGGCGCGGATGATGGCGAGCTGCACCTGAACCGGCGTACCCCACTTGGCCTCCGCCTTGCGCGCCGCCTTGTACCAACTGGGCTTCTCATCAAAGATCGCGCAGGCATCTTGCGGTCGCTGGGGCGGCGCGGTCGCGCAGCCACCGAGGCCGAGCAACCCCAAGAGCGAGACGGCCCATATCCACCGCGGCCGCCGATCTCCCATCATCATCGAGCACCCCCACGCACCAGCCGGCGCATCCGCCCCCGACCCGCATCGGTCATCGACCAGCGGGCCGTACAGCGACTCAACACAAACAGCTAGTTGGGAAGTATAGTGCAAGCCGGCCCGCAGGACGAATCCCGGGGTCGGCGGGGCGCGGCGCGCCTCAGTGGCTGGTTCCGGACGAGCGCGTGATCTTATTGTGGACGTTGTACTTGCCCGAGGGCTTGTTCATCGGCAGGCGCTTGACCTCGCGCAGACTCAGCGCGTCGTAGATCACCAGTGCACCGTCGGGGGCTGGCTCGGAGACGCTGACCAGGGCGTACCGCCCCTGCCGGTCAAATTCGACATGGGCGGCGGTCTTGCCCGGTGAGGGCCGCAGCGTCTCAACGATCTCCAGGGTCCGCTTGTCGATCACGTGGACCGCGTCCTTGTGCTCGCCGAAGTAGACGTCGACCCAGGCGTAGGGCGTGCCCTCGTGGCTGCGCATGAAGAAGCCCGGACCCAGGGTCTGGATGCGCTTGATCGTCCGCCAGGTCTCCATGTCGATCACGCTCACCTCGCCCTTGTCGAGGTGCGGGGTCGCGAGCACGGTCCGCCCCTCATACTCCCAGGTGATCCCGGAGCCGAGGTGCGGCATGCCGTCGAGCTCCAGGTCGGCGATCTTCTGCCGCACGTCGAGGTGCACGACCTGGCCGTTCTTCGCGTTGCGCGCGGCACCGAGCACCAGGCGGTAGGACGGGTCGAAGAAGAAGTCGTCGAGGTAGTCCTCCAGCCGAATGCGCCGCACCGGGAACGGCCCCTTGACCTCGGCCGTGCCCTCGTTCAGCCGATAGTCGTGCATCGGGCCATCGTAGACCGGCGGCGGGTCGTCCGCGTGCAGGATCTCCCACACCTCGGGGATGTCCTTGAGCGCCGCGACGAAGCTCTGCCGCGGCGGCGCTGAGTAGACCGCGCTCACCCGTGAGCTGTTGCCCTTGCCGTCCTCCACCGGGATCAGCTTGATCGGGGACAAGTCCCTCGCGTCGAGGAGCACCAGGGTGTGCGGCAGGTAGTTGGCGACGGCGACATAGCGCCCGTCGCCCGACACGGCGAGATTGCGGGTATTGATGCCCGCTCGGACCTCGGCCACCGATTGCAGGCTATAGAGGTCGAACTTGCTCACCCAGCCGTTGCGCGAGGCGAAGTAGACGAAGCGCCCATCCGGCGAGAACTTCGGCCCGCCGTGGAGCGCGTTGTGGGTGGGGAAGCGGTGGATGGGCTCCAGGCGGTCGCCGTCGAGAATGCTCGCGTGGTGGTCACCCAGCTCGACGACGACGAAGAGGTTGAGCGGGTCGGCCTGGTGCACCGGTTGTTGCGGCAGCGTGGCCGGATCGATCAGGACCCGATGACTCGCCAGGATCTTCTCCACCGGCCAGACCGGCGCCTCGACTGGCGGCGCGAAGACGTGCTCGGCCAAGCGAGCGGCCATCGCCTCGTCGACCTGCCCGGCAAAGGCCGGCATCTGACTCGCCGGGCGGCCCTCCAGGATGGCACGCTGGGCCTCCGCGGGCTTCAAGCGACCCAGCGTCTGCGGGATCAGGGCCGGCCCGACTCCGCCGAGCCGGTCCGGCCCGTGGCACTGGGCACAGAGCCGCTGATAGACCGCGTCGACCCCCTCCTCCGCCTCGGCGTAGACCGCGCCCAGCCCCGTGAGGACGGCCATCGCGGCGAGCAGAGGCGCCAGCATTGAGGCTCTCATATGGGACCTCGATGGCAGAGGAAGGACCCTAATTCTTCGCCGCATCGATACGGAAGGCGGCGTGGCAGCCGACGCAGTTGTTGAGCAGCTCGGCGAGCTCCTGCAGGGTCTGGGCGGGATCGTCCATCGCCTCGGCGTTGAGGGCGAGCTGGTCGAAGCGCTGGTGGGTGTCGAGACCCAGGGTCTTGAAGCCCAGCGGCAGCTTGCCCATCAGGCTCGCCGGGACCGCCTCCTGCGCCGCGGCACCGACCGCGCGCGCCGCGGTGACGGCGGGAGCGAGCTCGCCGGCGGCCGCGGCGGCGACGATCGCCTGGGTGCTCTGGAGGAAGGCGCGCATCTCGGCCAGCACCAGGTCGCGCTCGCCGGGCTCCAGCAGGATCGCGGTGCGCCCGTCGCTCGCCGGCGCAACCGAGCCGCGGATGCCAAAGAGATAGACGGCGCCCGCCAGGGCGAGGGCCAGAACGACGGTCAGGCTCCAACACAGGCGCATGATTCGGGCCCCCTTGGCTGTCAGCGCAGCGCGAGCTGCCGGAGATTGATCACGGCGCTGCCGAGCCCGGCGGGCATGGCCGCCAGCGCCGCCTCCAGCTCTACCGTGTCGAGCAGGTTCTTCACCGTCAGCCCGACATTGGTGTCCCCTTCGATAAGCAGACGGCGGTTGAAGAACAGGGTGTCCGGGTCCTCCAGGCGCAGTGCGAGGCGCGCCAGATCGGCGGCGGTGGCGGTAAAGGTCACGTCGACGGGGCTGCTCGACTCGGCCCGGAAGCCGTCCTCGTGCAGCGAAAAGTAGACCCTAACCCCCAGGTCGCGCACGTACAGGCAGAAGCGCCGCCCGAGCACGGGCGACCAGTCGAGGCCCCGCAGAGCGGGCCAGGCGAGGATGCGCGAGCCGGCGGCGAAGGCGAGCGAGGCCGGATACGGGGGCAGCGCGGCCAGCAGGCGCGCGAGCGGACGGGGGAAGTCGGGCAATCGCACTCGATCAATCTCCTCAGGTTGGGGGGGCGGAGCCGAGCCAATCCATCCCGGCCTCGCCGCGCCAGTAGCCGTCACAGGGCTCGGCGGGAAGGTAGGGCCCCAGTCGGTGCTGTGCCTCGGCCGGGGGGGTCTCGCCATCGAGCAGGCCGCGGAACAGGGCGACGACCCGCTCGGTGTGCCGGGCCTGGGGCGAGAGGCGCAGCACGTCGACCCCGCGCTCGCGCAGCTCGCCGAGGCGGTGCGCCAGGCTGAGCACCTTGGCGGACTGGATCTGGACCCCGTTGATCGCGAGAAAGTCCTGCCCCTCGCGCGTGCGCAGGACGAGCCCATCGGGGTGATCGAGGCAGCAGAACTGGCAGTCGTCCTTGGGCAGGTCGTAGTGACGGGCGGTGAAACAGCGCGCGGAGTGGGCCAGCGGCATCCGGCCGTAGGCGAAGAGCTCGGTCTGCATCCCCGCGGGCACCGGCATGGCGGCGAGCATGGCGCCCGGCATCTCGACGGGCGGCACCCAGCGCGAGGCGCCGAGCTCGTTGGAGCAGGGTCAGGGTGTCCGGGTTGTAGACGTTGAGCGTGGAGCCGGCAACGAACGTCCGCCCCGCCTCGGACAAAAGCCGCACCGCGCCCCATTCGTTCGCCTCCACCGCGAAGCGCCCGTCGGCAGCGAGCCGGCGCAGCGCCTTGAGATCCGACTCCGACTCGATCAGGGTCTGGCTCGCTAGGACGACCCCTGCTCGTAGAAGGCCAGCGTGTCCTCGCGCGACCAGTAGTAGAGCAGCGGACCGAGCGCGAGCCTCATCTCATTTCCACGGGCGGTGATAGGCGCCCAGCGTGTGCATGCTGCCCTCGCACAGGCGGGCGAGCTCGGCGGTCCAGGCCGGCGCGGGGATGAAGGCCTGGGGCGCGCGCTTGACGGCGTCGATGGCGGCGCGCCACACCCGGGTCACCTGGGCGACATAGGCGGGGCTCCGTTGGCGGCCCTCGATCTTGATCCCGGCGACCCCGATGCGCGCCATCTCCGGGAGCAGGGCCATGCTGTTGAGGCTCGTGGGCTCCTCGAGGGCGTAGTAGGTCTCGCACCGTACCTCGAAGCGGCCCTTGCACAAGGTCGGGTAGCCCGCCTTCTCGTGCTCGGCGTAGCGGTCGATGAGGACGCCATTGAGCCGGGTCTCCATGCCGGCCGGGGTCTGCTGCCAGCGCACTGCATGTCCTGGGGAGCAGGCGCCGAAGGTGTTGGGCGAGTCGCCGCAGGCGTAGGATGACAGCAGGCAGCGCCCCTCGACCATCACGCACAGTCCGCCGAAGCCAAACAGCTCGATCTCCACTTGGGTGCCCTGGATCAGGTCCTCGACCTGGGGGAGCGACAACACCCGCGGCAGCACGGCGCGCTCGATGCCGAAGCGCTCGCGGTAGAAGTTGATGGCCTCGTAGGAGGTCGCCGAGCCCTGCACCGAGAGGTGCAGGCGCAGCGCCGGGTGGCGCTTGGCCGCGTAGGCCATGAGTCCGGCATCGGCCAGGATCACCGCGTCGACCCCCAGCTCGGCGGCCTTGTCCACCGCCCGGTGCCAGCGCGCGAGCGTCTCCGGCTGCGGGTAGGTGTTGAGCGCCATCAGCACCTTGCGCCGCTTCGCCTGGGCGTAGCGGATACCCTCGCGGAGCGACGCCTCGTCGAAGTTGAGGCCGGCGAAGTTGCGCGCGTTGGTGTTGTCCTTGAGACCAAGGTAGACCGCGTCGGCGCCCTGGTCGACGGCGGCCTTGAGGGCCGGCAGACTGCCGGCCGGGCAGATGAGCTCAAGGAGCGGTTTCGATGACATCGGGTTACAGCGGTGAGTCGAGCGGACGGCGACCGCCCACGGTCAGACGGCGGCTAATCTCCCGGCGGCGGGGGCCGCGAGACCGATCTCGGCGTCGGTCAGGTAGCAGCCCGGGTCCTCGGCCCAGGGGTCACCGGTGATGCGCCAGGCGCGGGTCCGGCTGTTGCCGCCGCAGATCCCGAGATGCGCGCACTGGGCACAGCGCCCGGTGAGCGGCCTCGGCCTTTGCTTGAGACCCGCCATCAAAGGGTCGGAGCGATCCTCCCAGATGGCGGAGAAAGGCCGGTCTTTGACGCTGCCCAGGTTGTAGTCCCACCACATGGTGTCGGGGTGAACGCGGCCCTCGTTATCGATGTTGGCGATGTTAACCCCGGAGGCGTTTCCGCCCCAGCGCTCCAGCATCGCATGCAGCCGGGGGACCTGACGGGGGATGCTGCGCTCGGCCCAGAGCAGGAGATAGGCCCCGTCCGCGTCGTTGTTGCCGGTGACAAACTCGCGGCGCCGGCCCGCCAGCACGTCGTCCCAGCAGCGGCCGAACAACAGGTCCATCGCCGCCCGGGTCATGCGGTAGTGCACATCGTCACTGCGGTTCTTGTATCCCCGCCCGGCATAGTTGAGGTGGGAGAGATAGAACTTGTCGATCCCTTCCTCGTCCATCAATCGCAGCAGATCGGGCAGCTCGGCCGCGTTGTCCTGGGTGAGGGTGAAGCGCAGCCCGACCTTGAGCCCGGCATCCCGGCACAGCCGGATCCCGTTCAAGGCCTCATCGAAGGCTCCGGCGCGGCGGCGGAAGCGGTCGTGGGTCTCGCGCAGCCCGTCGAGGCTGATGCCGACGTAATCGAACTGCGTCTCGGCGATCTCGCCGAGGCTGGTCCGGTCGATCAGGGTCCCGTTGGTCGAGAGCCCGACGTAGAACCCCATGGTCTTGGCCCGCCGGGCGATCGTAAACAGGTCCGGGCGCATCAGGGGCTCACCGCCCGAGAGGATCAACACCCGCACGCCGTAGGCGTAAAGGTCGTCCATCACCGCGAAGACCTGCTCGGTGCCAAGCTCGCCGGGGAAGTCCTTGTCCGCCGAGGTCGCGTAGCAGTGCTTGCAAGTCAGGTTGCAGCGGCGCACCAGGTTCCAGATCACCACCGGACCCGAGGGCGGGGTGGCCTCGCGCCGCGGGGCGTCGCTGGTCAGTGCGTGGAGATAGCGGCTGATGCGGAACATGGTCAGGGGGCTGTCTCAAACGCGGTGCGGCTCATCGTAACGACTCTGTAAGACGCCCTGTCGCGGCTGCAAGCCGCTCCCACAGGCCGGCGCCGAAGCTCACTGGTGGACCCTCATCTTCCCACGTCTCAGGCCGCCCATCGCAGGCCGGTCTTCTTGAGCACTTGCGTGCTGTAGAGCACGGCCTGGCGTCGGCAAGCGGCGCCGAGCAGCTCGGCGATCACCGCCGCCTTGTCCGCGACCTCGGCGCGGTCCCGCCCGTGGACCATCGCGAAGAGGTTGTAGGGCCAGACCGGGGGGCGGCGGGGGCGGAGATAACAGTGGCTCACGAAGTCGAGCGCACCGACCCGCTCGCCGAGCGCCTCGGCCTCCTCATCCCGGACATCCCACACCGACATCCCATTGCCGCGCAGCCCCAGGCGGTAGTGGTTCGGGACCGCACCGATGCGGCGGACCGCACCGGTGCGCAGCAACCCCGCGAGGCGCCCGATGACCTCCTCCCCCGAGACCCCCACCTGCTCGCCGACGGCCGTATAGGGCTCGGGCACCAGGGGTAGGCCCGCCTGAGTAGCGGCCAGAATGGCACGATTCAGCCCGTCGACGGCCGCCCCCTCCTCGATCGGTGCGCGCTCCACTCGCCGCAGCCCAACCGAGCCATCGGCGCCGAGCTCGATCCAGAAGCCGAGGTGGAACTCCTTGAGCTTCGGGAATTCGTAGACCGGCATCCCGGTCGCCGCCTGGATGCGCATGACGGCCTCCGCGAGGCCCCGCTCGCTCGCTGCGGCGAGCACGAACCACATGTTGAGCGGGTGCTCGCGCCGGTAGTTGTGGGCGACCTCCGGCATGGCGTTGAGGGTCGCGGCGACACGCTCGAAGTCCCCCTGCGGCACCGCCAGGGCGGCCAGGGTGAAGCGCCCGCCGAGGCGCTCGGCGTCGAACAGCGGCCCGAAGCGGGTGAGGTGCCCGTCCTCCAGCAGACCGCGGACGAGCGCGATCAGGCCCGCCTCGTCGGTGCCGAGCAGATCGGCGCTGCGCGCGAAGGGGCGCTCGACCAGCGGGAAATCCCCTTGGAAGCGGTTGAGAAAGTCCCTTTGCAGCGGGGCCAGCGCCGTCATCGCGATAAGGCCAGCCGCGGCCCGGGACACCGGCTGCCGGCGACGCCAAGGGGGGGTGTATCCACCGAGGGGGCGACATAGCGCGCGCCGCGCTGCTTGAAGCGCTGGCCGCTGAAGAGCACCGCGCACTCCACCCCCTGCAGGCCGCAGCGGTCCTTGGCCTCTTCCACCAGCGCCAGGACGGCCGCGCGGTCGCGCCCGTGGATCATGGTGAATAGGTTGTAAGGCCAGTCGGGCAGGCGGCGCGGGCGCCGGTAGCTCAGGGTGACGAAGGGCAGACTTCCGAGGCGCCGTCCGACCTCGCCGACGCGCTCCTCCGGCAGGGCCCAGACGACCATGGCGTTGGCGCAGTAGCCGAGCTCCTGATGGCGCACGACCACGCCGAAGCGCTTGATGGTGCCGGAGTCGGTCAGCCGAGCCAGGCGCACCAGGACCTCCGACTCTTCGAGGTCGAGTGCGTCGGCGATCACCGCATAGGGCCGCGGGCTGAGCGGCAGCCCGCCCTGCACCGCCGCCAGCAGCGCGGCATCGATGGGGTCGGCGATGGCGGGCGAATCGTTGGTCTTCATGTCCATTGCAGCGGAAACCCCAGGTCGATGTGGAATTCGGCGAGCATCGGCAGATCGAGCACCTCGATGCCGGTGCGGCCTTCGATCTCTTCGATGACCTCGGCCAAGCGCTCCTCATCCGCGGCGGTGAGCACGAACCAGAGATTGAAGCGGTGCTCCCGCTCGTAGTTGTGGTTGACCTCCGAGAAGGTGTTGACCAGCTCGGCGACCTCCGCGAGGCGCTCCGCTGGCACCGCCATGGCGGCCAGGGTGCTGGCGCCGACCCGCTGCGGCCGCAGCACCGGTCCGACGCGGCTGACCGCGCCGGCGCTGCTCAGGCGCTCCAGACGCCGCAGAATCTCCGCCTCGTCCACTCCCAGCCGTTCGGCGACCGCCGCATAGGGCCGCTCGGTGAGCGGGAAGTCGCGTTGGAAGTCGTTCAGCAGTCGCCGGTCGACCTCATCGAGGAGCAATGGGGCGCGGTTCGGTCTCATAGTCCGATGCGGTGGGCGCGTGCGGTGAGGAAGATGCCGCTCGGCTTGTCGGCCGGCAGGCTCGCGCGGCGCTCGAAGCGCGCCGTGTCGTAGACGTCGACGCGGTCGGCGTCGCGAACCGAGACCCAGACCTCCTCGCCGCGCGGCTCGAACTCCATGTGCAGGATCGCCGGCCCCGGCTCCAGGGTCTGCACCAGGGCGAGGGTCTCGGTGTCGAAGACCTGGATCCACTGGTTGTCCGGGAAGGCGAAGTTGACCCAGACCTGGCGCCCGTCCGGCCGCGCCATCACGAACACCGGCTGGCCCTTGACCGGGATGCGGCCGACCTCCTCCCAGCGCGTCGTGTCGACGACCAGGACCTCACGGCGCCCGATCGCGGGCAGGAAGGCACGCCCGCCGGCCACCGCCCAGCCCTCCAGGTGCGGCATCTTGTAGACCGGCAGCGGCTCCTCGCCCCGCCCGTAACCGGGAAGGATGCGGCGCACGCCCGCCTGCGGATGCCAGAGGTCGAGCAAGGCAAGGCCGTCCTCGCCGAACAGGCCCGCGATGTAGTAACGGCCGTCGGGCGTGAGCAGGGCATCGTAGGGGTTGCGCCCGATGTTGCGATGTTTCTCAATCCTGACCTGCGCCGGGTCGGTCAGGTCCGCGACCCAGATCTCTCCCGCGTCCCAAAGGCTGAAGACGAAGCGGTTGCCGGGGGCGTCGACCAGCCCGATGACCTTCGAGGTCTTGCCCTCGTGGCCGTACTCCGCGGGGATGTCGGCCACCAGCTTCAGGCTCTCGGCATCGAACACCCGCACCCCACCCGGCTCGTAGTTGGCGACCGCGACCAGCCGGCCGTCCTGCGAGATGGCCCCGCCGATGCTGTTGCCCCCCTGCTGCACCCGCTGCACCAGCCGCGCCGTCAGCAGATCGACCTTGGACAGACCGCCGTCGCGCCCGAACACGTACGCATAGCGGCCGTCGCGCGAGAACACGGCCGAGGCATGGGAGAGATCGCCCAGCCCCTCCACGCGCTTGAGCGCCGTATTGCCGGTCGTCTCGATCACCTGCACGCTGCCCGCCGCACGCTCGACGACGATGCCGAGATCACCGGTCCCGCGCTCCGCGCCTGCGACCAGCGGCGGGAGTGTCAGGGTCGCGGCGACCGCAAATAAGAGAAAGCGACGATTCACGCGCAGCCCAGCCACTTGATCTCGCATCCGTTTGCGTTCATTCGCGTTCATCTACGGAGCCAATCTTTCCGCTCGGTCAGTCCGCCGGCGCTTTGAGGACCTGTGCCAACCAAACGGCCTCGGCATCCGAAAGGAAGGGCCGCCAAGGGGGCATGGCCGTCCCCGGCCGGCCGTTGAGGATGGTGTAGGCGAGGTAGTCGACCGGCTTGATCTCCAGGTCCTCGGCGCGGATCGGCGGACCCAGCCCGCCCGCCAGCGTGAGTCCGTGGCAGGAGCCGCAGTCCTGCACCAGCAGGTTGCGGAGCTCCGCCTGGCGCTCGGGCGAGGGCTCCGCACGCGCCGCCGCCGGCGCGGCGGACAGGACGAGCAGACTCACGGCGGATAGGACGGCGAGCCCCGAGATGAAGAGGGCGACTAGCTTCGTCACGAGGTGAAGGAGTCGGAGCATCGGAGACCTCGGCATGGTGGGCTTGGCCGGCCGGCCCGGCTTGGTCTTGGCAGCCTCGGTCGCACGGGCCGGCACGATGCGTCAGTGCCCGCTGCGCCGGCCCGTACACTGGGCTGGAACTACCCTAACCAAAGCGCCGAGGATCGAACTTGACTGACATCAAACCGGCCAACCCAGCCGTCGCGAGTACCGCTGCCGCGTGCCGCAGCACGGCCGGTCACCGCAGGACCCCAGAGGAACGACCCGCAACCCGCCGAAGCGGTACCACGCGCCGAGGCCGCCCGCTTTGGTTCGTCATGCAGGCGACTGCTAAACGGAGTCGGCCAGACCTCAGGCTGCCGCGGGTACGTCGCCCGGCGGCAGAGCCGGAAAGACTCGGCGGTACAGGGCAAAGCTGGCGTAGGCCATCACCGGCAACGAGACCAGCAGCACCGGGAGTAGAAGGATGGAGAGCAGGATGACGCCACTCAGGACCAGGCCCCAGGCGAGGCAGACGAGGAAGTTGCCAAACACCGCACGGACACCCGCCTCGACGCCCTGCACCACACCGCTGCGGCGCTCGTAGATCAGGGGGACGGAGAATGCCGTCACGGCGTAGATCATGAACGCAAGCACCGCGCCCATGAGCGAACCCCAGAAGACAAATCCCAGGACCGCCGTCCCCTGCTCCGGCCGCCAGTCGAGACTGTATGGAAGGTGCGCGCCGGCCAGGGTGAAACTGTAGAGAACCCCGGCGTCGGTGATCCAGATGAGGAAGAGAAAGGCGCAGACGAGCGCCAGCATCCAGAGATCGGCCGGGGCGCGCCGAAAGGCCCCGAAGGCATCGCGCAGGCGGGGGTGCTGTCCGCGCTCGCGCCGGCTGGCGAGCTCGAAATAGCCTGCCACCAACACCGGACCGAGGAGCATGAAGCCGCCGGCGAGGGGCAACGCCAACGGCGAGAGACCGAAGGCACCGATGGCGCTGAGCACGATCAGGCCAACGACTGTGAAAACGGCCGCATACGCGACGCTGACGCCTGGGATTTGCCGAAAGACGCGTATCCCGTCGCGCATGGCATCCGCAAGATCTGAAAGGGCAACACGCCGAGCCGGAAACTGCGTGCCCATCGCTAGCCCTCAGGGTTGCCTCACTGCCCCCGACGGCGACTCGCCGAGCCTTGCAGGCCTTGGGGTGCTGAGCGATGCGCGAGCACGTAAGCGCTGTGGCAGCGCAACCTCTTAGCCTCACTCCAGCCCCGTCGACCTTGCCATCGGTCCTCAGCCGTCCGCTCGCGGTGTCTAGGACCAGACCCCTGCCGACACCGTGCGTCCGCCCCTTGCCCTATCGCCTTCGGGTCCGCCCGCCGCCGGCGGTCTGGCCGGCGGCGGGCGGCGCTAGGTCAATAGACGTCGTGGATCGTGTTGTAGACGTTGAACTTACCGGTCGGGGTGACCAGCCGGTCGTCCTTGATCACGTGCTTGACCTTGAGGGTCTTGTCGTCAAGGACCACCAGGGCGGACTTCTTGTCCTTCGCGTTCCAGACCGAGAACCAGACCTCGTCGCCGGCCTTGTTGTACTCCGGCTGGACCACGCGTTTCGGCCCTTCACCCAGGTCCGCCCACTCGGCGATTGGCAAGACCTTGTACTTCTCACCGAGGTTGTCGATGTCGAACACCACGACCGACTGGAACAGCTTCTCGACCGAGTTCAGCGCCGTATCCACGTAAAGGTGCTTGGAGTTGGGATGGGTCTTGATGAACAGCGAGCCGCCGCCCTGCCCTTCCAGCTTGCGGACCACCTTCCACGCCTTGTCCGGGTGACCCTCAGGGTCGGTGCCGATCAGCACCACCGAGGAGTCGCCGAGATGGCTGGTCGCCCAGACTGGGCCGTGCTCGGGGTCGACGAAGTTGGCGCCGCGCCCTGGGTGCGGGATGGCGCCGACATCGACCAGCCCGGCCAGACGCTGGTCCTGCGAATCCACCACCGCCACCTTGTTCGACTGGTTGGCGGCGGTCAGGAAGTACCGCTGGGTCGCATCCCAACCGCCGTCATGCAGGAAGGGCGCCGCGCCGATCTCGGTCACCTTGAGGTTTTCCAGATCCTCATAGTTGACGAGGAGGATCTTGCCGGTCTCCTTGACGTTGACGATGAACTCCGGGTGCTTGTGCGAGGCGACGATCGCCGCGACGCGGGGCTCCGGGTGGTACTCCTGGGTGTCGACCGTCATCCCACGGGTGGAGACGATTTTGAGCGGCTCCAGGGTGTCGCCGTTCATGATCACGTACTGGGGCGGCCAGTAGGTCCCGGCGATCGCGTATTTGTCCTCGGAGCCCTTGAACTTGGAGGTCTCGACCGAGCGCGCCTCGAGCCCGACCTTCATCTCGGCGACCGTGGCCGGGGTCTCCATCCAGAGGTCGATGAGGTTAATTCGTGCGTCGCGGCCGATGACGAAGAGATAGCGCCCGGAGGCGGACAGGCGGGAGATGTGCACCGCATAGCCGGTGGGAATGATGGCGACGATCTCTTTACTGTCCCCATCGATCAGGGCGATCTGCCCGGCGTCGCGCAGCGTCACCGAGAACAGATTGTCGAGATTGAGGCTGTTCATCTGTTTGGTCGGGCGCTGCTCCGGCGGCACCAGGACCTTCCAGGTCTCCTTCATCTCCTTCATGCCGAACTCGGGAGGCAGCGGCGGCTCGTGCTGCAGATAGCGCGCCATGAGGTCGATCTGCTGCTCCGTCAGATCCCCGGAGGTACCCCAGTTGGGCATGCCGGCGGGTGAGCCGTAAGTGATCATCGCCTTGAGGTAGGGAGTGCCCAGCGGCCGGGTACGATCGGTGGTGAGTGGCTTGCCGGTGGCACCCTTGCGCAGCACGCCGTGGCAGCCGGCGCAGCGCTGGAAGAAGATCTCCTTGCCCTGCTCGAACTCCTCCTTGGTCATCGCCGGGCCCTCGCCGGTGATCATGTCCTTGGTGCTCGCCGGATCGACCGCACTCGGCGCGGCCTGGTAGGCCATCTCGGTGTCGGTCGGCGTGGTGCGGGTGTCGGCGATCGCCATACCGACGGCGATCGCGAGCGTGGAAAGGGCGATGCCGATGCCGGTGCGCCTCATCTTGGTTGTCGTCATCCGAAGTCCTCCTGCCCGTGCGGGGTTGCGGGAAAAGCTGTTTCGCGGCAGTGCAAAGCTACGTATCCGGCACGTTAACCGACCTTGACGTATGTCAAACGGCCCTTCGGCTGGAGCGGGGGCCCTCCGCCCTTGCCTGCCGCCCGCGTATCTGCGTTCATCTACGGACCTTCCACTGGCACGGCGCCATGGGCGCCCGGAGCAGAGGCGATGAGCGTGGAAATCCGCGGGACCTGCTGGAGCTGCGGGCACGGACTGACGGCCGCGGACTATGCGCGCGAGGGGACCTGTCCGGGGTGCGGAAAGCAGACCCACGTCTGCCGCAACTGCCGCCACTACCTGCCCGGGCGGCGGAACGACTGCTTCGAGCCGATGGCGGAGCGAGTGGTCGACAAGCTGCGCGCGAACTTCTGCGACTACTTCGAGCCGGGCAGGCCCAAAGCGTCGGCCGCCGGCGCACCCGCACTCGACGACCTGCGCCGAGCCGCCGAGGACCTCTTCAAGCGCTGAGCCGCCCGCTCAGACGAGCGAGCGACGCCGATCGACCCAGCTCAGGAGCCCGGTGAGCGCGAGCGCCCCGGCGAGCAGGGCGCCGCCCACCCAAAGGCGATCGAGGAGGTCCGGGGCGAAGAGCATCACCAGCCCCAGCCCGAGCATCATCAGGCCGGAGAGGAGCTTGAGCGTGCGCCCCTGGCGCTCGGTCAACTTGCGCGCCCCCAGGGTGGCCGTGAAGACGAGAACGATGGCCAGCAGCGGGAGCACGTAGATCAGATTGTAGAGCGCCAGAAAGGCGTAGTAGCCCGCGCCGTCCAACTCATTGAGGGTCAGCACACGCGTGTAGACCATGGGAAACCCCGCCGTGCACAGCAGCTCGTAGCTGTTGGCGGCGGCGGCGAGCGTGACGGTGCCGGCCAGCATGGTGGTCATGTTGTCCGCGGCGAGCAGCCCGCGCATGCGCCGAAAGAGTCCCGGCTTGGCCGTCTCCGGGATCGACAGGCTCGGCCCCTGGTGGAAAAAGAACCACTCCTTGGCGTTGAGGAGCCCGATCAGCACCGCCACCAGCCCCGCGATCAGCGTCACGACCGGCGCCCCGCCGACCACCAGGAACAGGTTCAGCCAAGCGGCCATGAACAAGAAATAGGTCAGCCCCGAGAAGACCACGAAGGTCCCCCCGATCACCAGCATCCGCGGGCGGCTGCGGGCATGGACCATCAGGCTCAACAGGAACAGCAGGACGAAGAAGGCGCAGGGATTGAAGGCGTCGAGCCCCGCGATGACCAGGGTGAAGACCGGCAGCGAGATCGCCTTGGGGTCGACCGCGCCGAGCACCGGCAGGCGCAGCGACTCGCCATTCGTCTGCGGCACCGCGGCGGACCGCGGCGCGCCCGGGTGCTCGGGCGCCAGACGCCGGCACAGCTCGGCGAGCTGCAGGATCTGGCGCCCCGTCCCCTGGGACGAGTCGTACCCGGTGAGCATCCGACCGCAGACGAAGAAGGCGGGCACCGAGCGGGCCTCCTGTCCGAGCGACTCGGCCATCGCCACGTAGAGCGCCACACTCGCACGGTCACTGGTCAGCTCGTGTGAGCGGACCTGTATCCACGGCTGCTCGTGCTGGAGCCGCTCGATGAACGGGAGCGCCTCGCGGCAATGGGGGCAGCGCTGGGACCAGAAGAACCAGAGATTGACCTGGGCGCCGCCATCGGCCGCGGTGCCCACCCAGTCGGGCTCGGCGGCGCGGGACGCACCGGCGAGGATAAGCCAGGGGAGGATCAGCAAAAGGGCCAGAGATGGCGCTCGGTGCTCGCGCAAGAGGGGCATCCGGTGGCCTCGGGTCATGGGACGGCTCCAACCTGACGGATACGGACGACAGGGCGGCTCTCACACCGCCCGCGAGCACCCTATCCGCCTCCCACCCCGGCGAGGAGGTCGGCAGACGGCTCTATACTGAAAGTCAAGGATGCCGAGACCGGCATGAGAACGCCTTGAGAAAACGCTATGAGCGAGCCCATCCGCAGCCGCCGCCGGCACACCAGACTGATGCACGCCCTACCCGCCCTCGCCGCCCTGATCGTCACCCCCGCCGCCTGCGCCCAGGAGGAGCCGCACTATACCGCGCAGCGTGAGGCGCTGATCCGCGAGGTCCAGGCCCAGGTGGCGGAGCTCCGCGACGAGCTCGGCTTCGACCAGCTCGATCCCGCCGTCATCGACGCCCTGCGGCGCACCCCGCGGCACGCCTTCGTGCCCCCGATTCTGCGCCTCGAGGCCTACGGCAACCACCCCCTGCCGATCGGGCGCGGGCAGACGATCTCGCAACCCTTCGTCGTCGCGATCATGACCCACCTGCTGGAGGTCAAGGCCGGCGACAAGGTCTACGAGCTCGGCACCGGCTCGGGCTACCAGGCCGCGGTCCTCGCCCAGATGGGGGTGGAGGTCTACTCGGTGGAGATCGTCACCGAGCTCGCCGAGCGTGCGGCGGAGATCCTGGCCGAGCTGGGCTACGAGCGGGTCCATGTCCGCGCCGGCGACGGCTACCTCGGCTGGCCCGAGGCCGCCCCCTTCGATGCCGTGGTCGTCACCGCCGCGCTTGATCACGTCCCGCAGCCCTTGGTCGATCAGTTAAAGATCGGCGGACGGCTGGTCATGCCGATCGGCGAGACCGGCTGGACCCAGCAGCTTGTCGTCCTGGTCAAGACCCCGGAGGGGACCCTCGAGCGGCGCAACATCCTCCCGGTGCGCTTCGTCCCGGTCACCGGGCCGGGTGCGGGCAGGGAATGAGCCGCCTCCGCCTTGGGGACCGCAGACCCCGACCTCGCCGAATGACCGTCACTCCGAGGCTCGGCGACGCTCAGATCATCACGCGCAACACCGCGATGGGCGGGTCGGTGTCCGAGACAGAAGGACCGATTGAGGCATTAGAAACACCTGCACAACCAGGCCCCGACGCTCAGGGTGCCTGCATTGTCGCTCGCTTTGTCCAACGGTACGACGCCAGAATGACCCGTACCGACTCGTTGGGATTTAACCACGACTCGTGGCGATACCTGACAGCCGAAAGGCCCTCTCCTGCAACATGGCGGGTCAAGCTAACTGGCAACTGTTCAGGTCGGCCAGTGAATCTACGCGAGGCGCGGCATCGGTTGGTTGCCCTGGAAGGTCAGAACCAATGCTTGATAGGTGTCGATGGACGGCTTGCGCAGGGTGGAGAGGCAGGAGCGGATGATGGCGAAGGCGTGCGCTCCGTCCTCGCAACGAAAGCCGCCGGACACCTTCTGCTTGAGCTTACGTCTGCGGATGTCGCGTTCGGCCTGGTTATTATCAAACGGGACAGTGAGATCGGTGAGGAAGCGCAGGACCTCATCGCGGTGCTCGTGCAGGCGGCTGATCAGGTTATAGGCCGGGGAATGCTTGACCCGCTGTCGACGACCGGGGGGCGCGTGGCGGCGAGGGGTGGCAGCGGGCGGGGCGCCCGCGGCGAGCAGCGCGTTGAAGCCGGCGGCGCGGGCCATGCTGGCGGCGTCATTGGCCTCGCACAGCAGGGCGATCAACGCGGTTGGCCAGGCCCGCCGGGGGGAGGTCTCGGCCACTGCGATCAGCTCGCGCAGGTGGTGGGCGGGGCACAAGGCAAGTTGGCAGGGATAGGAGGCGTAGGCCGACCAGTGGTCGTGGACCAGGATGCCGCGGAAGGCGGCGAGCGCCTCGCGTCCGCGCTTGGCATGCACGGCGTAGAAAGTCAGGGTCGCGCTGCACAGCACGTGCAGCCACGCCAGGGCCCCGCCGACGCGCAGCCCGGTTTCATCGGCATGTGCCACCGCTTGCTCGAGGAGCGCCTGGCCGAGCGCCGCCACCGGTGCGGTGAGACGCGCCGCGGCCTCGCGCCCCATTGCAGAGAGCGTCGCCGGCGAGAGAGCGATGCCGGCCAGCGCTTGGAACAGCTCGGCCGTGCGCTGATAGGGCAGGTGCTGCTCGTGGGTGAGGCACACCGCCAAGGCCGCGAGCCCTGGTCCGCACTGCACTGGCGCATCGACTCCGTCGGGGAAGGCACTGCGATGCCGCTGGCCGCAGGCGCATACGCCCGCCCCGGTGCGATACTCGGTGACCGCGCGGCGAACCACCAGATCGGGGACCTGGCGACGTTCGGGCAATTTCTCAACGGCGATGCCCGACAGGCCACGCCCGCAGGCGCAGCGACCGGCGAGCGGAACAACGACGGTGTGCTGGGGATCGTGGACCAGCGCCCGGGTGGCGCCGGGATGGCCCTTCTGCCCACCGCGCTTGCGCCCCTTGGACTGGCACAGCGAGCGGGGCGGCGGCTGCTTGAAGGGCGGGTCTGAGGCGTGTGGCTTGCTCAAGTTGTGGCTATCCTTGGCCAGGCGCGCCTCCAGCACCTGGATGCGTGCCAGCAACTCGGCAATCTGCCTCTTGATCTGCCACCCGAGCGCGCAGCCCTGCAACTTGCGCCTCCGGGGCCTCGGGCGCAACGGCAAGTTCTGCTCAGGCATAGCGCAAGGTTACGCGCCTACCTCGCTGTTATGCATGGAGTACCTGAACGGTAACGATCTCGGTTCCGGCTGCCAAATCTTGCGAGGGGCAAAACGGTCCGGTTTCGGCATCTCCGACTATCGAATGCTCGGACGAAACGGCAAACCTTTAAACCCCTTGACTTTCGCGTGCCGGACTAGAACATCAAGATGTAGATTGTGGTTGTGTCGACGGGCGTCACCCAGATAGCTCAGCACTTAACTTCATTAATGAGGTGGGGAATGCCAAGAAAATGGCCTCATTTACTCCGGCGGTTCCTGCCCGGATTCGCGTATCTGGGTGGTATCGACCCGTTAGGCGCTGACCTTCGCGTTGGGCCTTTACTCCTCAGACGTTTCGTCTTCCGCGCGGTGATCGCTGTTCCGCTAACCGTGGGGAGTACTATGGCCCAAGCGGTCACCCTCGCTTGGAATCCCAGCGCGTCGCCCAACGTGGGTGGTTACCTCCTCTACTACGGACTGGGCCGTGGTCAGTACACGACTGTGGTGGACGTCGGAAACCAAACGCGTTACACGGTATTAGATCTCGAGGACGGAGTCATCTACTACTTCGCAGTTACCGCCTACGATACGACGCGGACCATTGAAAGCGACTTCTCAAACGAAGTCGACACGGGACTGGTTGCCGCCTTCGGCTTCGAGGAAGTCAGCGGAGCATTGGCCTTGGATGCCTCTGGCAGGGGCAATCTCGGCTCGATTTCAGGGGCTCTCCGCATCGATGGTGGGCGGTTTGGTGGGGGACTCTGGTTTGACGGCGTAGACGATCGCGTCATCCTGAATCCCGCGACATCCTTGGATCTGACGACGGAGATGACGGTGGGAGCTTGGTTGTACCCAACCAATCTTATAGCAGGTCGGCAGGCCATCATTGCGAAGGAACGGCCTGCCGAACCGGAACAACCAGCCTACTACCTCGCGGCCCACGCCGGTTACAACGGCCCTTCGTCGGCCATAGAGGGGGCCGATGGGCAACGGTTGGAGGTGTTCGGAGGCCGGCCACTGGAGCCGTTTCAATGGAACCATCTTGCGGCCACTTTCGATGGGGAAATGCTCCGACTGTACCTCAATGGGGTTGAAGTCGCGGCCCAGCCGCACTCGGCGACGATCCTGAAAACGGGCGGGCCGCTGACCCTGGGCGGCCTGACTGCGGCCGGACAACACTTCGAGGGAATCATGGACGACGTCCGCGTCTACCGTCGGGCGATCACCGCTGAGGAGCTATGGGAAGACATGAACACGCCCGTCTCGACCGAAGTGTTCAACGGACTCGAATACATCGCATCTTACGCCGATCTGATCGATGCCTTCAGAACCAATCCCACGCACGAGGTCGGTGCACTGCATTATACAGGATCCGGTCGCATCGAAGGGCGGGCAATCGGCGCATTCGATATCGTTCAGTATCTCGCCAATTACCCCGACCTCGTGGCCGCTTTCGGGACGGATTTCGAGGCGGCTACGCTGCATTATATTAAGCAGGGGTTCTTCGAAGGAAGAACCGACGAGCTCCTCTTCGATGCCGCTCAGTATCTTGCCAATTACCCTGACCTCGTGGCCGCTTTCGGGACGGATCTCGAGGCGGCTATGCTCCATTATATTCAGCAGGGTTTTTTTGAAGGGAGAACCGCCCAGCCCCTCGGCGGCAACTGAAATCCGGCGGGGTATCGGGTCGTTTCTAGATGTTGGCGGGGGGGGGGGGGGGGGGGGGGG
>JALOTB010000067.1:0-957 GCA_025458165.1 Chromatiaceae bacterium | reverse complement strand
GCGCCGGCCTCGACATGATGTGACGTTGAGGAGTATCTTGTAACCTTCTGTAGGGTCAGAAAAAGGTTTTGCGATGGCGGCGGTGGTCAGGAGGTCCGGCGAGGAGGTGACGGTTGAGGTGACGGTACCGCTCAGTGGCAGCTTGCTGGAGATGGAAGGGGTGATCCAAGAGGCCAGCAACGCCGTTGGTCGCTGCGCCACCGAGGAGGCGCTCAAGCGCTTCGACACCGATGGAAGCGCGATCCGGGTCGGCGAGATCAAGCTGACCGCACGCGGGCGCGACCCCAAGGCGTACCAGACCCCCTACGGCGAGGTTCTGGTCGAGCGCTACGTCTTATCAAACCTCGCGCGCCGGGCGCATCGACTGCCCGCTCGAGCACCAAGCGCGGAGCGTGCGCGGGGACCTCGCGCTTTGCCAGCCAGCTCAGCCACAAGTACGCGCAGCTCAACGTGCGTGCGGTGCCGACCGATCTCGCGCAGAACCACGGTCGCAGCGTCGCCACCTCCTACATTCAGCCTGTGGCCGAGTGGGTCGGCACCATCGCCCAGGCCAAGGAAGAGGACTGGGAGTACGCGATGCCGGCACTTGAGCGCCCCATCACGACCGTGGTCATCAACCTCGACGGGGCCATGATCCCGATGGCCGACAGTGCGGGCTGGCGCGAAGCCATGGTCGGGACGCTCTCGTTCTACGACCATGAGGGCGAACGCCAGCACAACCTCTACCTCGCCGCCGCGCCCGAGTACGGCAAGCCGGCGTTCCTGCAGCGCATGGAGCGCGAGATCCGGCGCGCCAAGCAGCGCTTTCCCGAGGCGCTCTAGCTCGGGATTGCCGATGGAGCGGCGAGCAACTGGCGTTTCCTCGAGCCGCACACGGATCGCCAACTGATCGACTTCTTCCATGCCAGCGAATACGTCGGCCTACTCGCCCAAGCGGCCGATCCGCAGCGCCAGGCC
>JALOTB010000066.1 GCA_025458165.1 Chromatiaceae bacterium | reverse complement strand
GACGAACAGGAGCGCCGCGCGCTCGCCGTTGGGCCATTCCACCAGGAGGGGGACGTCGAGCTCGCGGAATCGTTCCCCGAGGCGCTCTTGGAGCTGCTCTTGTCGAATCGGGGTGATCCGTACCTCCCGCGGGAGGTCGAGGGCCTCGGCCTCGGCGAAGAAGGCAAGGGCCTGATGCGGGTAGTCGAGGATGAGGTTCTTGAAGCTCTGGTCGTGGCTCATGGGGTGTTGGACTCACGCGACGCGGGGGCGTCGGCACTTGCTCCTACGCGGAAGCCATGGGCCGAATCGCGACCGATGCGGTTCCTTCGTCACCCCATCCTACCGAGCTGGGGCTTGGGGGTCAGAAGGGATGCCGAGCTGGCTCATGCGGTAGCGCAGGGAGCGCGGGCTGATGCCGAGCTCGCGGGCGGCCGTGTCGAGATCGGAGCCAGCCGTGCCGATGGCCGCGAGGATGGCGCGGCGCTCGACTTCCTGGAGGTAATCCGCCAGCGGCAGCGGGGCGTCGGTGGGATGGGGTGCGGCGGGCGACGCGCCGTTGGCCGGGAGGTAGAGGTCCTCGGCGCCGATGTGCTGGCCGTCGCACAGGGCGCAGGCGCGCTCCAAAAGGTTCTCAAGCTCGCGCACGTTGCCGGGGAAGGGATAGCGGCGCAGCGCGTCGAGCGCCTCCGGGGTCAGGGCGCGGGGCGGGGCGCCCTCGCGCTCGGCCAGTCGGGCGAGGATGTGCGCGGCGAGCTGGGCGATGTCCTCCGTGCGCTCGCGTAGCGGCGGCACGGCCAGGGTGATGACGTTGATGCGGTAGAAGAGGTCTTGGCGGAACTTGCCGTCGGCGACGACCTGCGCGAGGTCGCGATGCGAGGCCGAGAGGATGCGCACGTCCACCGCCTGCTCGGCGTGCGCGCCGACCGGGCGCACGGCGCGCTCCTGGATGGCGCGCAGGAGCTTGACCTGCATCCCGAGCGGCAGGTCGGCGATCTCGTCGAGGAACAGGGTGCCGCCGTCGGCCGCCTGGAACAGCCCTTCCTTGTCGCCCACCGCGCCGGTGAAGGCCCCCTTGCGGTGGCCGAAGAGCTCGCTCTCGACCAGGTCGTGCGGGATGGCCCCGCAGTTGACCGGGACGAAGGGGCGCCCGGCGCGCGGCCCCAGGCTGTGGATGAGACGCGCGGCGAGCTCCTTGCCCGTGCCGCTCTCGCCGGTGATGAAGACCGGGGCCTGGTTGCGGGCGAGCTTGGCGATCATGCGGCGCAGGGTCTGCATGGGGGGGGAGTCGCCGAGGACCCTGGAGCGCTCGTCGCTCGCGCCCTCCGCCGGGCGCTCGGCGCTGGGGCCGAGGCGTAACGCCGACTCCACGAGCCGGCGCAGGACCTGAAGATCCAACGGCTTGGCGACGAAGTCAAAGGCGCCGGCCTTCATCGCCGCGACCGCGGACTCCATGTTGCCGTGGGCGGTGATCATGGCGACCGGGAGGTGCGGGCGGGTCTCGCCGATCTCGCGCACCAGGTCGATGCCGCTGCCGTCGGGCAAGCGCATGTCGGTGAGGCAGAGATCGAACGGCCGGCTGGCCAGCAGGCGGCGCGCCTCGGCCAGGTCTCCCGCGCAGGTGCAGTCGAGCCCCATGCGGCCCAGGGTGATGCGGATGAGGTCGAGGATGTCGGCCTCGTCGTCGACGACCAGGGCGCGGCCCTTGATCATGTCCCTTGTGGTCCCCCGGGCGGGCGCTTGCGCACGCGTTCTCGTCGGTCGAATGCGCGCAAGCCTACCAGATCGCACGCCAGGGCTTCACGCACCGGGGAAGCTCAGGCGGAAGCAGGCCCCGGGGCCGACCTCGGCCCGGTGCTCGAGCCCGATCCCGTTGATCTCGCAGAGCTCGCGGGCGATGTAGAGGCCCAGCCCGGTCCCGCTGGGGCTGGTGGTGAAGAACGGGGTGAAGATCTCCCGCGCGGTCTCCGCTGCGATACCGGGTCCGTTGTCGATCACCTCGACGAGTGCGCCGCCGGCGGGGTCCGGCCGCGCACGCAGCTCGATGCGCCGCGGCCCGTCCGCGGGCGCGCCGTGCTTGATGGCGTTGTCGCACAGGTTGGAGAGGATCTGGTGCAGATGGCGCGGGTCGGCGGTGAGCGCCGGGGTGCCCGCGGCGACCTGAGCCGCCAGGGTCTCCGGCGCCAGGCCCTGCGCTTGGCGGATCTCGGCGGCGAGCTCGGGGAGCCAGGCCGCGGGGTCGATCGGCTCCGGCGTGCCGCGGTCGCGCCGCGAGAGCTGGAGCACGCTCTCGATGATCTCGTCGATGCGCCGGGTGTTGCGGCGGATGATCTCCAGCAGGTGGATGTCCTCTGCGCCGAGCGCCGGGGACTCGCCCAGCAACTGCCCGGCATGGCCGACTGCGCTCAGCGGGTTGCGGATGTTGTGGGCGATGCTGGCGGTGAGCCGCCCGAGTGAGGCGAGCTTGATCTGCTGGGCCGCGCGGGCGACCTCCCGCTGATCGCGCAGGAAGAGCAGGGCGCCGGAGCTGCGATAGGGGCCGAGCAGGTGCAGACTCACACGGATCTCCGTACCGTGAAGGACCAGGTTCTCGTCGCGGGCCATACGCGCCGGGGCGTGCTGCGCGAGCCAGGCGGCGAGCTCCGGGGTGATCTGCCGGAGTTGGGCGCCAGCCCCCGCCGTTGGGACGTCGAGCAAGTGGCGGGCGGCGTTGTTGAGCAGCCGGACGCGCCGCTCCCCGTCCACCACCAAGACCCCCGTCCCGAGGAGCTGGATGACGAACTCGTTGAGCTTGGACAGGTCGGCGACATCCACCTGGCGCCGGGCCGCGAGCTGCTCGGCCGCCTGGACGCGGCGGTAGAGGACGTGGCCGAGGAGGGCCACGGCGAAGAAGGTCAGGCCCAGCAGTCCGGCGGTCGTCAGGCTCCCCGAGCCGGGGCCGCCGTGGAGCTGGATGAAGACCTGCTCCACCAGCACCGCGAGCGCCGCCAGCGAGGCGAACAGCAGCGAGAGCCGGCCCTCCATCATGAGCGCCGCGGCCGCGACCGCGATCGCGAGCAGCAGCCCCAGGCCGGTCGCCAGTCCCCCGGCATGGTGCATGATCAGGGTGATGGCGACGATGTCGACGAAGACTGCGAGCTGCACCTGCTCGGCCTTACCGGGCCAGCGCAGGCCGCTGCCGACCGCCCCGAGGAGCACCAATGCGGTGTACCCCAGCGCCAGCATGCCGGTGGCCGGCAGCGCGCCGGGGGCGCGCCAGGCGCTGCCGAGGGCGGGGACGAACAAGAGCACCAGACCGAACGCGATCAGCAGGCGGAAGGCGGTAAACCAGGTGAGCGCCCGCCAGGTCGGGTAGGACTCGTGCCCGGCGGCCGCGAGGGCGGTCTCCGAGGCCGGCGTTGCTGGCGCTATGGGCGCTCCTGGGGTGTGCTGCACGCGGCTTTGCCAAGCTGAAACCAGTTGGTCAAGAATACCCGCGCACCGGGTCCGGTGGCAGCGGCTCGCAGCCGCGATCGGGACGTCGGGGTTGTTCTGGCTCCCGCGCTCTGGCGGGGGAGCAGGGGCAGACGTCTCCGCGTCGGGTCGGCACGGGCCGCGGTTCGCGATTGGACATCGCTTGCCCAATCTCGTGGCGTCTCACTGGTCAACACCCAACCGAGGGGCGGCGGGTCCTCAATGAATCTGCACGAATATCAGGCCAAGGGGCTGTTCGAGCGCCACCAGATCCCGATCCCGCGCGGCTGCACTGCCGCCTCGCCGCAGGAGGCCCATCGCGCCGCGGCCGAGCTGGGCGGTACACGCTGGGTGGTGAAGGCCCAGGTGCATGCCGGTGGCCGCGGCAAGGCCGGCGGGGTGGTGCTGGTGGACAGCCCCGAGCAGGTGCAGTCTGCGGCGGCCCGCTTGCTCGGCAGCCGACTGGTCACGCACCAGAGTGGGCCCGAGGGGCTGCCCGTCGACCGGGTGCTCGTCGAGTCGCCGACTGCGATCGCCCGCGAGCTCTATCTCGGCGTGCTGGTCGACCGCGCGGCGCGGCGGGTCGCCTTCATGGCCTCCTCCGACGGCGGCATGGACATCGAGCAGGTGGCCGCAGCGACGCCGGAGCGCATCCTGGTGACCCATGTCGATCCCGCTGCGGGGCTCCAGCCCTGGCAGTGCCGGCGGCTCGGCTTCGGGCTCGGGCTCCAAGGGGGGCAGATCAAGGCCCTGGCCGGGCTCATGGAGCGCCTCTACCGGCTCTTCAGCGAGTGCGACGCAAGCCTGGTGGAGGTCAATCCCCTGGTGGTGACCGAGGCCGGCGAGCTGCTCGCGCTCGACGCCAAGATCAACCTCGACGACAACGCCCTCTCTCGGCACCCGGAGCTGGCGGCGCTCCGTGACCTCGCTCAGGAGGACCCGCGCGAGTCCGAGGCGCGCGCCCATGAGCTGAGCTACATCAGCCTCGACGGCAACATCGGCTGCATGGTCAATGGCGCCGGGCTCGCGATGGCGACCATGGACCTGGTCAAGCTCCACGGCGGGGCCCCGGCCAACTTCCTCGACGTCGGCGGCGGCACCACCGCCGCGCGCGTCGCCGAGGCCTTCAAGCTCATTCTCTCCGACCCCAAGGTCTCGGCCGTTCTGGTCAACATCTTCGGCGGCATCGTCCGCTGCGACCTGATCGCCGAGGGGATCATCGCGGCCGTGCGCGAGGTGCACGTCGGCGTGCCGGTGGTGGTGCGGCTGGAGGGGACCAACGCCGCCGCGGGGCTCGCGATGCTGGCCGAGAGCCGGTTGCCGATCGAGACCGCGGCGAGCCTGCGCGAGGCGGCCGACAAGGTGGTCGCCGCCGCCCTAGGGGGTCAGAGATGAGCGTATTGGTCGACAAGGCAGGCGATCGCCTACGGGACCAACCTGGTCGGCGGGGTGACGCCCGGCAAGGGCGGTCAGACCCACCTCGACCGGCCCGTGTTCGACACCGTGCACGACGCGGTGCGCGCGACCGGCGCCGACGCGACCATGATCTATGTCCCCGCGGCCTTCGCGGGCGATGCCGTGCTGGAGGCGGCGGACGCCGGCATCCGGGTGATCGTCTGCATCACCGAGGGCATCCCCGTGCTCGACATGCTGCGGGTCAAGGCGGCGCTTGCGGGGAGCGAGTCGGTCCTGATCGGCCCCAACTGCCCGGGGATCATCACGCCGGGGGAGTGCAAGATCGGCATCATGCCCGGCAACATCCACACGCCGGGGCGGGTCGGGATCGTCTCGCGCTCGGGGACGCTCACCTACGAGGCGGTGTTCCAGACCACCAACGCCGGGCTCGGCCAGAGTACCTGCATCGGCATCGGCGGGGACCCGATCCAGGGGCTCGACTTCGTCGCCTGCCTGGAGCGCTTCGAGCAGGACCCGGAGACCGATGGGGTCATCCTGGTCGGGGAGATCGGCGGCGGTGCGGAGGAGGCCGCGGCCGAGTACATCCAGGCGCACATGTCCAAGCCCGTGGTCGCCTACATCGCCGGCGTCACCGCCCCGAGCGGCAAGCGCATGGGCCACGCCGGGGCCATCATCACCGGCGGCAAGGGGACCGCGGAGGGCAAGTACGCGGCGCTGGAGCGGGCCGGGGTGGTCACCGTCCGCTCACCGGCCGAGATGGGCTCGCGCATGGCGGAGCTGCTGGCCGGGTGACCGAGGGTGTAAGCCTTGACTTGCCGCTCGTTGTTTGAGCCGTTCGGGATGATGTCATGGGCCTGCGGATCGTCATCGCGCAACTGAACCTGCTGGTCGGCGACGTCGCGGGCAACCGCGACCGGGTGCTCGCGGCGGCGCGGGAGGCGCAGGATCGCTTGGGCGCGGACCTGGTGATCTTCCCGGAGCTCACGCTGACCGGCTATCCGCCCGAGGACCTGCTGCTGCGTCCCGAGCTGCTGCAGCGGGTCGAGGCGGCGCTCGCGGACCTGTGCCGGGAGCGCCTCCGCTGCGCCCTGGTGCTCGGCTATCCCAAGGCGGCGATGGGCGGGCTCTTCAACGTCGCCGGACTGATTGTCGACGGCGAGCTGGTCGCCGAGTACGCCAAGCAGCAGCTCCCTAACTACGGGGTGTTCGACGAGAAACGCTATTTCCGCGCCGGTGCCGACCCCGGTGTGATCGACTTCAAAGGGGTGCGGCTCGGGCTCTCGGTGTGCGAGGACATCTGGGAGGAGGGCCCCACTCGCCTTGCCGCGGAGGCGGGGGCGGAGCTGCTGATCAACCTCAACGCCTCGCCCTTCCACATGGGCAAGGCCCCGGAGCGCGAGGCGCTGGTGGCGCTGCGCGCCCGCGAGCACGGCCTCCCGATCCTGTACTGCAACCTGGTCGGCGGCCAGGACGAGCTGGTGTTCGACGGCGGCTCATTCGCGGTCGATGCGGCCGGCGGTCTGGTCTGCCGGGCGCCGTTCTGCGAGGAGGCCCTGGTCGCGGTCGACTTGGATCTGAGCGAGCGACCGCCGAGGCCCCTGCCGGGCGAGGTCGTCGAGGTGCCGGGCCAAGAGGAGGAGGTCTACCGCACGCTCGTCCTCGGGGTGCGCGACTACGTGCGCAAGAACGGCTTTCGCGGGGCGGTGCTCGGGCTCTCGGGCGGCATCGACTCGGCGCTGACGCTCGCGATCGCCGCCGACGCACTCGGCCCGGAGCGGGTCGAGGTGGTGCTCATGCCCTCGCGCTACACGGCGGAGATGAGCATCGAGGATGCCTTGGCGCAGGCACGCAGTCTCGGCGTGGCGGCGAGCGTCATCCCCATCGAGCCGGCGTTCAACGCCTTCCTGAGCATGCTGGCCCCGGCGCTCGCCGGTTATCCCGCCGACGTGACCGAGGAGAACATCCAGGCCCGCTGCCGCGGCATCGTGCTGATGGCGATCAGCAACAAGAAGGGCAGCATCCTGCTCACCACCGGCAACAAGAGCGAGGTGGCCGTCGGCTACGCGACCCTCTACGGTGACATGGCCGGGGGGTTCGCGCCGATCAAGGATGTCTTCAAGACCCTGGTCTACCGCCTGGCGCGCTACCGCAACGGGCTCTCGCCAATCATCCCGGAACGGGTGATCACCCGCGCGCCCTCGGCCGAGCTGCGGCCCGATCAGACCGACCAGGACAGTCTGCCGCCCTACGACCTGCTCGATGCGATCCTGCAGCGTTACATCGAGGCCGACCAAGGGGTCGCCGAGATCATCGCGGCGGGTTTCCCGGAGGCCGAGGTGCGCCGGGTCGCGCGCCTGGTCGACCGCAACGAGTACAAGCGCCGCCAGGCGCCTCCCGGGGTGCGCATCACCCGGCGGGCCTTCGGCCGCGACCGGCGTTATCCGATCACCAGCGGGTTTTGATCTGGCGAGGGCCGATCGCGCGAAGGTCCGCGAGGTTCGGCAATCCCGCCGTCGACAGGGCGGGTATTGCCCCTGGTTGGCCTATCCGGACGCCCCTATACTCTGGCCCAGCCTGAGGGCAGGTCCCCAGCTCCCGGCCAGGCGCTTTAGGTCGTCAATGCGGTGTTTTGGAGAGAGCCATGAAGAAGGTCGAAGCGATCATCAAGCCGTTCAAGCTCGACGACGTCCGCGAGGCGCTGTCGGCCGCGGGCATCACGGGCATGACCGCCACTGAGGTCAAGGGCTTCGGGCGCCAGAAGGGTCACACCGAGCTCTATCGCGGGGCCGAGTACGTGGTTGACTTTCTGCCCAAGGTGAAGATCGAGGTCGTGGTCGCGGAGAGCAGCCTCGACGTCTGCATCGAGGCGATCACCAACGCCGCGCGCACCGGTAAGATCGGGGACGGGAAGATCTTTGTGAGCGCGGTGGAACGGGTGGTGCGCATCCGCACCGGCGAGGAGAACGAGGCGGCGATCTGAGCCCCTTGGCCAGTCCTGGTCGTCAGTTCTGGTCCAGCTCCAGGTAGTCCCAGAGCCGCCGGGCGAGGGTGATCTCTTCGGGCGCGGGCTCGTCGGGAATGAAGCGACCGGCCTGGCGATTGAGTACCAGCACCCGTTCGGTGTCGGCCGCGAGATCGTCCTTGCCCAGGCGCTGGTAGGCCTCGATCAGGACCTCCAGGGCCGGCTCCACCGCGCTGGTGCGTTGATACCGCTCGATGACGTAGTTGGCGCGGTTGGCCGCGGCCAGATAGGCGCCGCGGCGCATGTAGTAGCGCGCCACGTTCACCTCGTTCTTCGCCAGGTTGTTGCGTAGATAGACCATGCGCTGGCGGGCGTCCTCCGCGTACTTGCTGTCGGGGAAGAGGCGAATCAGCTCGGCGAAGTCCTGGAAGGCGTCGAGGGCGGAGCCGGGATCACGCTGAGAGGGATCAGTCGGAATGAAGCGGTCGAGAAACCCGACGCTGCGGTTGTAATTGATGATCCCTTTCAGGTAGTACGCGTAGTCGACATAGGGATTGGTCGGATAGAGCTTGATGAAGCGGTCGGCGGCGGCGATGGCCGACTCGGGCTCTTCGGCGCGATAGTAGGCGTAGGCGACGTCGAGCTGGGCCTGCATGGCATAGCGCCCAAAGGGATAGCGCGCCTCAAGCTTCTCGTAATAATCGATCGCGGTCTGGTAGTTGCCCGAGTTGAGCTCCTTCGACGCCTCGGAGTAGAGCTTGCCCGCGCTCCAGTCCACGGTCTGGTCCTCCTGGCTCTTGAGCCAGGCGCAGCCCGAGAGCAAAAGGGCCAGCAGAATGACGAGCGTCGTTCGAATCGGCTTCATACCAGGATCGGTCCCCGAAATGGCTGGCGGAGTATACCCCAAGCACTGCCCCTCGACAGGCAGGCCCGCCGCTAGGGCCGGTGGCGGCCTGAGGCGGCCGGTGTGACCGGCCCGGACCTCGCCGAGCGGCGCCTATGGCTCGGTCCGGAGATGGCCGGCCGCCGGCTCGATCAGGTCCTCGCCGACCTTCTGCCCGAGTACTCGCGCAGCCGTCTCCAGCAGTGGATCGACGACGGGCGGGTGCGCCTCGACGGCGCCACCTGCCGCCGCCGGGAGCGGGTGCACGGCGGCGAGGAGGTCCGCCTGGTCCCCGTCGCCGAGCCGCGCGCGGGCTGCCTCCCCCAGGCCATCCCCCTGGACCTGGTGTACGAGGACGAGAGTCTGCTGGTGATCAACAAGCCGGCGGGGCTGGTCGTCCACCCCGCCGCGGGCAACCCCGACGGCACCCTGCAGAATGCCCTGCTGCATCACCTGCCTGGGCTTGCGGGGGTGCCGCGCGCCGGGATCGTCCACCGCCTGGACAAGGACACCAGTGGGCTCTTGGTCGTGGCCAAGACCCTGCAGGCGCACGCCGCGCTGGTCGAGCAGCTCCAGCGGCGCAGCGTCCGGCGCGAGTATCGAGCGCTGGTCAATGGCCGGGTCCTGGCGGGCGGTCGGATCGATGCCCCCATCGGCCGCCATCCGCGGGAGCGCACCCGCCGGGCGGTGACCGCGGGGGGGCGGCCGGCGGTGACGCACTACCGGGTGCTGGAGCGTTTCCCGGCCCACACGCTGCTGGCCGTCAGCCTGGAGACCGGGCGTACACACCAGATCCGAGTGCACCTGGCGCACATCCACCACCCGCTGGTCGGCGATCCCGCCTACGGCGGTCGTCCGCGCCCCGGCAAGGGGTCGGGCCCGCGGGTCGCCGAGGCGATCCGAGCCTTTCCGCGGCAGGCCCTGCACGCGATCGCGCTCGGGCTGGTCCACCCGGTGACCGGGGAGTCCATGCACTGGGAGGTGCCGATGGCGCCGGATCTGGCCGAGCTGCTCGCGCTCCTGCGCGCGGAGGGGGGAGGGCATGGACTGGATTGAGCCCGAATGGCCGGCGCCGAGCGGGGTGCGTGCCGTGGCCACGACTCGCCGGGGCGGCCTGAGCCGAGGTCCCTATGCCTCGTGGAACCTTGGCGACCACGTGGGGGACGACCCGGCCGCAGTCGATGCCAACCGGCGCTTGCTGCGCGAGCGCCTGGGGCTGCCGGCCGAGCCGCTCTGGCTGCGCCAGGTGCACGGCTGCACCGTGGCCGACGTGGGCGGCTGCGAGGCGGACGCCGCCGTGGCCTTTGCCCCGGGGCAGGTGTGCGCCGTGCTCACAGCGGACTGCCTGCCGCTGCTCTTCTGCGACCGGTCCGGCACGCGGGTGGCCGCGGTGCACGCGGGCTGGCGCGGGCTCGCCGCGGGTGTGATCGAGGCGGCGGTGGCGCGGCTTGGGGTCGCGCCGGACACGCTCCTGTGCTGGCTGGGGCCGGCGATCGGCCCCGAAGCCTTCGAGGTCGGTGATGAGGTGCGCCAGGCCTTCCTGACGCATGGCCCCAGCGGGGCCGAGGTGGCCTTCCGACCGTCGCCGAGTGGGCGCTGGCTCGCGGACCTCTACGCCCTGGCCGGTCTTCGGCTGCGGGCGCTGGGCGTGTCGGGGGTTTGGGGCGGGGGGCTCTGCACCTACCAGGATGCCGAGCGCTTCTTCTCCTACCGCCGCGACGGTCTCACCGGGCGCATGGCGAGCCTCGTGTGGATCGAGCCCCGAGGGTCACGTACCATCCGGTCCGACTGAGACGGGTAAACGGCGAGGTGCGACGGTGGCGGACTGGAACATGCTGACCCTGGTGGGCGAGGACCGGCCGGGGATCGTGGCCAAGGTGACGCAGGCGCTCTACCAGGCCGGTTGCAGCCTGGGCGAGGCCTCCATGATTCGGCTGGGTGGAAGCTTCACCATCATGATGATGGTCTCGGGTCCGCAGACCCCGGAGGGGCTCACCCAGGTCCTCGCCCCGGCGGTCGACGAGCTCGGGCTGCGCCTGCACATCGATCCGGTGACCGGGGGGCTGCACCGGCACCTGGTGCCGAACGTGCAGGTGCGGGTGACCGGGGCCGACCGCGCCGGGATCGTCGCCGAGGTCACCGGTGCCCTGGCCGCGGCCGGCTTCAACATCCTGGAGCTGGAGTCGGACGTCGCCGGCGACCCCCAGCGCCCCGTCTACATCATGAGCATCCAGGGCTACTCCGAGCAGACGGTCGAGGCCCTGCAGCAGGCGGTGGCCGGGCTGGGCGCGGAGGGGATCACGGTGGACGTCTCCGCGGTCGAGACCCTGATCGGCTAACCATGGCCGTGCTCGATATCCTGACCCTTCCCGACGAGCGCCTGCGCCAGGTCTCCCAGTCGGTGACCCGCTTCGATGCGGAGCTGCGCGCATTCGTCGCCGATCTGGAGGAGACTCGGCTCGCCGGGCCCGCCGCGGTGGGGATCGCCGCGCCCCAGGTCGGGCGCTTCGAGCGGATCGTGATCGTCGACGTCTCGGGCAAGAAGGGGGTCGCCAATCACGGACACCTGGTCCTGGTGAACCCCGAGATCACCCACTGGGAGGGCTTCGAGGTCGGCCGCGAGGGCTGCCTCTCGGTCCCCGACTTCACCGGCAACGTGATCCGCGCCACGCGCATCCGGCTCGCGGCGCGCGACCCGCACGGGGCCGAGCTCCAGTTCGAGATGGAGGGGTTCGAGGCGCGCGCGGTCCAGCACGAGATGGACCACCTCGACGGCCTGCTCTTCGTCGACCGGGTGGTGAGCCGGCGAACCGATCTCTTCCAGCGCAAGGTCTACCAGAAGGGCGGCCCGACGCGGTGACGGGTCACCGCCCGAGCGCCATCGGCCAGGATCCGATGCCCGCGTACCCCCCGCCCAAGCGCCTGGCCTTTCCCGACGCCGAGCGCGCCCAGCCCTGGCTCGCCCTGCTGCTCGATGCCTACCATCGGATCGACCAGGGGGTGCACGAGGCCGTGCAGCGCGAGGATCGCCAGGGCCGGCGGCTCGCCTGTGCCAAGGGCTGCGCCGCCTGCTGCCGCTGTCACTTGACCATCCCGGTCTACCCGCTGGAGCTGATGGGGCTCTACTGGTACGCGACCGAGCGCCTGGAGGAGCCCCTGCGCTCGCGCCTGGCCGAGCAGTTGCGCGGCTATGTCCAGGGCAGCCCCTGTCCCTTCCTGGTCGACGGGGCCTGCTCGGTCCACCCGATGCGGCCCATCGCCTGCCGCCAGTTCAACGTCTTCGACCAGGTCTGCGCCGAGGGCGAGGACGCCTTCTACACCCGCCCGCAGGACGTCATGAAGCCGATCCGCCGGTTCGCCGACGAGGCCTTCGACCGCATGCTCCCGTTCTACGGCGTCAAGGCCAAGCACGAGCGGCGCGAGGCGGTGAAGACCGGGCGCATCCACGCCCTGGCCAAGGTGCTCCAGGCGCTCGACTGGACCAAGCTCGCGCAGCGTATGGTTGAGGCCGCGGCGCCGCGCGGCGCCGGCGTCTCCGGGTCGCCCACCGCATGAGATTCATCCGGTATCTGCCTGGTTTGAGTGATGAATCGGCAGAGGGGGTTTCGCCTAGCTGAGCTAACTCATTGAAACTTGCGATCTCTGGATCTACGCTCGCCAGGTGCGTGGAGGCGATCCTGGCCGCACCTGGGCGATGTCCCCGTGCCGCGGGTGCCATCGGGGCGCCCCAGGTCGTCTCGGAGTGGCCGGCGAAACCCGCCGATCGCCCCGTTGTCCCATCACTCGAATTCCACATAGCAGACTTGCTTGCCACCATGAGACGTCTCGTCCGCTCCTTCTCGCCCCTTGTCATGCTGCTGGCCCTCTTGCTCACCGCAGCGTGCGCCAGCGCCCAGTCGGTCCCGTCCGACGAGCTCACCCCCTCGTCTCAGCACGAGAAGACGGTCGCTGTCGTCAACAAGGTCCTGGAGCGCTTCCACTATCGCAAGGTGGTGCTCGACGACGCGCTCGCCGCGCAGGTGTTCGACAGCTACCTCAAGGCGCTGGACCCCAACCGCTCATTCTTCCTGCAGGCGGATATCGACCACTTCTCGGGTCGTCTGCGCAGCCTCGACGACGACCTGAAGCGGGGCAAGCTCGACCTGGCCTTCGAGGTCTTCCGGATCTATCGCCAGCGGGTGGACGAGCGGACCGAGCATGCCCTCTCGCTGCTGGACGAGAGGTTCGACTTCCGCCGCGACGAGGTCTACCGATTCGAGCGCTCCAAGGCCGAGTGGGCGAAGGACCGTGAGGAGCTCGACGAGATCTGGCGCAAGCGCGTCAAGAACGATTGGCTCAGCCTGCGCCTTGCCAAGAAGTCGGACAAGGACATCCAGGATCTGCTGAGAAAGCGCTACGAGGGGCTCGCGCGGCGCATCCACCAGTTCAACAGCGACGAGGTCTTTCAGACCTTCGCCAATGCCTACACCCAGACCGTCGAGCCGCACACCAGCTACATGTCACCGAGTACCTCCGAGAATTTCGACATCAGCATGCGGCTCTCGCTTGAGGGGATCGGTGCCGTGCTGCGCGGCGACAACGAGTACACCGTGGTCCAGCGCACCATCCCCGGTGGGCCGGCGAGCCAGAGCGGGCAGATCCGCAGCGGCGACCGCATCGTCGGGGTTGCCCAGGGGCTCGACGGGGCGATGGAGGACGTGGTCGGCTGGCGCCTCCAGGACGTGGTCGAAAAGATTCGCGGCCCCAAGGGCTCGGTGGTCCGCATCCAGATCCTGCCCAAGGCGGCCGGTGCCGACGGGCGCCTGCGCGAGGTCTCATTGGTTCGCAACGAGATCCAGCTCGAGGACCAGGCCGCCAAGAGCTACGTGCTCGAAGACCCGGCGCACGCGCCCGGCGTGCGCATCGGGGTGGTAGAGATCCCCGCCTTCTACCGCGACTTCCGCGCCGAGTCCGACGGTGAGCGCGACTTCCGCAGCACCACGCGCGACGTCCGCGGCCTGCTCCAGGAGCTCCAGGCCCAGGGCGTGGCCGGGGTGGTGGTGGATCTGCGCGGCAATGGCGGCGGCTCGCTGACCGAGGCCACCTCGCTCACCGGGCTTTTCATCGATCGCGGCCCGGTAGTGCAGGTCAAGGACTCGTTCGGCAAGGTCGAGGTCGAAAGCGACCCCGAGCCCGGAGTCGTCTACACCGGGCCGCTCGCCGTGCTCGTCGACCGCAACAGCGCCTCGGCCTCGGAGATCTTCGCCGGGGCCATCCAGGACTACGGACGTGGTCTCGTGATCGGTGAGCCCACCTTCGGCAAGGGCACGGTGCAGACCCTGATCGACCTCAACCGCTATGTCGCCGGCAACGAGGCCGATCTCGGGCGGCTGAGGCTGACCATGGCCGAGTTCTACCGCATCAGCGGGGGCAGCACCCAGCTCCGCGGGGTGGAGCCCGACATCCTCTTTCCGACCGCCGAGTTCATCTCGGATCACGGCGAGCGCTCCCTCGACAACCCCCTGCCCTGGGGCAAGATCCGCGCGGCCAAGTACAGCGCGAGCCCCGTGGGCGATCTGGCCGCCCTGCGCGAGCGTGCCGACGCCCGCATCCGACGCGATCCAGGGTTCCAGATGCTGACCGCGCAGGAACAATTGCTGCGCGAGATCGCCGATCAGGACACGGTCTCGCTGCATGAGGCGGCGCGTCGCGTCGAGTCCGAGCAGCGCGACCGCGTGCTCAAGGAGCAGCGCAACCAGTACCTGCGCGCCGAGGGTGTCCGCCCGATCGACGAGGACAATGAGGACGTCGACAGTGAGGCACTGGAGAAGCAGCAGGAGGTCATCGCCCGCATCCAGGCGCGTGAAGCGGCTCGCATCCTCGCCGATTCCGTCATGGCCCAAGGTGCGGTGCGCCCGCGCGCTGCGATGCGTGATTGATCAGACCCCGGTGCTACGGCGGCCCGTCTCCGGCCGCCGAGCCTCGCAAGGCTTGGTCCCATGCGGCGACGGCCGCAACTAGGGGGGTCAGCCGACAGGCCGATTGACCCCGATCTTTCCTCTGGCACCTGCCCCTCGGGCGAGGAAACCGAACCGTGAATCACACCGACTCGATCGACGAGGGGCGGCTGTCGGCGCTTGTGCGCACCGGGGCCTCGGGACCGCTGCGCGAGAACCGTATCGGATTGGAGAAGGAGGGGCTGCGCGTCGCCCCGGGCGGGACCGTCGCCGCCACGCCACATCCGGCCGCTCTGGGCGCCGCGCTGACGCACCCCTACATCACGACCGACTTCTCCGAGGCCCTGCTCGAGCTGATCACCCCGCCGGCGGTCGGCAAGGAGGGCGCGCTCGACTTCCTGCGCGACCTGCACGCCTATGTCTACCGCCATCTGGGCGATGAGCTCTTGTGGGCAACGAGCATGCCCTGCGTGCTGGAAGGCGCCCGCGGCATCCCGCTCGCCCGTTACGGGCGCTCGAACGCCGGACAGATGAAGACCGTCTACCGGCGCGGGCTCGGCAACCGCTACGGGCGGGTGATGCAGGTGATCGCCGGGGTGCACTTCAACTTCTCCTTCGCCGACGCCTTCTGGCCGCTGTATCAGGAGATCGCCGAGGACCAGGGCGAGCTCGGGCACTTCCGCTCCGAGGCCTACATGGGCCTGATCCGCAACCTCCAACGCCTTGGCTGGCTGGTCCCCTTTCTGTTCGGGGCCTCCCCCGCGGTGTGCAAGAGCTTCGCCCAGGGGCGGCAGACCGATCTGGCGGAGTTTGACGCCTATACCCTCTACGCGCCGTACGGGACTTCCTTGCGCATGGGGGACATCGGCTACCAGAATCGCCAGACCGAAGGCACCGGGATGAAGGCCTGTTACGACAGCCTGGACGCCTATATCCGCAGCCTCACCTGGGCGATCCAGACGCCCTGCCCCTTCTACGAGACCATCGGCGTCAAGGTCGGTGACCGCTACGAGCAGCTCAACGCCAACGTGCTCCAGATCGAGAACGAGTACTACAGCACGGTGCGCCCCAAGCAGATCCTAGAGGGCATGGAGAAGCCGACGCTGGCCCTGCGTCGACGCGGGGTGCGCTACGTCGAGGTGCGCTCGCTCGACGTGAACGCCTTCGAGCCCCTAGGTGTTGCCGCCGAGCAGATCGATTTCCTGGAGACGCTCATGTTCTTCTGTCTGCTCGCCGACAGCCCTCGCATCAACGCCCAGGAGCGCCGCGCCATCGACGAGAACCAGGTCCTCGCCGCCCACCGCGGGCGTGATCTCGAGCTCCGGCTCGACCGCGGCGGGCGGCCGGTGGGGCTACGCGACTGGGCGGGGGAGCTGCTCGATGCCATGGCCCCGGCCGCCGAGTTGTTGGACGTCGGCAGCGACGGTTCGCGGGCCCAGAGCCTGCGCGCGCAGCAGGCGAAGGTTCGCGACCCCGAGCTGACCCCATCGGCGCGGATGCTGGCGGAGATGCGCGCCAATGCTGAAGGCTTCCATGCCTTCGCGCGTCGCATGTCCGAACGACATCGCGACCACTTCCGCGGCATCGATCTCGACCCCGAGCGTGTCGCCGACCTCGATGCGCTCGCCACCGGGTCGCATCAGCGCCAGCGCGCCATCGAGGCGGCCGACGACCTCCCCTTCGACGAGTTCCTCGCCCGCTATTTCACCCAGGGTGAGCCCGAGCCAGTCCCCACCGACGTGACCGCCGCGTGGTGACCTTCGCCGGGGTTGACCTTATTCGCCCAGGATGTAGGCCAGATCGAGCTCGATCGCGTCGAAGGGCGGGATGCGGGCGGATTTTTCGCCCGAGGTGGTGGCGATGACCTTGTAGTTGCCGCCCTCGAGCTGGTGGGCGATGAGGACGCGGTCCTCCGGCCAGATGATCCAGTAGTACGGGACGCGCTGGCGCTGCAGCAACAGGAAGAGGTGCAGGGTGTCCTTGCGCTCGTGTCCGGGGGAGACGATCTCGCAGACCCAGTCGGGCGGGGTCTCGATGATCCCGCTGGGCGGGGCAGGGACCCGCTCCTTCCGCCAACCCGCGAGGTCGTGAACCGGGCACTCGTGCGCCTCGTAGGCCACGCTGACCTCGGTCATGATCCACCAGCCGCCGGGACCAGAGTCGCGCTCGAAGGGTCCGAGCTGCGTTGATGCGCGAAATTGGGCGCGCCCATGCTCCGAGCGCGCCATGGGGCGGCGGACGATCTCGCCGCCGATCAACTCGACGCGCTCGTCCGGGGAGAGCAGCAGGTCATCGAGGGTCTTGAGCTTGGTCACTTCCATGACTGCTGGATCTTAGGATCAAGAATGTGCGTCCGCAGATGAACGCGAATCAACGCAAATCAAGATAAGGATTCAATCGGTAAGCTGCGTCGGGCGGCGCGAAGCCCCCGCGCGTCTCAGGTTTCGACCGATGCCCAATAGGTCCCCACCCTGGCCTTCCAGGCGGCGATGAGAGCGTCCTGCCGCTCCGGCTCGAACAGGTGCCGGAAGCGGCCCTGGGTGCGCAGGTAGTCCTCGACCGGCTTGCGCTCGCGCGGGACCTTGGTGTGCACCACCTGGCCGTCGCGGTATTCCTTGAGCGGCCAGACGCCGGTCTGGACCGCCAGCCGGCCGATCTCGACGGTGCGCTGGGGGTCGAAGTCCCAGCCAGTGGGGCAGGGGGCGAGGGCGAGCAGCAGCTTAGGGCCGCGGATGGCGAGCGCCTGCTCGACCTTGCGGGCGAGGTCGAGCGGCTCGGCCCCGATAACCGTTGCGGCATAGGCCGGGCGGTGCGCGACCCAGATGGCGAAGAGGTCCTTCTTCTCGCCGGGGAAGCCCGCACCGAGCCGGCTGGTGGCGGTGAGCGCCGCATGCGGTGTGGCGCCCGAGTACTGCTGTCCGGTGTTCGCGTACCCCTCGTTGTCGTAGACGATGTAGAGGAAGTCGAGCCCGCGCTCGATCGCCCCCGAGGTGGCCGAGAGCCCCATCCCATAGGCCGACCCGTCGCCGGTCAGGACCACCACCCGCAGGTCCTCCTCGGGCGGCAGCCGCCCCTGGGCAACCAGGATGTCCAGCGCGTCGCGCGCCCCCTGGGCACCGGCCGGGGCCGAGGCCATGGCGGTGTAGAGCCAGGAGCCGCGGAACGGGGTGTAGGGGTAGACGGCGAGGAGCGTCATGCAGCCGGCGGCGTTGAGGATCAGGCTGCGTTCGCCGAGCTGGTCGTAGATTTGGTGCAGGGCTTCCAGGCCCCCGCAGCCCGCGCACATGGGCGTGCCGGTGCCGAGCAGGTGCAGCGACGGCAGGTCGCGGGTGCTCCGGTAGCGGGTCTCCTGCTCGCTCATGGCGCGGGTCCTCGCCGATCGCGCTCGACGGCCGCGATGGTCTGCAGCTTGCGCAGCTCGCGGAGCTCCGCCTCGGTGTAGAGGAGCCGCGGGGGCGGGGTCTCGCCGCGCTCGGCCGCCGCCTCGGTGACGCGCGCGATCTCGAAGAGCTCCTCGGGCGGGATGTCGCGTCCGCCCAAGCCCCCGATGAAGCTCGCGAGCAGCGGCGCCCCCGGACGGCCGTAGAGCGCGGCGGCGAGCTCGGTGGCGAGCACCCCGCCCTGGCCGGGCGAGAGGTTCTGGTCGATCACGGCGAGCGCCCGCTTGCCGAGCAGGTGCCGGCGGCAGGCCGCGGCCGGGAAGGGCCGCAGCAGACGCGGGCGGAGTAGCCCGACCGGCCGCCCGGCATCGCGCAGTCGGTCGACCGCCGCGCGTGCCTTGGTGGCGAATGAGCCCATCATCACCAGCACCACCTCGGCGTCGTCGCACTGGTAGGCCTCAACCGCTGGATGGCTCCGCCCGAATCGTTCGGCGAAGTCGGCGGCGATCTCGTCGTAGACCGCGAGCGCGTTCTGTGCGGCGAGCTGGACCTGGTAGCGGAAGTAAGAGTAGGGCCCGCCGCCCAGGACCGCGACCGCCTGGCTCAAGGGCGCGCCGGCACGGAAGGCCAGGCCCTGGGGGTCGAAGGGCGGCAGCAAGGCGTCGACCTCGGCGGGCTCGGGGATGCTGACCGGCTCGCGGGTGAACGAGAGGTAGAAGCCGTCGAGGTTGACGATCACCGGCAGGCGCACCCGGGCGTCCTCGGCGAGCCGATAGGCGAGGAGCACGCTGTCGAGCACCTCCTGGCAGCCGGCGCAGTGGATCTGCAGGAAGCCGCTGTCGCGCGCGGCGAGGACGTCGTTGTGGTCGGGCTCCAGGGTGATCGGTGCCGAGAGCCCGCGCGAGACGTTGACCAGCACCCAGGGCACACGCCAGCCGGCGACCGTGTAGAGCATCTCCATGCCGTAGAGGAGCCCTTGGCTCGAGGTCGCCGAGAAAACCCGCACCCCGGTCGCGGCGGCCGCACCGGCGGCGGTGATCATCGAGTGCTCGGACTCCAGGGTCACCAGCCGGGCGGCCATCTCGCCGGCGTCGATCCACCGGGCGAGGGCCTCAATGATCTCGGTTTGCGGTGTGATCGGGAAGGCCGGCACGTAGTCGACGCGGGCGAGGCGCGCCCCCCAGGCCGCCGCGGCATTTCCGGTCAAGAGGACTCGGCGCATGGGGTCACCGCCTCGGTATGGGCGCTGATGGCGTGCGGCGGGCAGACCGCGAGACACACCAGGCAGCCCTTGCAGTGGTCATAGTCGATCACCGGACGGCCGTTCTCGACGTGGATCGCCCCGTCCGGGCACAGGCTGCTGCACACCCACCAGCAGCCCTTGCAGAGGTCGTAGTCGATCTCAGGGCGGAGGCTCCGCCAGAGGCCGGTGTCGACCAGCTCGCTGGTCAGCGCCGCGTGGATCGCGGGTGCCGAGACCCGGGCCGTCTCGAACGGAAGATCGACCCAATCGGGAGGGTGGTAGTCGGTCGCTGCGATCTCTCCATCCTCGCTGACCGCCCCCGCCAGGGGCGCCATCGCCTGGTAGGCCGCCATGGCCTCGGCGAGATTGCGCTCGACGACCCGCGCGCCGAGTCCGCCCAGCTCGGCCTCGATCCCGGCGGCCAGGGCCTCGGCTGGCACCACCCCGAGGAGGCGCGCGGCAGCGCCAGCGCAGGTCGCACCGACCTGGGGCAGGGCGGCGCGGTCGAGCAAGGGCTCGGTGATCGGCAGCACGATGACCCGCGCCGCGGCGTTCAGGCGCTCGCGCCAGCGCTCGGCCGGCTCGGCGCTGCGGATCAAGAGCAGGCCGTGGGCGTCGATGCCGGCCAAGACCCCGGCCGCGGGGACCGGGATCAGGCTGTCGTCGGCGACCAGGACCAGATCCGGCCGCTGGATCACCCCGCGCTCGTCGATCGGCGCGCGGCTCGCCCGCACGTAGGCGAAGATCGGGGCGCCGCGGCGCTCGGCCCCGTAGCGCGGGGCGTCCTGGACCTCGAAGCCGGTGCTGAAGAGGGCCGATCCGAGTATCCGGCTCGCGGTCTTCATCCCCTGACCGCCGCGGCCGTGGAAGCGGATGCGATACATCGCGGTTTCCGGTCAGAGCCAGCCCGGGGCGGTCGAGAACAGGCTGAAGCGCCGCAGGGCCATGGCCTTGCGCACCCGCGTGAGCGCGAGATCCAGGGCGGCCTTGCGCGGGGTCGCCCCGCGGTCGCGCGCGGCGGCGAGCACCAGGGCAGTGTTCTGGCGGAGCTTCTCGGCGATCGTCTGCAGCGCCGCGCCCTCGGTCGCCCCGCGGTATTCCATGGCGGCGCAGATCACCCCGCCGGCGTTGGCGATGAAGTCCGGCACGCAGAGCACCCCGCGCTCATGCAGGACGCGCTCGGCCTCCTCGGTGATCGGGATGTTGGCCCCTTCGATCACCAGCCGCGCCTTGACCTGATCGAGGTTGTCGGCATTGATCACATCCGGACGCGCCGCGGGGATCCAGAGGTCGCACTCGAGGCCGACCACCGCCTCGCGCCCGAGCCGGGTCCCGTCCGGGTAGTCGGCGACGCTGCGGCCGCTGTGCTTGAGCGCGATCAGGGCCGCGACGTCGAGCCCGCGCGGGTTGTAGATGGTCCCGCGGGAGTCGGCGGCGCCGACCAGCCGCGCACCGCGCTCCACGAGGTGACGCGCCGCGTGGCTGCCGACGGCGCCGAAACCTTGGATCACTAGCCTGGCACCGTCGAGCCGCAGTCCCGCGTACTCCTGGGCGACCTCGGCGACCTGGCCGAGCCCGAAGCCGGTCGCCCCGATCTCGTCTAAGGGGATGCCGCCGAGCTCGCGCGGGAGCCCGACCGCACGGCCGATCTCGTCGCGCACCCAGGCCATGCAGGTCTCGTCGGTGCCCATGTCGGGCCCGAAGATATAGTCCCCGAGCCCGCGGAGCGCCTGCGCGAAGCCGCGGATCAGCCGCTCCTTCTCCGCCCTCGGCATGCGCGGGTCGCCGTAGAGCACGGACTTGCCCCCGCCATGGGGGAGCCCGGCGGCGGCGTTCTTCAGCGTCATGGCGCGGGCGAGGCGGAAGCACTCGGCGGTGCTCACGTCCGGGGCCATGCGCAGCCCCCCGATCGAAGGACCGCGCGCGACGTTGTCGATGACCAGGGTCCCGCGCAGCCCGATCGATGGCTCGCAGACGTGGACGATCTTGGCCGGGCCGAGCTGGTCGGCCAAGGCGAAACAGTCTTCCATCGCAGCCCCCGTACGTCCTCCCCTGCCTCAAGTCTAGCGCTTGCTGGCAGGGCTCAGCCGCCGCCGAGATGCGAGGCCGGGCTAAGGACGGCCCGGTTCGGGGTACGCCGCCAAGCCGCTCAGGGCATGAACGGCATCATGCCGCCCATGGGCCGGGCAATCTGGCCGACGTTCTCGCGCATCACGGCGACGCCACCGGTCATGGCATGCACGCGCTGGTCGATGATGGTCATGCCGCGGCCGACTAGGCCCATGCTTTCTTCCATCGTGACCATCTCGCCGGTGATCTGGTGCATGTCGACCTGGATCTGCGGCAGGGTGTTGGCGATGGCGGTCATGTGGGCGTTGATCGGCTCCATGTGGACCATGTGGCGGTCGAAGTCCGCCATGTGCGCGCTGATGAGCTCCATGTCGGCATCCACGTTGCGCAGATGGGAGTACATCGACTCCATGTTGCTGACGATGCCGTTGAAGTCCTTGTAGAGGACGCGCACGTAGTAGACGTTGAAGACGGCCAGGATCACCAGGAGCAGGGAGGTGATCAGGATCACGCCGTCGGTGATCTGGAAGTGACGTTCGCGCTCGTCGAGGTGGTATTGGGTCTCACGCCCGACACGAGCCATGACCTCGACGATCGCGCGGCGCGGGTCCTCGGTCATCGGTGGCTCCTCAGGGGAAGGGGATCATCTTGTTCATGGAGCGGGCGGGGCGCGAGACGCGCTGCATCTCGACGCTCATGACCTGCACCTCGGTGTTCATGCGGTCCATGTTGATCGAGATGTTGCCGACGTTGTCGCGGACCGCGGCGACGTGCGCGTCGATCCCCGCGACACGCCGCTGCATCTGCGACATGTCCGCGCCGATCCGGCCCATGTCGCGGTCCATGACGGCGGTCTTCTCCTGGATCTCGCCGAGCAGGCCCACCCGCTGTTCCATCGCCGCCATGTGTCCGCGGATGCGGTGCATCTGGCTCGAGACTGAGATGAAACGGTGATTCATCTCGGCCACGACCCCGGAGATGCGATTGACCTGGGTGCTCAGGGTGAGCAGCAGGACCAGGATCGAGACCGCGATCACCCCGAGGACGATGATCCCGGCCTGGATGCTGTAGTTGAGCCGGTCGCCGAGCCGGTTCTTGATGTCGATCTGGCTGAGGATGATGCCTTCGAAGGAGCTGAGAGCCCGCCGATACTGCTGGTGCAGGATGGCTTCCTGGTCCGCGGGCGGCGGGGTGCTGGGTTCTTCGGCCATGGCCTGTGCCTGGTTGAACGTCGGGAGCGGCGCCCGGTTCGGCGCCGACGGGCTACCCTATTCTATGCGGTACCAGGCCAACGCGTGCGAGTTGCGGCGGTGGACGCCGCGCCGCCGCCGGGCGGGCGATGGCGGGCGGCGCGCCTCTGCGGGGCCCGTGCTCAGCGCGGGTAATCCAATCCGTGCTTTTGCAACAGCCGGTAGAGCGTCATCCGCGAGATTTGGAGGTCTTCGGCGGCCCGCGTCATGTTGCGGCCGGTGCGCCGCAAGGCATCCCGAATCGCCTCGGCCTCGGCGAGCTCCCGGGCGGCCTGGAGCGTGAGGCTGTCTTGGGTCCGGCTGGGTGACGTCAGTCCGAGGTCCGTCGGGGAGATGTAACGCCCAGCGCTATAGACGGCGGCCTGGTGCACCCGGTTGCGCAGCTCGCGCAGGTTCCCCGGCCAGTCGTACTGCCCGATCGCAACGAGTGCCGAGCGGCTGAAGCCGAGCACCCGGGTAGGGCTGGTGCGCAGCAGCTCGCTGAGGAAGTGCTGCGCGAGCATGAGGATGTCCTCGCCCCGCTCGCGCAGGCTGGGCAGCTCGATGCGCAGGACGTGAAGCCGATAGTAGAGGTCGAGCCGGAAGTCCTGTTGGTGGACCAGCTCCTCGAGGTCGCTGTGGGTGGCCGAGAGGATGCGCACGTCGACCCGGCGCGGCGTGCTGCTACCCAGGCGAACGATCTGCCCACTTTCGAGGAAACGCAGCAGGCTGACCTGCGCCTCGGGCGAAAGCTCGGCGACCTCGTCGAGGAACAGGGTGCCGCCCTCGGCACTCTCGATGTAACCGGCTCGGCCCTCGGAGGCGTCGGTGAATGCCCCCGCCTCGTAGCCGTAGAGCTCGGCCTGGATCAGCGAGGCCGGGATTGCCGCGCAGTTGACGGCGACGAAGGGGCCTTCGCAATAGCCAGAGTTGGCGTGAATCGCCCGTGCCGCCATCTCCTTGCCGGTGCCCGTTTCCCCGATCAGCACCACTGGGGCGCTGGTGGCCGCCGCTCGCTCGATCTCGCGAAACAGGGCGCGCATCGGCGGACTGGCACCGACCATACCGAATCGGCCGCTTTCCCCCAGCCGCTGGCGGGCGAGGAACTGACTCTCCACCTCGGCCATGCCGTAGGCGTGCCCGAGGATGACCGCGACCCGCTCCGCGTCGAGCGGGAGGGAGAGGTAGTCGTAGAGCGACTGCGCTGCCAGGGCCATGCAGCGCTCCTCGACCATCTGGCTGCGGTCGATCGCCCCGACCCAACGAATCCTCGACGAGCGCTCCACCAGCTCCGCGATCGCGGCGGCCCGGGGGTCCGGGTCGGAGGGCCAGAGCACGGCGAGTCCGACGCGAAAGTCCTCGCGCGCGATCAGGTGCTCCGCCGCGCGGACATCTCCGGTCTCGACGAGCTCCCAGTCGCGGTCGCGCAGGGTCTCGTCAACCGGGGGACTCAATGGCTGGGAGGTGACAACCAGGAGCTTGCGCATCGCCGTTCCTTGAGGGCTATAGAATCGGGCGGGTGGCAGCGATCGATCCTCAAGGCCCCGGAGTCAGTCCTCCAAGTACCTTGCGGCTGCCAATTCGCTAGGCATGCGATGCAAATTGGCTGCCATCCGGATCAGGTCCGGCAGACCCGCGGATGTTCCCGCCGACGCGCGTCTGTGAGGGGGGTCGGCGGCGGCGAAACCGTCGCGTTACGGAGACAGTGTGACACGGTCCCCGACCATTCGACTACGGTAGGCGAGAGCTAGACCGGCCCCTCGTCCTGCTCCGGCGGGCCTTGGTCGAGGCAAACGAAAAGGCCGGGCTTGCGCCCGGCCCTAGTGTGCCCGACATGGGCATGTACTTGTTACCTGAGAGGAGGTAACCGCGAAGAGTGACGAGAAGCGTAGCGAAACCCAAGGCGGACGCCGTGA
>JALOTB010000136.1 GCA_025458165.1 Chromatiaceae bacterium | reverse complement strand
ACCGAACATAGATACACGGGCGTTCTCGGCGCTCGGCTGAAACCCGTGCGCTGCGCGGCTTCCCACCAGGCGTGTTACTCGGAAGTGTCAAAGTCGGGCTCGCCGGCGCCCTCACCAGCACCCCGACCCTCGCCGGCGCCCAGGATGCCGTGAAGAGCGGCTTGGTGACCCTGCCGGACGCCGTCGCTCAGGCCAAGGCGCTTGAGAACATCAGCGTCGGATACGCCCTCACCTATGTCTTCGGAACCCTCGGCATGATCCTCGCGGCGCGCTTCTTTCCCCGCATCCTGAGGATCGATCTGCCCGCTGAGGCGGCAAAGCTTGCCCGCGAGCGGGGACTCGGGGGAGGACCGCGTCGCGGTCCTGGGGCTAGCCTGCCGGTCGTCCGCGCCTACCGTCTGCCCGCAGACATGGTGGGAAAGACCGTCGCCGAGGTCGATGCGGAAACCGGGCACCTTCCGGGCAAGGTGCTCAAGATCAGGCGCAGGACCGAGCTCTTGGAAGGTGCTGCCGACCTGGTGCTCGAAGCGGGCGACGTCGTTTCCATCATCGCCGACATCGGCGTACACGAAGAGGCGCGGGAGAAGACTACCGAAGAGGTTCTGGACGCGGATCTGCTGAACTACCAGGTGACCACTCGCGAGATCGTCGTGACCGACGCCAAGGTTGTCGGCAAGACGCTGAAGGAGCTTGACCTGCCCAACATTTACGGCTGCTTCGTAACGGCGCTCACGCGTGCATCGATCGACCTGCCCGTGGACCCCGCCCTGCCGCTGCAGAAGGGCGACCGCCTCGAGGTCGTGGGGGAAAGGGACAATCTGCAGCGCCTGGCCGAAGCCGTTGGATTCGCCGAGCGGGATCTCGAGAAGACGGACTTGGCCACCTTCGCGTTCGGCATGATCACCGGCACCTTGCTTGGCCTGGTCACTTTGAGGCTGGGTGAGGTCTCGATCGGTCTTGGAACGGCGGGAGGACTGCTCGTCGTTGGGATTGCGATCGGCTACCTCGGCTCGGTGCTGCCCACCTTCGGACGGGTGCCCGCGGCGGCCCGCTATGTGTTGATGGAGCTCGGCCTGATGCTGTTCATGGCCGGGGTCGGACTCAATGCCGGCGGGAGCGTCGTCTCGGCCCTTGCCTCCGTCGGCCCTTTACTCGTGCTCGGCGGCGGGCTGGTTACCCTGCTGCCGCCGGTGACGGCCTATCTCGTCGGACGCTGGCTCTTGCGCATGAACCCGGCCCTTCTGCTCGGGGCCATCACCGGCGCCATGACCAGCACACCGGCGATGAATGTGGTCACCGAGGCGGCACGCTCTGGCGTGCCGGCACTGGGTTACGCCGGTACCTACACCTTCGCGAATGTCCTGCTCACGTTCGCCGGTGCCCTGATGATGCGCGTCTAGCCCCGGGGTGAGGAGCATGATCAAGCCCCTGATGCCACGCTTGAGGCTGCCTCCAGCGCGCCGCGCCCGGTGGACCTTGATCCTCTTGATAGCGCTGCTGCAGGCCTGCGCCACCGGGCCCCGCAACGCCGTACCCGACGACCAAGCGCAAGTGGCCGGCATCCCAGGGATCGAACGGGCCCGGGCCTGGGGTGATGATCCGCCGATCTGGCTGGAAACGTCGCCTTTCGAGCTTTCGGACGGCGAGGTGCGGGCGAGATTCCCTGCCATCTACGGCCGGCCGCATCAGTATCTCGCCATCTCCGGCGGCGGCTCCGACGGGGCCTTCGGTGCCGGCCTCCTCAACGGGTGGACCGCTGCGGGTGACCGCCCCGATTTCACCATCGTCACCGGGATCAGCACCGGCGCCCTGATTGCACCCTTCGCCTTCCTCGGCGCCGAGTACGACGCCGTGCTTCGGGAGATCTACACCCAATACGCGACCGAGGATCTCCTGCGCAAGCGCGCCTGGATCGAGATCCTCGGCCGGGAGTCCATCGCCGACATCGCGCCGCTGCGGGCCAAGATCGCCGAGTACCTCACGCCCGAGGTGCTCCAGCGGATCGCCACGGAGGGTCGCCGGGGGCGCAGGCTCTTCTTCGGCACCGTCAACCTCGATCAGGCGCGCCCGGTCGCGCGGAACATCACCGAGATCGCCGCGAGCGGGCAGCCCGGTGCGGCGGAGCTGATCCGCGACATCATGCTCGCCTCTGCCTCGATCCCCGGCGCCTTCCCACCGGTCCATATCGCGGTCGAGGGCGCCGATGGCCGGCGCTACGAGGAGATGCACGTCGACGGCGGCACCGCCACCCAGGTCTTCCTCTATCCGCTCGGCCTCGACTGGAAACGGGTGCTACGCAAGCTCGAGGTGCCGGGTACGCCGAAGGTCTACGTCTTGCGCAACTCCAAGATCCTGCTCGACCCCGCGGTAGTCCCGCGACGGCTGCCGGCGATCGCCGAGCGCTCGATCTCCTCGCTGATCCGCACCCAAGGGATCGGGGACATGTATCGCATGTTCCTCGGAGCGAAGCGCGACGGCCTCGACTACAACCTGGCCTATGTGCCGGATGACTTCGCGGTCAGATCCAACGAGCCGTTCGATCCGGTCTACATGCGTGCCCTCTACGACCTTGGTTACCGCCTGGCCAAGGAGGGCTACCCGTGGTCCAAGGCCCCGCCTGGGACCGATGAAGCCCGGTGAAATGAGAGCGGCCGCCGCCAGATGACCAAGGGGGGAAGGAACCCGCGTTCTTGCCTGAGGGGATCGTCCTCACCCTTGTTCCCCGGTTCACCGCGCTGCACCGGCGGCGCAGGTCGCACGCCGGTGAGACGCGCCTATCCCGGACCCGGACCTGTTGCCTCATGTCCATGTTGTCCGCGATGGATCGGATCTCCTTGTTGTGGAGCGAACCACACCGGTGTGGGCCACCCGATGCTCCGCTCGACCCGTCCATGTCCTCTCTGTCCGTTACACCTCGCATTGCCGACGATTCAAGCCTTTGGGTAAGCGGCCGCTCTGGGGCGGGACCTGCCTGTCGGGTGATGCCCTCCGACGGATGGCAATTCGCGTCGAGCCGGCCTCAAAGCATACCAGCGCGGCGTCCGCTTTCCGGTAACTCACCCGGATCGTTGCTGCCACGGCCGGCGACCGCTATGGGGCGATGTCGGGCGTTAGGGCGCTTCGTGCGTCGGCGGCACGCCTTCCAGCGCCCCGGTCTCCAGGGCTTCACGGCGCATGAGGAAGTCGACCAGCTCCTCCAGCCGACCGCGGGACGGCCCGTTGAGCCCGTGTCCGTAGTGCGGATCGTAGCAAGGGACCGCAAGGGACCGGGTCTTTCTTTTTGCCTTCTCGACTGTGCTGAGTAATGGTTAAGGTGGAACGCGATAGCTGTTCCGCCACGCGCCGGGACCCACCGTGCCGGCCGGTTGTTCTGACGTCTCCCGGGAGGTTCCAGCGTCGGGGCGGGTGGCGGAATGGCGGATCGCCCTATTGGGCATTCGCTCTAGCTTCCATGCGGGACGGGATTTGAAACCCCGTCCCGCACGTTTTGGGCGCCTGGGAACCCCGCGCATTCCGCATCGACCCCGGAAAACATTCTGGGCGGGGCGCAGGCCCCGTCCGGTATCGGAACGCATTGTCCGGAGGAGGGCTTTGGCCCGGGCAAGAGCGTGCGAAGGGGGTGTGGATCGCGAAGATCCTACGCTCGTTTGGCCCGATGCACGCGCAGTTTGACATCGGTCGCCACGACGAAGCAGCCGGACCACGCGTCGGCATCCGCGGAGCCGAGCACCTGCACAATGCGACGCGTCAGGGCAAGACGGCCGGGCTTGCTCAACCGGACGAGCATAAGCCCGGCGTGGGTGCCGGGCTGGAAGCGGCGTAAGTCGGAGAAGTCGAGGTCTTGGGTGATGAAGAACCGGCCCTCCCGCTGTGCTGCGAGCCAAACATCCGGGTCGAGATGACCTTTGAGGCCCTCCTGCGGCACGGTGTCCGCTTGGTGGCCGAGCGCCGAGAGGGCGGACACCAACGCCCCCGGCAGATTCTCGTCGAGCTTGATCCTCATGCCACCTTCGGCAGGGGTGGGATCGGCAGGTCTTCTTCGGCGGACGCGGCCGCGAAGGCGACAACGGCGCGGAGGTCGTCGGCGGTAATGGTGGGATAGTCCGCGAGGATCTCGTCGAAGCCCCCGCCTTCGGCCAGACTTGCGAGGAGCGTCCTCAAGGTCACGCGTGTTCCCTTGATGACGGGCTCTCCCCCGCAGATTCTTTGGTCTTGGTGAAAATGGCTCAGGTAGTCCATCGCTGTCCTCGTTAGACGAAAAAAAGCAGCGCTCCCGGAAAAGTATACCCATCTCCTACGCTCCATTTCCGCAGCTCCCGATTTCCCCAGCGAGGCAGGAGCCAGGCTCAATTTCTGACCGTCCTCAGCCGGCGTAGGGCGGAAAGCGGCTGCGGTTCCGCCATCTTCGCGGGAGACGTGATGGCGGATTGCTCTGCGGGCATTCGACCTACGTCGGCTAACCCTTGGCCATGCTCAACTGGCGGCGATTTCGGGTTCCCGGGAGACGTGGTCCTACACCGTCAACCTGCTGGAGTGACGCTGCGACCAGCTGATCGGGCTCATCGACGCCGTACACGAGGCGGCGCGGCGAATGCCCGACCCGGTAACGACTTCCCCGCGTCTGCTGAACCCTCTACAGCCGTCGTTGCCATCCGGCGTGCGAGTGACTCCTTTGGGTCGGGACCTGCTGTCAGGTGATGCCGTCCGACGGATGACAATTCGCGTGGAGCCGGCCTCAAGGCAGGCCAGCGCGGCGTCCGCTTTCCGGAAGCTCTCCCGGCTCGTTGCCGCCGCGGCCGGCGACCGCTATGCGCGTTGACCTGCCACGGCAGCGGGTCCCGTGAGCGGCCGGTTTTGGCAGCCGATCGTTGACATCGACCTGCGACCCATTGCCGACCAGAGACCAGCAGTCCGGGCGGCTCGCGAGGCATGTCTACGTGCCCGGTCTCAGCGATAGGAACGCATCTGTCCCACGAGCACCCCCTGGATCTGCACCTCGTCCGGATCGAGCTCCATCGCCTCCAGGGCGCTGTTCTCCGGATAGAGGATTGTGCGCCCCGGTTGCTGCAGGATGCGCTTCAGCGTGACCTCCTCGCCCCGGACGAGGGCGACGACGATCTCCCCGTCGCGGGCCGTCTCGCGCTGCTCGATGACCACGTAGTCACCGTCGAGGATCCCGGCCTCGCACATGGAGTCGCCCCGCACCCGCAGGACGTAGCACGGCCGCTCCGTGCGCAGATGCGGCGGGACCTGGAGGAACTCCGGCTGCGGCACGGCCTCAATCGGCCGCCCGGCGGCGATCGTCCCGAGCAACGGCAGACCCAACTCAGCGGGTTCCTCCGCAACCAGGCGGATCCCCCGATGCTGTCGGTCGAGCGGCTCCAGGAAGCCCGCCGCCACCAGGGCCTGCACGTGCTTGTGCAGTGAGCCGCGGGAGCGCAGCCCGAGCCGCGCGCAGAGCTCGTCCAGGGTCGGCGGGTGCGCGAAGTGCTCCGCGTGCGTGCGCAGGAAATCGAGGATCTCCTGCTGGCGTCGTGTCAGTCGCATGATCGCAATGTTCTCTGTTGGTTCTCGTGTTCTATGCTAGTCTCCTGGAGAACGAATCGAAAACGCCCGGCACCCCGCGGGCGATCACCCCAGGAGCCCTCATGGCGACGCTCGCCTACCTCTTGCCGAAACACCGCCACCCGACCTGGCACCCGGCGCTGGAACCGCTGGACCTGTCGATCGACGCCGGCGTCGCGATCCCGCTGCTCGGCTATGTCACCGCCGGGCAGCCGATCGACATCCCCGAGGAGCGCGAGAGTGTCAGCGTGCCGCGGCACATGGTGCGCAAGAACAGCTACGCGCTGCGGGTGCGGGGACACTCGATGATCGATGATCACATCCAAGACGGCGACATCATCATCGTCGAGAAGCGGGAGACGGCGGAGAATGGCGAGTCGGTGGTCGCCATGATCAACGGCGAGCGGGTGACGTTGAAACGCTTC
>JALOTB010000065.1 GCA_025458165.1 Chromatiaceae bacterium | reverse complement strand
CCCAAGAGCGTCAAGCAGAAACGTTTCAAGGCCGCCCTCGATGACAACTTCCGCGCTAAGGTTCTGTTTGGCGAACCATGATCATTCGGGAGCCCTGCCGCGTCCGGTCGGTCGCGGACGGCTGTGGCCCCCATGTGCCTATAATGTGGCGATCGCTTATGAGCGAAATCCCAGCCAACGCGGATCCACTCATCGACGTCGATGAAGACCGACAGCCTCATCAAACGACTGACTCCCGACCGCGAAACGGCCGAGCCGAGCTATCTGCAGGTGGCGCAAAAGCTCAAACAGCTCATCGAGTCCGGTGAGATCGCCGACGGTCAGAGCCTGCCCTCCGAGCGGGTCCTGGCGGAGCGCCTGCAACTCAGCCGCACCACGGTCCGGCGCGCCTATGACGAGCTGCGTGCCAACGATTACCTCGCCACCCTTGGCCGTGCGGGAGTGGCCGTCAAGGCCCCGCCGCGCCTGTCGCCACGCCTGGGGCGGCTCAAGGGCTTCACCGAGGAGATGCGTGAGATGGGCATGACGCCCTCCACGCGCCTGCTGGCGCGCGAGATCCTCACCGACCGCACCATCTCCTCCCTGTTCGGACGGCCGACGACCGCGCGCTTCCTGTACCTGGTCCGCCTGCGGCTGGGCGACGGGGTGCCGCTGTCGCGCGAAGTCGCCTGGTATGACCTCACCGCCGCGCCGGAGCTGGCCGACTGGGACGTAACCGGCTCTGCCTATCAGTTCCTCTACGACCACTGCGGGATCGCGCTCACGCACGGGGAGCAGAGCATCGAGGCGGTCATCAGCAGCGACATCGAGACCGCCGTGCTCGGTCTGCCGGAGCCCGGTCCGTGCCTACTCATGAAGCGCAAGACCTACAGTGCCGCGCGACAGATGGTGGAGTACGTGGAGGGGACCTTTCGCGGCGATGTCTATGCCTACCGCGTGACGCTCAGTCTGAACCAGCCCGCTGCATAAAGGCGTCGAGCTCGCCGGGCCGGGGCAGACCTTCCAGAATCCCCTCGCGCGCCGCGATCAATGCCCCGCACGCATTGGCGATGCCCAGCGCATCGGCGGGACCGAGGCCGCGTAGCAGAGACCAGACCAACCCGCCACCAAAGGCATCGCCGGCGCCGGTGGCGTCGACCTGACGAATCGGGTAGCTGGCTCGGCTCAGGACCTGCCCCTCTTGATCGAGTGCGACGCAGCCCCGCTCGCCCAGGGTGACCACCAGTAGGGTCCCAGCCCAGCCGAGATCGTGCGCCAGCAGCGGCAGGTGCTCGCCCCAGGCCTCTCGCGTGTGCGCGTCCGGCGGTGGCCGCTTGAGCATCTGTGCCGCCTCGGTGGCGTTGACGACCAGCACGTCGGTGAGGGCCAGGATTCGCGCGTCGAGGCGGCGCCAAGGCGAGGGGTTGAGATAGGTCTGCTTGCCCAGTCGGTCGGCCCACTCGAAGGCCCGCGACACCACCGCATCCGGACTCTCGAACTGCGCTAGGACCCAGTCCGCGGCGGCAATGGCCTCACGCGCCCCGTCGACGTGATCGGCCGTCAGCAGCGCATTCGCCCCGAGATAGACCGCCAGGAAGTTGCTGCCGTCCGGGGCGATGAAACCCACGCCGAAACCGGATGCCGGCCCGAGGGTCAGGACCCGGTCAGTGGCCAGGCCCTCGCGGGCGAGCCACTCCTTCACGGCGAGCCCGGCCGCATCGCCCCCCACCGCGACCAGCAGATCCACTGTCACGCCCAGGCGTTGCAGACCCACCGCCAGATTCAGTCCCTTGCCGCCATGCTCCTGGAAGCAGCGAGTCGCCGCCAGTGACTCACCGGCCACGGGCAGGCGCTCCAGGTGCATGAAATTGGCGTTCATGTAGTTTCCGACCACGAAGGCACGCATCGGTCTTGCCCTCCCCTGGACGCGCGGCACGACAGTCGCCGCTACCGCGCAGCTCGGCCTCTTACCCACCGCGACAGGCGAGACGGGTCGATCGGCCATCCTCAAGAAACCTTAGCAGCAGACCCGAAGGTTAGCGCGTCGGCTAGGCGTTGGCCCGCACGGCAAGGGCACGCCGGCGGCCAGGGTCGTTCGGCGCGTTGACAACCGGGTTTTGTTTGGTATGGTTTTGGTATCAGCGGGTGGCTTGTGTGGGTGAGATCGCCAAGGCGACGGCGGAGGACACGGCCATGCGCCGGATCGGGCACCGCTTCGGGGTACGTGCTCCAGCACCCGCGGCCCCGGGGTTCGGTCTTAGCGAGGAGAACGGCGATGAGGATCGGGATCTTCCTACTCTGTGGCTCCTTGGCCGGGGCCACGCTAGGGGCGGACGTCCGCCAGATCGAGCTGCGCCGGCTGTTCGAGCCGACGCCGAGCGAGCTGCGGGCGGAGCGGGCCGGGCGGATCTACATCTACGAGGACATGCGCGATACTGACGTCGAGCGTGCCATGAAGGAGCAGTTCCACCGGGTCCAGAGCATGATGTTCATCCGCATCCAGCGTACCGACAAGCAAGGCGAGGTGATGCGGGACCCCGAATCTGGGGTGCCGATGATGGTCTCGGACGACGGGTGTTGAACGGGGGTGCCCGGATGCGCGGCATCGGCGTCGCTGCCGGTCCCCCGAGCGAGGCAGACGAGGGCGGTTCTCACATATTCATGGGCGAGACCCGTACGGAGCAGGGCGTGGTCGTCCGGGATCAGGACCTTCATGTCGTTCCTCATCCTGCGCCGCGCTCGGACGGCCGGCCACGGCGTCAAAGGCCCAAGCGATCCCGCCCGGCCCGCGGTCTTTCCCGAGCATATCCCAGGGTCATGCGCGGGCGATCGCCCGAAAGGATCAGCACGTCAACGCTATGGCAAAGTGCTGGCATGAAGCCTAGTCTTGTAGTCAGGAATTTGGCGGCACCATCCAGGATGCGGCCTGAGCGGAAGGAGAGGGTTATGGACGCGATGAAACTCAGTTGTCTGGCGGTCGCGTTGGCGGTGGCGAGTCCCGTACTCGCCGCGGGCGTCCGCGACATCGAGCTGCGTCGGCTGTTCGAGCCGACGCCGAGCGAGCTGCGGGCGGAGCGGGCCGGGCGGATCTATATCTACGAGGATATGCGCGACACCGACGTCGAGCGCGCGATGAGAGAGCAGTTCCACCGGGTCCAGAGCATGATGTTCATCCGCGTCCAGCGCACGGACAAACAAGGCGAGGTGATGAAGGACCCCGAGTCGGGCGTGCCGACGACGGTCTCGGATGACGGCTGCTGAGCGCCCTCATCCTCAGTCGCACGCGAAACGGGGCCGTGAGCAATGGGGGCGGGTATGATCGGTGACACGCACAGAGACTCCGGCGCGTTGGCGCACCGCGAAAGGTCCCGCGCAACGACGCCAAAGGCCCCCAGCCTTGTTCGGTGCTCGCACTCGCCCTGGATCGCCCTGCTTGGGCTGTGCGGCTCGGCCGTGGTCGCCGCGGACCCCGAGGAAACCTGCGGGGCGGACCTGACCTGCGAGGCGACGCGGCCCGCGCTCACCGCGCGGCCACCGATCTGGCAGCCGCCCGACCTGGGTGCCCGGGTCTTTCGCCCGCAGGCCGAGGCCGTCCCGATGTCGGGGCAGGGTTCGATGTCAACCCCGCCGACCTGGCAGGAGTCCACCACGGGCATGCGCTTCGTGCGCATCCCGGGCGGCTGCTACGAGAGTCCGGAGGGGGCTGGGGCGGAGCCGCCGGTCTGTCTGCAGCCCTTCGACCTCGGGGTCTACGAGGTCACCTTCGACGACTACGACCGATTCGCCCGGGAGACCGCCCGCGAGCTCCCCGACGACATGGGCTGGGGCCGCGGGCAGCGGCCGGTGATCAACGTCAATGTCTACGACGCCACCAACTTCGCCCGCTGGCTCGGCCGGCCGAGCGGGCAGCGCTTCCGGCTGCCGACCGAGATGGAGTGGGAGCACGCGGCGCGGGCCGGTGCCCGGACCCCCTATCCCTGGGGCGATGAGGTCGGGACCAACCGGGCCAACTGTGACGGGTGCGGCAGCCCCTGGGATGGCGTCTCGACCGCCCCGGTGGGCTCCTTTGCCCCCAACGCCTGGGGTCTCTACGACATGGCGGGGAACGTCGCGGAGTGGACCTGCTCGATCCGCGCCCCGAACCCGGAGACCTGGTCGGCGCAGGTCTGCGACGGCCGCTACGACTCGCGCCGGCGGGTGCTGCGCAACGGCGCCTGGAGCGATTCGCCTTCACGCCTGATCGCCGGGTGGCGCGACTGGAATGCCGCGGTGCGGCGCACCGAGGAGATGGGCTTCCGCCTGGTGCGCGAGCTGGGGCCTGGGGATCTGGCTGCGGGCAGCGGTGTTGAGCCCAAGGTCACCCGCCGATGACACATGGGACGCTGGGGAGTTACGAACCGATGATTGAGACGAGCGCCTCAACGAAGGGGGTGCGCCAGATGGGGCGGCCCGTTAACGGGGCGGGAGCTTTGGCGTTGACCTACATTGCAGCGATGGTCTTGTTACCCGCGATCGCCTTTGCGGATACCGGCGCCCTGTTCCGTGAAAAGGGCTGCGCGGCTTGTCACGGCGCCGATGGCAGCCACCCGGTGAGTCCGGACTACCCGGTGATCGCGGGTCAGAACCAAGCCTACCTGCTGCGCCAGATGAAGGACATCCGCGACGGCGTGCGGTCGAACGGCCTGTCCACCGTGATGCGGGCGACGGTGACGGGCGTCAGCGACGAAGACTTCGGGCGTATCGCCGAGTGGTTGGCGCAGAAATAGATCGCCCGTTGCAGCCCCAGCAAAAAGGGGGCCTTGCGGCCCCCTAAGCGGTTGCGCGGCGCCCTCGGGGGCGCGTCTTGTTGTTACTTGAAGATGTCGCTCACGATGTTGTCGTACCAGCTATAGGCGTACTCGACCTCACGCTTGTGCATCTCGGGCGTGGCGTCCATGGGGGTCACGCCGCCCGAGCCGGGGACGTCGGCGATCTTGCCGTCGGCGCCCAGCTTGTAGACGCCCGCGACTGAGATGGCCCAGTCGGGCTCGATCAGCGAGTAGCAGGTGTTGACATAGGACGGGACGCCCACCTCGGCGTCATTGAGCAGGGCGACCACCGCGGCGGCGCACACCTTGCCTTGGCTGTTGGCGGCGTAGCCGGACTTGGGCATGGAGCCCGCGATCACGGCGTCGCCGATGACATGGACACCCTTGTGCAGGGTGGACTCGAAGGTCTTCTGGTCCACCGGACACCAGCCGCTTTCGTTCGCGAGTCCGCTCGCCTGGGCAATCGCACCGGCGCGCTGCGGTGGGATGATGTTGACCACGTCACCCTTGACCTCTTCACCAAAGGCGGTCTCCACCGTCATCGTGGCGGGGTCAGCACGCACGACCGCATGGTCATCGCCCCCACGCCACTCGAGCAGCGCATTGTCGGTCCCGAAGCCGAAGAACTTCTCCCAGCCCTGGACGAACAGGCCCTGCTTGGAGAACTTCGACTTGGCGTCGAGGATGATCACCTTGGACTTGGGCTTGTTCGTCTTCAGGTAGTGCGCAATCAGGCTCGCGCGCTCGTAGGGCCCAGGCGGGCAGCGGAACGGATTCGGCGGAGAGGCGATGATCACGGTGCCGCCGTCGGGCATGGCCTCGAGCTGGGAGCGCAGCAGACGGGTCTGATCACCCGCCTTCCAGGCGTGCGGCATCGCGCCCTCGGCGGCCTCGGCGCTGTGCCCCTCAATCTTGTCGAACAGGAGCTCGATACCAGGGGCGACAATGCAGCGGTCGTAGGCCAGCTCCTTTCCGCCCTCGGTCTTGACGACCTTCTTCTCGGCGTCGACGGCGACGGCCTTGTCCTTGACCATGGTGACGCCGTGCGCCTTGAGTCCGTCATAGGACACCTGGATCGCCTCGATCGGCAGGATGCCGGCGATGACCTTATTGCTGAAGTAACAGGTGTAGTAGGTCTCGTTCGGCTCGACGACGGTGACGTCGATGCTCGAATCGAGCCGCTTGATGTACTTGGCCGCCGTAGCACCCGAGGTGCCGCCGCCGACGATGACCACCTTCTTGCTGGCGCCAAAGGCGATGTGGGGAACGCCAACCAGGCCAACGGCGGTTGCCGCGCCGGCCGCCTTGACGAAGTCACGACGATTCATTTTCATGCGGATCTCTCCTCTCTCCTTCACTGCTGGCTGGCGTAGTACTGGAGCAGGGCCTTCAGGCCCTCATCAGCTTCCTTGCCCATGAGCTTCTTGAACTCGGTGGCCATTTTCTTCGGCATCGGACGGCGCTCGCCCTTGAAGTCCTCGATCGCATTCTCGAGGTACGGAGTCCACTGGCCGGCCAGGATGTAGTATTCCTCGCCCTCCAGCACCTTGCCGCCCTCGGCGTGGCACTTGTCGCAGTATTTCTCGTGAAGTTTGGCGCCGTTGCTCGCCAACGCCTCGTCGAACTTCTGCTTGGCGGGCTGGAACGGCTTGCCAGCGAAGAAGCCGGCCATCAGCGCGATCTCCTCATCCGTGTAGCCCTTCGCGATGCGGCCCATGATGGTCGAGTAGATCTCGCCGCTGCGGAAGCCCTGCATGATCTCGGTGAAGTACTCCGCGTTCATGCCGGCGATGGTCGGTGAGGCGGGGCCGACGCTCTGGCCGTCTGTGCCGTGGCAACCGGCGCAGGTCTCGGAGAGCATGCGCGCGCTTGCGCCGGAGACGAGCTCGGGGGCAGCAGGGGCGTCAGCGGCTTGGATTCCCGTCGATAGGCAGAGCGCGACTGCGCCGGCAACCGCCGCCAGGTTCATCTTCTTGTATGCCATGTTACCTCCTTAGGTATCAGGTGCGTTTCCGACTGAAGCGGGGTTATTGCACCCCGCAGTAGGGCTCGGCCTCGCTGCCGTCTTGGCCTCGCCGGCCTCTGGGTGCGCTGGGTGCCGCTCGTCCGGAGCGCCCCAAGCGCTGATAGTGGTTCTCGATTCCTCAGCGGTTGGCCAGGAGACCGACCGCCTCTTCATTGCCCCTCGACTTAGCGATGTCTACTGCGGTGCGTCCTTGGCGGTCCGCGAGCGATGGGTCGGCCCGATAATGCATCAGGGGTGCAATCAGGTCGTTATGGTCCGTTGAGACCGCTTCCATCAACGCCGTCACGCCATCGGTATCCTGGACGTTGGGATTTGCTCCATGCCGGAGCAGCGACTGCATGATGGCCCCCTGTCCCCGGCCGGCTGCCCACATCAGCGCCGTCGCGCCTTGCCGATCGGTGGCGTTGAGGTCCGCGCGATGTCGCAACAGCACATCGACGACTTGGGCCTGGCCCTCGCCCGCGGCGATGATGAGGGCCGTCGCGCCATCCTTGTCCCGCGCGTTGATGTCGGCGCCTCCCTTGAGCAGCAGATCGACGATAGCGGCGTGGCCCTTCTCGGCCGCTTGCATCATCGCGGTGCGCCCCTCCTTGTCCGAGGCCTTGGGGTCGGCCCCGCGGAACAGGAGCTGCTCGACCATATCTGTGATGCCGTAACGGGAGGCGATCATCAGGGAGTCCCAGCCGGCGCGGGTGCGGTCGTGCAGGTTGGCACCGGCCTCGATGAGAAGCGCGGTGATCCCGATGTGGCCGTTCTCCGCGGCGAACGTCAGGGCTGTGCAGCCAGCGACGGTGCGGGCATTGACGTTCGCTCCGCGCGTGAGGAGCAGGGCCACGGTCTCCAGATTGTCGGCCTCCACCGCCATCATCAGCGCGGTCTTACCGAGCTTGTTCGCGGTGTTGACGTCGGCCCCGGCATCGAGCACCCGCTCGATGGTCTGGTTGTCGCCGATGGCCGCGGCGAGCCGCAGCTCGGTATCCAGGTCTGCGGCCCAAGCCCCAACGGAGGCAAGCCAGCCGCAGAGTGCGATCAAGGCGGTGAGCTGTCTCAGTTGCATGGCCCTCTCAGCTCCAAGTAGCAAGACCTGGGTCGGTCCGCAGCCGCCTCAGTTGGCGGCGGCCGGCGAATCGGCGCCCTTGACGGCGGCGGCGCCCGCGCCCGCGCCGCCCGTTGAGTCTTCGGGCTCGTCGGGGAGCTTGTGGGCGATGCCCTGATGGCAGTCGATGCAGCTCATGCCCTTGTCCTCGGCGCTGCCGTGACGGTTGCGGGCCGAGCGGTCTTGCTCGGAGAGATCCATGTGGGCGTACTGGTGGCAGCTCATGCATTCGCGCGAGTTGCTGCTCTTCATCTTGGCCCAGACGCGTGTGGCCATGTCCCAGCGGTGCGCCTCGTACTTCTCCGCCGTGTCGATGGTCCCGAGGACCTCGTGGAAGACATCCTTGGCCGCCATCACCTTGGCGTACATCTTGGGCAGGAACTCCTTGGGGACGTGGCAATCGGAGCAGGTCGCCTGGACGCCGGAGCGGTTCATGTAGTGCTTGGTCTGCTTGTACTCTTCCAGATTGATCTGCATCGAGTGACAGGAGGTACAGAACTCCATCTCGTTGGTATAAGCAACGCCGAAGTTGAAGACACCGGCGAAGACGATGCCGGCAAGGAAGAGCAAGACGACCACAATGATGGTCTTCTTGGCGGAAGTGCCAGACTTGGCCATGGCAATCCTCGGTGTGGTGGCTTGATCCCGACCCCTTCGTCGTGCCGGGTCGACTCTCGGCGGCGCCCCCTGATGGCGCTCGCCCTCGTCGTTCTAGTTGTGCGGCGGGATCTTAGAATATGCCAGCACCCTTTGCCAAGGAAGGCCGCTCAGTCGGCGTCACGGCGCGCGCCGATCCCGTTGCGCCGGGCGAAGTCGAGCATGCGCTGGATAGGGACCACCGCGCGCTGGCGGATGGACTCCTCGACGTGGACCTCTTGATCGCCGCGGATCAGGACCCGCTCCAGGTTGGTGAGCGCGTTCATCGCCATCCAGGGGCAGTGGGCGCAGGACTCGCAGGTCGCCCCGACCCCGGCGGTGGGGGCGGCGATCAGCTTCTTGTCCGGGGCGAGCTGGTGCATCTTCCAGAAGATGCCCTCGTCGGTGGCGACGATGAACTCGCGGTTGGGCAGCTCGGCGACGGCGCGGATGAGCTGGGTGGTGGAGCCTACCACGTCGGCCTGATCGACCACCTCGTCGGGGGACTCGGGGTGGACCAGCACGGCGGCATCCGGGTGCAGCCGGCGCAGCCGATCGAGGGCGAAGCCCTTGAACTCCTCATGGACCACGCAGGCGCCCTGCCAGAGGAGCATGTCGGCGCCGGTCTGGCGCTCGACATAGTGGCCGAGATGGCGGTCGGGGGCCCAGAGGATCTTCTCGCCGCGCTCGTGCAGGTGGCTGACCACCGGCAGCGCGATGCTGGAGGTGACCACCCAGTCGGAGCGCGCCTTCACCTCCGCGCTGGTGTTGGCATAGACGACCACGGTACGGTCGGGGTGGGCGTCGCAAAAGGCGCCGAACTCGGCCGCCGGGCAGCCCTCGTCGAGCGAGCAGGTGGCGCGCAGATCGGGCATGAGAACGCGCTTTTCGGGATTGAGGATCTTGGCCGTCTCGCCCATGAAGCGCACGCCGCAAACGACCAGGGTGGAGGCCCCGCTCTCGGTGCCGAAGCGCGCCATCTCCAGCGAGTCGGCAACCAGGCCGCCGGTCTCCTCGGCCAGGGCCTGGAGGTCGCCGTCGGTGTAGTAGTGGGCGACCAGGACCGCGTTTTGCTCCGCCAGCAGCCGCTTGATGCTGGCCTTGAGCTCGGCCATCTCGCTATGGGAAAGCGCTGGCCATTGCGGGTGCGGCGGCACCTCGATCGCTCGGATTGGGGGGGCTTGGTTGGTGCTGGCGGTCATGGTGCCTCCGACGGCGCTCAGGCGCTCGGACGTTTGAGCCGGTAGAGACGAGCGGGCTGGCCGCGGGCGGACGGGCGCTCCTCGCCGGTCTCCTCGATCTGCGCCAGGGCCAGCGTCCAGACGCGGGCGCTCGGCGCCTCCCACGGGCCGGCGAGGAGGCCCTCGTAGACCGCTTGCAGCTCGGCCAGGGTGAACCGCTCGGGGAGCACTGGTGCCGCGACGGTCGGGTCGATCAGGTCCCCGACCAGGCGCTGGTGGGCGGCGCGGATGATCTCTGCGTGGTCGAAGGCAAGGGCGGGAAGCCTCCCGAGCGGGAACCAGGCCGCCTCGGCCGCGTCGCTCGCGGCCCGGGGCGCGACGCCGTCGCGAGCCGCCAGGCCGTAGTAGACGACGCTGATGACGCGCTCGCGCGGGTCACGCCCGGGGCGCCCGAAGGTACCCACCTCGCGCAGCGCGACCCCGACGACGCCGGTCTCCTCGCGCAGCTCGCGCGCGGCGCACTGATGAAGGTCCTCGTCGATCTCCAGGAACCCCCCGGGCAGGGCCCAGTCACCCTGGAAGGGCCCGTTGGCGCGGCGGATGAGCAGGAGGGTCAGGCCATCCGGGCTCAAGCGGAAGAGCGCCACGTCGGTCGTGACGGCGGGGTGGGGGTACTCGTAGCAATAGGGCCCGGTGCTCATCAGGACGTACGCGCGCGCCTTCCGCGCTCAGGATGGGGCGGCAGACCCCCCCGGTGCCGCCTGGGCGCTCATGAGGTCCGCCCCCGACGGGTTGGTGAAGCGGTCGTTTAGGCGTTGCACGTAAAGGTTGCCCTCCTGGCGCACCTCGTGGAGCTTGCGCCGAGTCCCGCCGCTCCATCCGGCGGGCGAGGGTGCGAAGATCGAGCGCCAGGGCCGGGTACTGCGGTGGAAGGCGGCGACCAGGTCACCCCGTTGCCCGGGGCGCTGACCCGCCTTGCGCACCGAGCCGATGAGGCTCTTGGCGGCGAGGTGACGGATGCCGAAGTGCACCGCGACGGCGAGCAGGACGCCCAGCGCGACGAGCACCCAGGCCCACGGGGTGGCGCCCAGGCCCTGCAGCCAGGCGGGCTGGTAGCTCAGGCCCTGCCAGTGGCCGGCGCTGAGCCCCCAGGCGAGAAAGGCGGCCAGCGCCCCGCCGAAGACCGCCGCGTCGCCTAGCAGGGTGCGCTGGCGCCAGCGGGCGATGGCGCGGGTCAAGATCGGGACGGCATGCTCCTCAAGGTCGTGCGCGGTCTTGTCGAGCGCCCCGACGATCCGGTAGGCGCGCTCCACCGTGACCTCCGCCATGCGCCCGTGGATCTCGCCGAGGTCCTCGTCGCGCTTTCTCTCGAACCGACGCCGCTTGTTCTCGTCGTCGATTGGCACGGCCGCTTCGGGGCTGTAGATGGTGTAGAAGCGACCCGCGGTCAGCCCCTGCTCGCCGAGCGCCCGCTGCCAGGCGGCGACGACCTCCTCGGGGTTATCCTCGCGCGCGGTGGTATCGAGCTGATTGAGGATATACAGGAACTTGCCCGAATCGGGGCGGTGGATGGCGTGGGCCACCAGGTGCTGGAGGGTGTCGCGCATCGCGCCCGGCTCGGGATGGCGGGCGTCGAACAGGATCAGCACCAGGTCGGAGAGGTCGATGATCCGATCGGTGATGCGCAGGGTGGCGTTGCGCTGGGCGTCGGCGTCGAAGCCGGGGGAGTCGATCAGGATCTTGCCGCGCAGGCGCTCGCTGGAGCAGGTCTTGAGCTGGAGATAGGCGTCGATGCGCTGACCCTCGCCGCGGGCCACCTGCTCGATGTCCTTGGAGATCTGGTAGAGCGGGAAACGCGGGTCGGAGTCCAGCGCGACCCCGGGCAGGGCGTGACTGGTGGTCTCGCGGCTGAAGCAGATGACGGTGAAGCGGTCGTCCACCGCCTGGTTGCCGGTGCGCTCCAGTTTGTGCCCGAGGAAGTCGTTAATGAAGGTCGACTTGCCGGCCGAGAAGGTGCCCAGGACCGAGATCAGCGGCCACCAGGGGATCTGAGTGGCGAAGGACTGATCGCGTTCGAGCAAGCCCATGCGGTACGCGATCCGATCGAGTGAGCGGAAGCTCTGGACCGTTTTGAGTAGGATCGGGTTCTCCTGCTCTAGATGGGTCTCAAGGTGCTTCAAGCGTCGCTCGACGACGTCCGCGGCAGAATGCATCGGTTTCTCCTCCCCTTGGGTTCCGGCTGGTCGTCACACAAAAAGCGGCGAGGCCCGGCCACTGCCTGGGCTTGGACGGCGTGCAAGCGGGTCGCGGACTCGGCCCGGCTCAGTGTGGCGGGATGGTATACCGCGGCTAGCGGGCGCGGTAGTCTGCGAGCGGATCGCGCGCCCGCTGGGCGCCGACGCCGGGGGCCGCGCTCGCACCGGCGTGTGGTCCGCTTTAAGGGAACGCTGATCGATTCGCCATCCCGGCCAAAAAATGGCACCGACGTCGCAGGCGCGGTTTACGACTTCCTTCCGTTTCAGTCGCTTGGGCGACTGAGATTGGCCGGGCGTCCTGCCCCGCACGGGAGACGCTGAAATCTTCTGCGTCCCCCTACACAGGCAAGTGTCGCTCCAGATTAGACGACTGATTTTTCAACACTAATCGAAACCCTTGGTTGAATCCGCGGCGCGAGTTGGTGATAATCTCGCGTCTCATGCGGACCTAGGCATAAGAACAACTTATCGCCCGGTGCTCGCGGCCCCGCGATCCGTGCGAGGATCCCGCGGCCCGACCAGGATTGGCACCGCTGCCCGTCCCTGGGCTCGGTCCGATTTCAGGGGCGGCGACCCCCACCCGTCGCTTCGCGAAACAGACACTGACAGGTCAGGTGATTATGCTTCTCCGAATCGCAATCCAACGCGGGCTGCTGGCGGCTGGCCTGCTGTGCGTCGCAAGCGCCACCTACGCGGTACCGGGTGGCGGTGAGTTCGTGGTGAAGGAGGCGGAGGGGGCGCCGACCATCTCGGTCGGTGGCACTGTGATTCCCTATAAGGAGGTCACGCTCGCCGCTCAGCTCCCCGGGCGGGTCAAGTACCTCGCCGGGATCGAAGGAGACCGGTTTAAGAAGGACGACCTGTTGGTCGCGCTCGATGACCGCGAGCTGCTCGCCAACCGCAGTGCCCTGATCGCGCAGATGTCCGCGGCCGACGCGCAACTGCGCAACGCGAGCATGCAGTACCAGCGCGAGGTCTTCGCGCCGCGCTCGCGCACCCCGGTCGGCGGCATGGCGATCCCCAATCTGTTTGATCAGATGTTCACCCGGCCGCTGGAGAATGTGACCGGCTCGCGCTCGACCGGGGCCGAGCTCTCCGCCGATCTCTATGCCTCCGGGACGCAGATCGAGCAGGCCCGCAGCGCCATGCTACAGCTCCAGGCCGAGCTGCAGGCGCTCGACGCCAAGCTGCGCGACGCGCGCAGCATCGCGCCGTTCGACGGGGTGATCGTGCGCAAGTTCATCGAGATCGGGGATACGCTCCAGCCTGGCCAGCCCCTGCTGAATTACGCGGATGTCGAGTACCTGCAGGTCGAGGTCGATGTCCCCGCCCGGCTGCGCCCTGGGCTGAGGGAGGGGATGATGATTCACGCCGAGATCGATGTCGGTAATCGGCGGGTGCCGGTGCGGGTGGCGCAAATCTTCCCAATGGCCGATCCCCAGCGGCACACCGTCAAGGTCAAGTTCGATCTCCCCCAAGGGGTTGCCGAGCCCGGCATGTATGCCAAGGTCCTGGTCCCCGATTTCGCCGCCCCGGCGCGCGCCAACCCGGTCATCCCGGCCTCGGCCATCCGCTACAACGGCAGCCTCCCGGCGGTCTACGTCCTCGACGAGCGCGGCACCCCGCAGCTACGTCTCGTCCGGGTCGGGGAGCCGGTCCCTGGCGGCCTGATCACGGTGCTGAGCGGCCTGCGCCCAGGCGAGCGCATCCTTGCCGACCCGCCCCCGGGTCTCGCTGCCGGCTGGGCCACCCAGGCCGCCCCCGAACGCTAATTGCCCCTGTCGAGCCTCAGGCGCGTCGGGTCTGACCCGATGCGCCGTCCCTCACGCTGAGCGGTAAGTCATGAACCAAGACGAGTCCCGGCCCAACGACAACGGTCACGATTCGCGGCTGACGGACGAGAACCTCGGCGTCGCCGGGCGCACGGCCAGGTTCTTCATCCGCTCCCCGCTCTCGCCGCTGTTCTATGTCTCTATGCTCCTGATGGGCCTGCTCGGGCTGGTGATGACGCCGCGCCAGGAGGACCCGCAGATCTCGGTGCCCATGATCGACATCATGGTGCAGTACCCGGGGGCCTCGGCCGAGCAGGTCTCAAGTCACGCCATCCAACCGCTCGAGCGCATGATCAGCGAGATCCCGGGGGTAAAGCACGTCTACTCCGCCTCGCAGCGCAACCAGGGAATAGTCACCGTCGAGTTCGAGGTCGGCCAGTTGATGGGACCGTCGCTGGTCAAGGTGAACGACAAGCTCGCCTCGAACATGGACAAGATCCCGCCCGGGGTCATGCCGCCGCTGGTCAAGAGCGTCGGCATTGACGATGTCCCCATCGTCACCCTGACGCTCTGGGCCAAGGACCTCGACGGCGACGGGCTGCCCGATGTGGACGACGGGCAGCTCCGGCTGCTGGCCCAGGACGTGCTCCAGGCGCTCAAGGAGGTCAAGGACACCGGCAACGCCTTTATCGTCGGCGGTCGGCGCGAGCAGGTGACGGTCGACGTATACCCGGCGCGCCTGTCCGGCTACCAGATCAGCCTCGATCAGGTCGCGCAGACGATCCAGACCGCGAACGCCGAGACCACCGCCGGTGGGGTCGAGACCAGCGGGGCGCGCCTCGCGGTCACCACCGGGGCCTTTCTCCGCGGCCCGGACGACATCAGCCGGCTGGTGGTCGGTACCCACCGCGACGTGCCCATCTACGTCCACGATGTCGCCCGCATCTTGCAGGGGCCCGAGGATGCGACCCAGCTCGTCGCCTATTACTCCGGGCCGGCTGCGCCCGAAGGGGTCAATGCCGACGGCGTGCCGGCGGTGACCATCGCGATCGCCAAGAAGGAGATGACCAACGGCGTGACCGTGGCCAATGCGATCATCAACCGTATCGAGGACCTGCGCGGCGACCGCATCCCGGCGAACGTCGAGGTCAGCATCACCCGCAACTACGGCGAGAGCGCCAACGACAAGGTCAGCGAGCTGATCTTCAAGCTCTTCATCGCCACCGGCTGGGTGTTCCTCCTGGTATGGGCGGCGTTTCGGGCGCTCCGCCCGGCGATCGTCGTCATGCTGGTGATCCCGGTGGTGCTCTTGATGACCATCTTCGTCGCCTGGGTCTGGGGGTACACCATCGATCGGGTCAGTCTTTTCGCCCTCATCTTCTCGATCGGCATCCTGGTCGACGACGCGATCGTGGTCGTCGAGAACATCTACCGCCGCTGGCTGGAGGAGGGCCGCACCGACGAGGACACCGCAGTCGACGCGGTACGTGAGGTCGGGAACCCGACCATCCTCGCGACCTTCACCGTCATCGCCGCACTGCTGCCGATGGGTTTCGTCAGCGGCATGATGGGCCCGTATATGGAGCCGATCCCGGCCCTGGGCTCGGCGGCGATGTTCATCTCGCTGTTCGCCGCCTTCGTGTTTACGCCCTACCTCGCCATCTCCAAGTGGCTGCGGCCCTCGATGCACTATCTGGAGACGGCGGAGAAGCGCGAGCACAAGGAGGCGGAGCAGCTCGAGAAGCTGTTCCGCAACATCCTCACCCCGCTGATCGAGAGCAAGGCCAAGCGCACCACCTTCCGCCTGGTACTTTGGGGCACCTTCCTGGTCACCCTGAGCTTCTTTTACTTCCAGTGGGTCCCCGTGAAGATGCTGCCGCTGGACAACAAGCCGGAGTTCTCGGTGGTCCTGGACATGCCCGAGGGGACGGCCCTGCCATTGACTGCCAACCTCGCGCACCGCATGGCCGAGAAGCTACGCACCCTTCCGGAGGTGACTGCGGTCCAGCTCTACGCGGGCACCGCCCGGCCGTTCGACTTCAACGGCATGGTGCGCCACTACTACCTGCGCTCCGAGCCCTGGCAGGGCGAGCTCCAGGTCCAGCTCCTGCATAAGGGTAAGCGCGAGCGCACCAGCCACGAGATCGCCATCGAGGCGCGCGAGATCTTGAAACCCTTGATCGAGGGCACCGGTGCGCGCATCGCGGTGGTGGAGATGCCGCCTGGGCCGCCAGTGCTGCAGGCCGTAGTCGCCGACGTCTATGGTCCGAGTCCCGAGATCCGCCGTCAGTTCGCCCGGAGAAGGCGGTGCGCCGCGGGATCACGGTCGATGCGATCAACCGCAACCTCGCCATGGCGCTCGGCGGCGCCCCCGTCGGCGACGTGAAGCAGCGCAAGGGGCACGAGCCGATCCACATCGTCATCCAGGTGCCGCTGGCCGCACGCTCGGAGATCGAGAGTCTCGGCGATCTGCCGATCCAGTCGAACGCCGGGTTCACCATCCCGCTGCGCGAGCTGGGCAGCTTCCAGCGGGTCGCGGAGGAGGACATCATCTTCCGCAAGGACCTGCGCGCCGTGGAGTACGTGGTCGCCGACGTCGGCGGCCGGCTCGCCGCCCCGGTCTACGCCATGCTGCAGATTCAGGACCTGTTGAACGAGAGCGGCTATCGCGCCCCGGACGGCGTCGAGCCGAAGTCGTACTGGATCGGGCCGCCGCCCAACGACCGGCATTCGGCCTGGGAGTGGACCGGCGAGTGGACGGTCACCTACGAGACCTTCCGCGACATGGGCGCCGCCTTCGTCGTCGCGCTGCTGCTGATCTACGTCCTGGTGGTCTGGGAGTTTGGCAACTTCCGCATCCCGCTGGTCATTATGGCGCCGATCCCGCTGACGCTGCTCGGGATCATTCCCGCCCACCTCATCATGTTCAACCTCGGCCTCGGGGGTGAGTTCACCGCCACCTCGATGATCGGCTGGATCGCGCTCGCCGGCATCATCGTGCGCAACTCGATCCTGCTGGTTGACTACTCCATCCACGAGGTGCAGAAGGGCGTCCCGGTCGCCGAGTCGGTCATCCGCGCCTGTAAGACGCGTACTCGACCCATCGTGATCACCGCCCTGGCGCTGGTCGCCGGATCGAGCGTGATCTTCACCGATCCGATCTTCCAGGGGATGGCGATCTCCCTGGCCTCAGGGGTCCTGGTCTCGACCATCCTGACCCTGGTCGTGATCCCGCTCGGCTGTGTCGCCGCGAGCAAGGACCTGTGTGAGGTCGCCGTGGCCACCGCCCCGGCTGGTGTTAACGTACCCTGTGCGACGGAAGAGGCGGGGCGCGCGGAGGCGCGGCGCGAGCGCCCAAGAGGCGGCGGGCTGATCGGTGTCTGGGGGAAGGTGGTGGAAGCCTTCACCATGGTCTTCTACCTGGTGCGCGGCATCTTCCTCCTGCTCTTCGACCTCCTGAAGGGCCTGCGTAAGAAGAAGACCGCCGCCCCGCCGCCGCGACCGAGCGGTGGCGGAGGGCCCGCCGGTGGCTCCGGCGGCTCGCCCACGAGCGGAGGGGGAGGGACCCCGGTCGCGCCCGCCGCTCCTGCGGCAGCGCCCTCCACGCCCGCGCCCGGCGGCGCGACCACCGCCGCCGCGGCCGCGGCGCCCCCTTCCGAGGCGCGTCCGGTACCCGCGGCTTCTCCTGACGCGGGGCCCAGAGCGGCTCCGGTCGAGACCGCGTCCGCGGCATCCGCGGACCCCGCTGCCTCCTCGGCCGCGGCCAAGATTGATCCGCAGGATCGTCGCGCGACGAGTGAGGTCAGCGAGGCTGACGTGCCTCAAGGGGCACCCCGTGCGGGTCCTGCGGCATCGCCCCCGGCCAGCAAGCCGGCGGCGCGTAGCCAGCAGGTGCCGAGTCCGCCGAAGGTCAAGGAAGAGGCGGCCAAGGCGACCCTTGTTCAGAAGAAGGCGCCTCGCAGGGGGATCCGACTCAAGATCGATGGCGGCCAGGGCCCCGGGCTTGACTGAGGTCCGGTACGGGCTGATCAAGGCCCCGTGCGCCGGAAGAGGGGACAGCGGCCGCCGCCCGGGCGGTGGCGATGGACCTGGCCGCTGCCGTTGCCGCGGCCGAGCAGGTGATCCATGAAGCGATCTGCGCTGCTGCTCACGCTCGCCCTGGCACCTTTGGCCCTGACTGGGTCACGCCTGAGCGCGAGCGATGGCTGGTCGGAGGGCTGGTACCCGGATCGGCCGCCTTACGAATCGGACGGCGGCGGTAGGTACATCGACTCCTTCGGCGACCCCTATATCCCGGCCGACGAGCTCGCCGCCGCGCGGCGCGGAGCGGATCGGCGGATCGCAGAGCCGTACCTGCCCCCCCCGCGTCCGTGGCGCGAGCCGAGCGCGGGGCCCGACTACCCTGGCTATCAGGAGCCGGGTGGTGGTGGGCCGCCGGACTACCGCGACAGGGGGTCGTATTCGGGGGCAGGCCGGCCACCCTGGGAGCTTCCGCCTCATGGGGGGGCGGAGTATCGTTTTCGCGGTGACGAGTCCGCAGGCACTCCGACCTGGGCGCTCGCTCCCGGGCGTGACGGCTACCGTTTCCGCCCGCTCACGGACGTGGAGCGCGACCGCATCCGCGGGGAGAGTCAATGGTGGTCGGGGCCCGCGATCGATCCGCAGGGCCGATCGGAGCCGCGAGGCCCAACATCCGGGGATCGCGCCTTGGGGTATGAGCCGGACAACTGGTTTGGTCGCCATTACGGAGATCGGCCCTGATGCGGATCTCCTGAATCACTCAGTCGAAGGAGGATGCGAACCATGAAGCTGCGAATCGCACCTGCCGGCCCGGTACTGGTCGCCGGGCTGCTCATAGCCGCCAGCGCTTGGGCCGATCTCGCCGGTCAAGAATTCTCGGCCGAGATGGTGCAGCGCGGACCCGAGGGTCCGGTCTCGACCGGCAAGATGTATGTCGGCGGCCCGCGCATGCGCACCGAGATGGATCATCAGGGTCAGCAGGTGGTGCGGATCACCGACGAGGCGCGCGGGGTGGAATGGATCCTCTTCCCCGAGCAGCAGAAGTACATGGAACGATCCCTCGGTGGACCGAGCGGGGCTCAAGGCCCCTCCAGCGCGCCGGGCGCCGATCCCTGTGCCGGGATGCCAGGAGTCACCTGCCGCAAGGTCGGCGAGGAGCCGGTCGCCGGCCGTCCGGCCGTTAAGTGGGAGATGGTCGCCACCCATCAGGGTCAGACGATGACGAGCACCCAATGGATCGACAAGGAGCGCGGCGTCCCCTTGCGCCAGGAGATGCCCGGCGGGCAATCCACCGAGCTCAAGCTGGTGGGCACGGAGACCCTCGACGGGCGCCCCGCGGAGAAGTGGGAGGTAACGGTCAGCCAGCCGGGGAGCCCCCCGGCCAGTACCTTCCAGTGGTATGACCCGGCGCTCAAGGTCGCGGTGCGACAGGAGTTCCCCGGGGGCTTCGTGAGCGAGCTCAGGGGTATCCGAGTCGGCAAGCAGGGTGACCATCTGTTCTCGATACCCGCCGGATACGAGCGGATCACCGCGCCGGCAGGGGTGCCGGCTCAGCCCCCGCGCTGATGGGATAGGCCCTTGGTGGCCGGATCGGTGCCGACGTCGCTTGAGCCAAAACGCCCCGGGATGCATGCATGGTTACCATCATTGGAAGCTTGAAAGGTGGGTCGGGAAAGAGCACGGTCACCTTCAACCTAGCGGTTTGGCTCGCGATGGCCGACGTCAAGGTGCAGCTGATCGATGCCGATCCCCAGGCGACGCTGACCGATGTGGTGGACGTCCGTATGGAGGAGGGCTTCGATCCGCCGCTGCGCGTCGGTGATAAGAGCGCACTCACCCCCGAGCACCTCAAGGGTGCCCAGGAGACCCTGATCGACGTCGGGACCTCGGACATGGACTCCATGCGCCGCGCCCTTCAGCTTTGCGACCGCGTCGTGGTCCCGGTGCCGCCCTCTCAGGCGGACATCTGGTCGACCCAGAGGTACATCCACCTGGTCGAGTCGACCGAGCGCGACAAACGCCCCGAGATCCTCGGCTTCATCAACCGGGGCGACACCCATCACGCGGTGCGCGAGACCAACGAGGCCGCCGCTGCCTTGGTGTCCCTGCCTGGCATCAAGTTCATCAAGCCGCGGCTGGCCCAGCGGACCGTGTTCCGGCGCTCCTTCAGCGAGGGCCTTGCGGTGTTCGAGCTCGATCCGCGCGGCAAGGGGGCGAAGGAGTTCTTTTCCCTCGCCGCGGCGCTCTACCCGAATCTGGTGAGCTGAGACCTCCCCTGGGGCCGCCGCCCAGCGACTCGCGACGCGGCGATAGAGGAGGCTTCGGATGGCAAAAGTTCCTTTAATGACTTATCATTTCGCTCCGCGATAAGACCGACCACTCAGCGAACCGATGGCGGAGAATCACGATTCACCGGGTGCGCCCGCCCCGGCCCCAGGCCCCCTGGAGGGGCGTGAAGGCAGCGGCGCGCAGATGAACGCCTATGCGATCGATCGCCTTTCCCAGGCGTTCGAGACCAGCGCCAAGCGCTGGGAGCTGATCGTTTATCCCTCGTTGTTTGCCTTCATCATCCTCGCTGCCTACGGCTTCTACCTGGTGTTCAGCCTCGCCAAGGACGTGCACTACCTCGCGATCAGCGTCGACTCCAATATGACGGTGCTGGCGAGCAACATGCAGGCGATCTCCGACAACGTCGGTCAGATGAGCGCCAACGTCCGTACCATGGCCGTGAGCGTGGAGTCGATGTCGCGCGACGTGAGCACCCTGGAGCCGATGCTGACCAGCATGGAGACCATCGATCAGGCGATCCAGGCGATGACCTACTCCACCGCGCACATGCGAGACGACATGGCGGTCATGAACCGCAGTATCAGTCGCCCGATGAACTTCATGAACTGGTTCATGCCCTGGTGACGAGGTCCCGCGGGGCAGAGAGGCGCCCCGCCGTGCCAGGTCCTTGCCCGAGCTGGCGGCTGGGGTCGACTTGATGCCGGTGCGGCTCGTCGTCGCGATCTCCTCCCGGGCGCTGTTCGACTTGAGCGAGTCCCACCGGGTCTTCGAGACCGAGGGCATAGACGCCTACTGCCGCTACCAGACCGCGCACGAGGACGACGTCCTCGCCCCAGGGGTGGCCTTCCCCTTGGCGAGGAAGCTCCTCGCGCTCAACGAACGGCTGGGCGACCGCGGCCGGGTCGAGCTCATCCTGCTCTCGCGCAACAGCTCCGACACGGGGCTGCGGATCTTCAACTCGATCCGGCACTATGGGCTGGAGGTGAGTCGGGCGGCCTTCGCCGGCGGCGCCAGCCCCTATCGTTACGTCTCCGCCTTCGGCGCCCATCTCTTCCTCTCGGCCGATCCGAACGACGTGCGGCTAGCCCTGTGCGCCGGCTGCGCCGCCGCGACCATCCTGCCGTTGCAGGGACCGGCCGCGACCGGGGGCGATCAAACCCTGCGGGTCGCCTTCGACGGCGACTCAGTGATCTTTTCCGACCAAGCCGAACGGATCTATCGCAGTCACGGCCTGGAGGTGTTTAACGCGAGCGAGAGCGCGGCGGCGCACGAGCCGCTGGCAGACGGCCCGTTCAAGGGCTTTCTGGTCGCGCTGCACCAGATTCAGGCCCTTTTCTCCACGGCCGAGTCACCGTTGCGCACGGCGCTGATCACATCCCGCGGGGCGCCCTCGCATGAGCGCGTCATCCGCACCCTGCGTGCCTGGGGGATTCGCATCGACGAGGCCCTGTTCCTCGGCGGTCTGGGCAAGGGGCCGTTCCTGCAGGCGTTCGACGCCGACATCTTCTTCGACGATCAGCAGGTCCACTGCGACTCGGCCCGCGGCCTGGTCGCGACCGGGCACGTCCCCCACGGGGTTGCCAACGAAGGATTCGACGGGATTGGGGTGGCGGGTCAGATGTCGATGGTGGCAGAGGGCGGCTGAAGGAAGTTGCCCTGCACGTAGTCGATCCCGGCGGTCCAGAGCACCGTGAGCGTGCGGGCGTCCTCGACCCCGGTGACGATGCTGCGCACCCCCTGGTCCCGCGCCATCTTGGTCAGCTCGACGAGGCGGCGCTGCTTGACCTCGCTCTCGACCAGCCCGTGAGCGAGCTCAGGGGCAAACTTGACGAAGTCCATCCGCAGGTTGTTCAAGGTCGTCTCCGGGTTTGGGTCGAGCCCGAAGCCGTTCACTGCGATCCGGCACTTGACCCGCTTGAGCCCCTCGTTGAGCCGCAGGAACGCCGCCGAGTGGCGCCGCGCATGCTCCTCCGAAACCTGGAAGGTCAACCAGTTGCCGCGCGCCTGGAAGTCGCTCAGGCAGTCGCAGATCAAAATCAGCAGCGACTCGTCCTGCAGGGTCTGCTCGCCAATGTTGATGAAAAAGTTGACGCGGTGGTTCTGCCCCCGCTTGACGGTGATCTCGCTGATCGCGTGCTGGATCACCCAGCGATCGATCGCCGCCATTCGCCCGGTGGCCGCCGCTGCGGGGACGAACTCCTTCGCCTCGTGCAGCACCTGCTGGGTATCGCGCAGACGCAGCAGGACGTTGTAGTTCTCCTGGCTGTCGCCCTTGAGGCTGACGATGGTCTGGTAAAAGAGCTCGAAGCCCTCCCCCTCCAGCGCCCGGTCGATCTCGGCGACGAGGGGATGGGCGTCCGCCGCCGCCGCAGCGGGCTCCCTGGACGCCGGTACTGACGGCGCCGGGGCTTCGGGCACCAGGACGCTCGGCGGGGTCGTCGCAGCGAGCAGGTAGTCTTGGAACACCCGGTCGAGCACCGAGTGGGCGTCATCCTTGCCCGGCTGGGCGAGAAGCTCACCGACCGCGCAACCGGCCCGCTGCGCGACGCCCGGGGCCGGCTCGAGCGGCAGGAGTGCACGCTTCTGGATGCCCTGCGCCAGCGCCTTGAGGTCCGCGGGCCGAGCCTCGTCGAGGAGCAGTAGGAGCCCGCCGTCGCCCACCCGCCCGAGAAAGGCGTCGCTTGGGGTCATTTCGCGGAGTGCCGACGCAAAGCCGGCCGCGGCATCGAGCACCTTGGTCGGACCCTGGCTGCGCAGCAGATCGGGGATCGCGGGGATCCCGACGTAGAGGACCCCCAGTCGGCCAGCCGCGGCGTCACCCAGCCGCCGGGTGAGCTCGCTCATCACGGCCTGTCGGTTGGGGAGTCCGGTCTCGGCATCGACCAGGCCGCCCGGCGGCGCGGCACTGGCTTGCGCCGAGCGCTGGCGGACGGTCACCCGCAGGCAAGGCTCGCCATCCAGGGTCGACGGGGCGATCTGAAGCCGCGCAGCAAGCTCCACCCCGTCCGCCCGCAGACAAGGAAGATCGAGCTCCTCGGGTGCCTCGCCCTTGCGCGCGGCGAGCTGGCGCAGGGTCTGCCGCATCCCGGTGCGCTGCCCCTCGGGCAGGAGATCGAGCAAGGGCAGGCCCTCGAGATCGTCCGGGGAGGCGTAGCCGAAAAGCTTCTGATACGCGGGGTTGACCTGGACGTGCACCCCCTCCTGGATGAAGGCGACGGCCTCCTCGGTGGCGTCGATCACCGCCCGGGAGCGCTGCTCGCACTCCTCCAGGCGCTGCTTCAGGTGTGCCGCTAGGCGTCGCTGCCGGAAGTCCTCCAGCTCGCGGGCGACCACGTGCTGCAGGTGCTCGAAGTCGCCCCGGTCGCAGATGTCCCGCGCCCCGGTCCGCAGCGCCGCGATCAGGGCCTGCGGGGGCGTCTCGGGCGAGGCGATGACCACCAGCGGGACGTCGATCTGAAGCTCTTGGTAGAGCGCCATGCAAGAGGCGAGGTCGACCGCCGGGTCGTAGTCGCAGCAGAGGATCAGCCCGAAGGCGTGCGCGGTGGCCAGCTCCTCGATCTGCTCGGGCTGGTGAGCGAAGGTCGAGCGCACCGCCAGGCCCCCATTGCGTAAGGAGGTGATGATGCGCTCCGCCTCTTCCTCCTGAGCGGTGAGGATGAGGATGGTGACCGGGTAGGAGAACGGTTCCATGGGGTCGATGGGGGTCTGCGTCGCTGCGCCCTGTGCGGTCTCGCTCGGGCTCCTGGGCGGTGGAGAACGGCGCGCGGCGCGGCGCGGCGCCGGCGCGTCGAGTAGCGCCCCGATTATCGGCCCTTCAGACCGGATGCACCATAGCAGGTTCAGCCGCCCACCGGGATTTTGGACAAGGCGCCGGGCTCCTCGCGCACCAGGCGCGGGACCAGATAGCCCGGAAGTCGCGCGCGCAGGGTACGGACCAGGTCGACCGCCTCGGCCTCGGGGACCTCGAAGTGCCCGGCCCCCGCGACCCGGTCGAGGAGGTGCAGGTAGTAGGGCAAGACCCCCGCGGCGAACAGCGCCTCACTGAGCTCGGCGAGGGTGTCGACGTCGTCATTGACGCCGCGCAGGAGCACGCCCTGGTTGAGCAGCGGCAATCCCGCCCGGCGCAGGCGGGCGAGGGCGTCGCGGGCCGCGGCACCGAGCTCGCGCGGGTGGTTGGCGTGGACCACCAGGACTGTGGTGAGCCGCGAACCGGAGAGCAGCCCGCAGAGCGCGGTCGTCACCCGGCTTGGGAGGACGATGGGCAGACGGGTATGCAGGCGCAGCCGGCGCAGATGGGGGATCGCGGCCAGGCGTTCGATCAGGTCGGCGAGGGCGGCGTCGCCGAGCATGAGCGGGTCGCCGCCGCTTAAGATCACCTCCCTCACCTCGGGGCTCTGGGCGAGCCGGGCGAGGGCGGCCGCGGCCCGATCGGACAGAGTGGCCTCGCTCGCGTACGGGAAGTGGCGGCGGAAGCAGTAACGGCAGTGCACGGCGCAGGCCGCCGTCGCGATCAGCAGGGCGCGCCCCTGGTACTTCTGCAGCAGCCCGGGCGCGCGCGCGGCGGCCAGGTCGCCGACCGGGTCGAGGCCGAACCCCGGATAGGCGGCGAGCTCCTCGCCCAGCGGCAAGACCTGGCGCAGGAGCGGGTCCTGCGGGTCACCGGGGGTCATCAACGCCGCGAAGCCGCGCGGGACCAGCAGGCGAAAGTGGCGTGCCGCGGCGATCGCGGCCGGGAGCAGACCGTGATCGAGGCGCAGGGCGTCGAGGAGGTCCTGCGGGTGGGTGTAGGCCCGGACAAGCTCGCCGCGCCACGCGCCGTCCTCACCTGCCGACTGGCTTCGCGATAAACTATCCAGTTTCGGCAGCATTCGATGAGAGAACGACATGGCAAGCTACAGCACCAATGAGTTTCGCGCCGGCCTCAAGATCATGCTCGATGGCGATCCCTACGCGATCGTCGAGAACGAGTTCGTCAAGCCGGGCAAGGGACAGGCGTTCAACCGCGTGCGGGTGCGCAACCTCAAGACCGGGCGGGTGGTCGAGAAGACCTTCAAGTCGGGCGATACGGTGGAGGCGGCCGACGTCCATGATACCCAGATGCAGTATCTCTACAACGATGGCGAGCACTGGCACTTCATGGACCAGGAGAGCTTCGAGCAGATCACCGCCGATGCCAACGTGGTCGGTGAGGCGGCCAAGTGGATCAAGGAGCAGGACCTCTGCAACCTGACTCTGTGGAACGGCGTGCCGATCAGCGTCGAGGCGCCGAACTTCGTGGTGCTGGTGATCACCGAGACCGACCCCGGACTCAAGGGCGATACCTCCGGCGGCGGCGGCAAGCCGGCCACCCTCGAGACCGGTGCGGTGGTGCGGGTGCCGCTCTTCGTCCAGATCGGCGAGCGGATCAAGGTCGATACCCGCTCCGGCGAGTACGTCTCCCGCGCCTAGGGACCCCCTTGCCCCAACCCTGGCAGCCAGCCGCGACGCTGGCGGTGCTCGCCGCGCGGGCCAGGCTGTTGGCGCGCATCCGCGCCTTCTTCGCCGACGCCGGGGTGATGGAGGTGGAGACCCCCATCGCCTCCCGAGCCGCAGCGACCGACCCCGCGCTGGAGAGCCTGGCGACCGTCTGCCCCGGGCTCGCGGATTCGCGGCTCTGGCTGCACACCTCGCCAGAGCTCGCCATGAAGCGCCTGCTGGCCGCGGGCGCCGGCCCGATCTATCAGATCTGCAAGGTGTTTCGCGGCGGCGAACGGGGCCGCCGTCACCACCCGGAGTTCACCCTGCTGGAGTGGTACCGGCCGGGCTGGGACTACCGCCGTCTGCTCGTCGAGGTCGCCGCCCTGGTGCGCGTCGCACTCGACCGGCCCGAGCTTGCGGCCGAGGTGCTGACCTACCGCGCGGTCTTCCTCGACCGGCTTGGGCTCGACCCGATGGGCGCCGACATCGAGACCCTGCGAGATGCCGCGCGGGGGTCCGGGATCGCCGGGGCGGCGGACCTCGCGCTGGACGTCGACGGCTGGCTCGATCTCCTGCTCACCCATCGCATCGAGTCTGGGCTCGGCCGCGGGCGGCTGACCTTTCTGTGCGACTACCCGCCCAGCCAGGCCGCGCTGGCGCGCATCCGCGCCGGCGACCCGCCGGTCGCCGAGCGCTTCGAGCTCTATCTGGAGGGGATGGAGCTCGCCAACGGCTTCACCGAGCTCACCGACGCCGCCGAGCAGCGCCGCCGTTTCCGCTGCGACCTCCAGCGCCGCGCCGACGCCGGGCTCGCGTGTCCCCCGATCGACGAGGCCCTGCTCGCGGCCCTCGAGGCCGGCCTGCCGCCGAGCGCGGGCGTTGCCCTGGGGGTCGACCGCCTGCTGATGATTGCCACCGGCAGCCTGCACATCGACCAGGTCCTCGCCTTTCCGGTCGAGCGCGCCTAGGGACGCGCCGAGGTATGCGGGGCTCCCCGCGGCACAGGTTAGTGGCCTACGCTCCCTGGGTTGCCGAGACGTCGAGCGCGCCGGCCGCGCAGGACGCGCCGGGGTCCGCGCCGGCCCGCCTTGTGAGCGCTCGCGCGGCCGGCGTACCATCGCCGCGCACGAGCGTTCTCGCCACGTCGTCCGACCGACCTCGGGGGCGAGGTCACGCGAGCCTGATGCCTGTTTCGAGGATACCGCCATGACCGCAGCCGAGACGACCCCTTCCGCATCCGCCGGCCGCGACGGGCCGACCAAGATCGTGTTCTTCGGTCTCGGGGCGGTGGGATCGAATCTCCTGATCTGCCTCGCCGAGCTGGCCGAGCGGGACGGTGTCCCGGTCCAATTCGTCGTTTACACGATCGACCCGCAGGGGGCGCGCGACGCGCTGTTTCACGCCGAGCGGCTGTTCGACCGCATCCGCTTCCGGGGCCTGCCCGATTTCGCCCCGATCTTCGCCTTTGCCAGCCCCCATGACGCCGAGCTGACGGGTGCGGCGATGCTGGTCAATGCCGCGACCCCGGCGTTCAACGGCCCGATCATCGAGCTCGGACTGCGGGTCGGCGCCCATGCGGTCGACCTCGCCTCTGACATGTACGACGAGCGGACCGATCGCACCCTCACCTTCGCCCAGTACGGCTACGACCAGGCCCTGCGCGAGCGGGGGGTGGCCGCGCTGATCAACCAGGGGATCTCCCCTGGGGTGACGGATTTCCTCATCGGCCGCTGTATCCATGGGATGCTCAACGCCGAGCGGGAGGAGCTCCAGATCGAGAGCGTCAACCTCTATCTGCTGGAGGACATCGACTCCGACTCGGTGGTGTTCTCCTGGTCGCCGGTGGTGGCGCTGGAGGAGCTGGCCGCGCGCCCGCGGATCTGGAGCTTCAACCGCATGCAGGTGATGGAGCCCTTCAGTCTGGCGCGCTACCACACCTTCCCCAACGAGCCGCGGCCCACGCGTCAGTATCCGCTGTATCAGGAGGAGCTGCTCTCGCTGCACCGCGCCTTCCCGCAGATCCCCTCGATCGGGGTCTACACCGGTGGCTCGGAGGTGGAGCTGGTCAAGGCCCTCTATCAGCTCAACCTGCTCTCCAAACAGACCTTGCCCGATCGCCCCGAGCTCACCGTGGAGGCCATGGTGCGGGCGATCCTCCCTGGCATGCAGCGCCCGAGGCGGATCGAGGAGCTGCTGCGCTCGGGCTCGATCCGACGCACCCACTTTTGTGCCTCGGCCGAGATCCGTGTCACCGAGACGGTGCGCAACGAGCGCCAGACCGTCATTGAGACGATTGGGCTGAGCTACCAGCGCTACCAAGACCTCTTGGGCTCGCCCTACGCCGGCGCGACCTACATCTCGTTTCCGACCGGGGTCGGTGCGGCGATCGTCGCCTGGCACGCCCTGCAGCACGCGCGCACGGCCCCCGGCGAGATCGTGGGGGTCCTCTCCGGGGAGGACCTAGCCCGCATCCTCCCGCAGGGACGCGCCGATGCCATCCGCCGCGACCTGGTCGGCTGGGACATCGACCTCTTCCAGAGCGTTCGGGATGCCTCGGAGGTCTGACCGACGGCCGCCGCGGCATCGCGCCCTGCGACTTAGCACGCCCCGCGCCGAGGGGTCACAATAGGCCTTGACGCGACCTGTCCGGCCTCCGCCATGTTGAGCTTTCGCCTCGCCAATGTCCTCAAGTTCCTGATCGGAATCCTCATCGTTCAGGGTGTCACCGTGCTCCTGGTGATCACCGCCCTGCGCACCAGCCTGGAACAGACTGCGCTGCTGTTCGTGCTGCTTAACGTCAGCATCGGTGTGCTCACCGCGCTCTGGTTCTCCTCGATCGCTGATGCCGCCGGGCGCCAGGCCCTGGCGCGCGCCAAGGAGGGTTTCTCGCGGGAGCGCGAGAAGCTCCGCGTGCGTGCCGAGCAGGAAAAGATCCGCGAGGTACGCAATACCCAGCGCCAGGTAGAGCGCGAAAAGCGGCGGGCGCAGACGGGCTCCAATCTCAAGAGCGGGGTCATGCTCGGCGGGGCGGTGGGGGTCGGGGCCGTGATGCTGCTGACGCAGTTCGTCACCCTCGGGCTGCTCACGCTCACGACCGCGGGCGGCGCGGCCCTGGGCTACGGCCTGCGGGCCCGTCAGGAGCGCCTTGCCGCGAGCGGGCGGGGGCTGCTCGGCGGACGCAACGAGATCAAGGTGATCGAGGCGCCGGTCAGCCGCGAGCCCCTACCCGCCCCGAGCGAGCCGCCTAAGGCCGCGCGCGGCGCTTGAGTCCACCGGCAACGGGCGCCGCGGACGCGGGGTCCTCCGGCCAATGGTGCTTGGGGTAGCGCCCGCGCAGCTCCTTTCGCACCTCCGCGTAGGCGTTCGCCCAGAAGGCCGCGAGGTCGGAGGTGACCTGCACCGGCCGGCGCGCGGGCGACAACAGATGCAGGGTAAGCGCCACCCGGCCGCCGCAGATCCTGGGGGTCTCCCGTGCCCCGAGCATCTCCTGGAGTGGTACGGCAAGGACCGGACTGCCCTCGGCGGTGTAGTCGATCCGGCGCTCGGTCCCCGCGGGTGTCAGCAGGGCTGCTGGGCACTGGGCCTCCAGGCGCCGCTGCTGCTCCCAGTCAAGCCGTCTCAGCAAGACCTTCGTGAGCTCCAGGCCGCGCGCCTCGGCGAGGCCCTGACGTCCGCCGAGCCAGGGGGCGAGCCACTGCTCCGGGTTGGCGCGCAGCCAGTCGTCGCTCAGGTCGGGCCAGCCGCCATCGGGCTCGAGCCGCAGGAGCAGGGCGACTCGGGCCTGGAGCTGGCGGGCCGCGGTGGTCCAGTCGAGCGACTGCTCGAGGCGCTGCACGACCTGCTCCGCGAGGATGCGAGCGACCTCCGCCGGGTCGGAGACGGCGAGGGGTCGGGACGAGAGGACGAGTGCCCCGAGCCGCTCCTCGCGACGGGCGGCGACCGCCTCCCGCGCCTTGTCCCAGTCGAGGGTTTCTCGGGTGCTGATCCGCTCGGCGAGCACCGCGCGCAGCCCCGCCGCGCTGATCGACAGGGCGAGGCGGATGCGGCCATCGCGGCTGCCGGCGTCGAGGTCTGCCACCACCAGGAGCTGGTGCACCGCGAGCGCATCATCCGGGGCGAGGGCCGCCCCGGCGCCGTTGGCCAGGAGGTAGCGGCCGGCCCCGCCGGGTCGACGCTGGGCCACGCGGTCGGGGTAGGCGAGGGCGAGGAGCGCCCCCGGCTCGACCGCGGTCGCCTCGACCGGCGTACCCGCCTCACGCAGGAGCCGTTGGCTCAGTCGCTCGGCCGCCGCGAGGCGGCGGTGCTCCAGTCCCCGGCAGTCGCCGCCGGCTCGCAGTGCCTCCAAGGCGTGCAGCCGCAGCCCGAGGTCGGCGGGCCGGGGTCCCTCGCTGTTGGCGAGCCAGGGATCGCGGTCGGAGAGTAGGGCGGCCAGATCCGCCGCCTGGCGCCGAGGCGGCCCCGCGGGGGCGCCGACCAGCATGCGGGCGAGGCGCGGGTGGATCGGGAGCCCCGCCATCCGCCGCCCGATCGCAGTGAGCGTGCCGCTGGCATCCAGGGCGCCGAGCTCGCGCAGGAGCTCGATCGCCTGACTCCATGCCGGCGCCGGCGGTGGGTCGAGCCAGGCCAGCCTTCCCGGATCGCTCACCCCCCAGAGGGCGAGCTCCAGCGCCAGCGGGGCGAGATCGGCCTCCAGGATCTCCGCCGGGCGGTGCTCGGGGCGGCCGACCTCGCGAGCGGGTGTCCACAGCCGATAGCAGGTCCCGGGTCCCAGGCGCCCCGCGCGCCCGGCGCGCTGGTCGGCCGAGGCGCGCGAGACCGGCTCGGTGACCAGACGGGTCAGCCCAGAGCCGGGGTCGAAGCGCGGCTTGCGCGTCAGCCCCGAGTCCACCACGGTGGTCACGCCGGGGATGGTCAGGCTGGTCTCGGCGAGATCGGTGGCGAGCACCACTCGCCTGCGGGGGCCTGGGTTGGGCGAGAGCGCGAGCGACTGCTCCGCGGCGGGCAGGTCGCCGTGAAGCGGAAGGACCTCGGCTCGCTCGCCGAGGATCGCCGTGAGCCGCTCGCGGGCGCGGCGGATCTCGCGTCCCCCGGGCAGGAAGGCGAGGATGTCCCCGGGCTGCTCGGCGAAGGCGCGGCGTACCCCGGCGACGAGCGCCTCGACCGCGTCCGGATCGGGTGCCCGCTCCGGGTAGGCCAGCACCACCGGGTGCGTGCGGCCCTCCCCGCGGATCACCGGCGCCCCGCCGAGCAGCCTGGCGACGGCCGCGGTGTCGAGCGTCGCGGACATCACCAGGATGCGCAGATCCGGGCGCAGCGCCTCGGCGCTGTCGAGCGCGAGCGCGAGGCCGAGGTCGGCCGGTAGGCTCCGTTCGTGGAACTCGTCGAAGACGAGGAGTCCGACCCCATCGAGGCCAGGATCACCTTGGAGTCGGCGGGTCAGGATCCCCTCGGTGAGGACCTCGATCCTCGTGGCGGCACCGATGCGTCGCTCGAAACGGACCTGATAACCGACGGTCGCGCCGACCGGCTCGCCGAGCAGTGCGGCCATGCGCGCGGCGGCCATGCGCGCCGCGGGGCGCCGCGGCTCGAGCATCAGGATGCGCTGGTCCCCCAGCCAGGGGGCAGCGAGCAGGGCGAGGGGGACTCGGGTGGTCTTGCCGCTCCCGGGCGGAGCGGTGAGGACCGCATGACCCGCCGCCAGCGCCCGGCGCAGCTCGGGCAGAACGGCGTCGATCGGCAGCGGCGGCCCGGGCGCGGGGCCGAGGGCGGTCATCAACGCCGGCGGATCAGTCGAAGCGGAGAGAGGTCCGCAAATGAACGCAAGTGAACGCACAGGTGAGCAGAGAGGACGGGATGGCGCCGGCGGTCGGTGATGGCCATGGTGCGGCGCTCCGGTCAACGAGCCGAGAGCAGGCGCGCCTTCCGAGCTCCGCGGACACTAGGGCGGCGACTCGGCCGTCTGGGAAAAACGCCGCAGCCGCCGCTGGGCCGACGAAGCCGCATCATTCCTCATTTGCGTTCATTTGCGGCCAATCCGCTTCCGCTCAGGCCGCAGGCGCCTCGGCCGGGGCCTCAGGTGCGGGCGCCTTGGCCTTGGGCGGTTGGATCAGGCCCGCTTCCAGCAGGATGCGGGCCTTCTCCTCGCCGTTGACCCACTTCTTGTCCTTGCCCTGCACGGCATAGCGGCCGGAGCGCTTCTGGTAGATCTGGTGGGCGCCGGCGGTGGTCACTTTCTTCATGGTCTTTCAGTCTCCTTCTCGGTTGGGGTGCTGGATGGCGCTGCGGTCAGCCCCGCAGCAGTGGCTCCAAGTCCGCGGCGCTTACCGGCTGGACCAGGATGGCATAGAGCCGAAAGCGCTCGGCGAGGCGGTCGACATAGCCGCGTTGGTCCTTCTGGACCAGGACGATGACCCGCGCGTTGGGCGCGTAGCGCTGCAGGCTCGCCAGGAAGACATCGAGGTTGCTCAGGTTGGCCCCGGCGTAGTTGTTGCCGAAGCCGTAGAAGAACTCGGCGACCACGAAGTCCGGGGCGTGGCGCTTGAGCGCCTGGACGGCCTTGCGCTGGGAGGCGAGGCGCACCTCGGTGATCCCCAGGCGCCGGTAGAGGGGGCTCAGGTTGGGGTGCCCGGGGGACTCGACGATGGAGAACAGGACCGGCGCGTCGCATCGCGCCTCGTTCCCTGCCCCCCGTACCTCGCCCATCAGCCCCTTCCCCGTCCCAATCCAGCCCAGCAAGGCCCGCTACTGTACCTGCGAGCAAGCGGCACTTGCTAGTCCGGCGACCGGTCGGCCGATGCCTGCCTGAGGGCCGCTCGCAACGGCTCGGCGTCCCGGCAGTGGCGCGTCATCCGCTCGCTCCCGGGCGGGGCCTCCTCGCCCGAGGGCAGCGGCGCCCACTGATCGTTGACCCAGGCGGCGATATCCGTCGTCACCTGCTCGCCTTGCAGGTCGCGGGCCAGCATGTGCCAGCCGTCCCGGTACAGGGCGACACGGATCGCCGACTCCCCGGTCGGCAGGGTGGCGAGCATGGCGCAGAAGGCGCGTCGCGGGATGATCTGGTCGTGCTCGCCGTAGAGGATCAACACCGGCGGCGCCAGCCCGGGGGCGGCCGCGGCGGCCTGGTCCATCAGGTTGGTCAGGCCCCAGAGGGCATCGACCCGGGTCTCCTTGATCACCAGAGGGTCGGCGCTGAACTGCCGCAGCATGGGGATGTTGTCCGAGGGGCGGATGTCGAGGCCCCGGCCGGTCACCTTGAGCGACGGCAGGCCGTAGGCCGCCAACGCGAGCACGAAGCGCTGGAGCGGGTGCATGGTCTCGCGCGACCAGACCGCGGGTGCGATCAGGATCAGACCGTCGGCGAGATTCGCGATCCCCGGGGTCGCCATGACCACCGCTCCGCCCATGCTCTCGCCGAGGACGTAGAGTGGCAGATCGGGGTGACGCTCGCGAAGCAGCGCGGCGAGCTCGACCAGGTCCGCGGTCATCCGTCCTTCCCCCGCCCAGTGGCCACGTCCGGCGCCCGAGCCGAAGCCGCGCTGGTCGACCGCGTAGGTCAGCACGCCACCCGCGGCCAGGCGCCCGCCGAGTCCGGCGAAGGCGTTGCCGTAGTCGTTGAAGCCGTGCAGCGCGAGGACCAGGGCACGGGCCTTGTCCGGCTCGCCCCAGCGGTGAAGCGGCAGTCGATGGCCGTCGTCCATCACCGCCTGCTGCTCGACGAGAAGCGGGGGCTGGGCGCCGGTGGCCGCGCGTGGCGGCTCGGGTGTGGCGCAGCCGGCGAGCAGGAGCGGCGCACAGAGGATCGGGGCGAGGCGCCCCCAGCGCCCCAGCGGCGCCGGCCTCACGGCTGACCTCGTGGCGCACCGAGGGTCGCCAAGAATGCGCCGAGTGTGCGCTCGTACTCGGGCTGCGAGCGCAGGAAGCCGTCATTGTGCCCGCCGCGCAGCTCGACGAAGCGCTTGGGCTCAGGGGCGGCGTCATAGAGACGCTGACCGAGCGGGTAGGGGATGACCTCGTCGTCCGGGCTGTGCAGCACGAGGACCGGACTCGTCGCCCGAGTCAGCGCGTCGGCGGCGTCGAGGCGGTAGCGCAGGATCACCACGCGCGAGAGCACCGGGAAGAGCGCCTGTGCGGCATCCCGCGCCGAGCTGAAGCCGGATTCCAGGATGACCGCAGCCGGTGTGCTCTCCGCGGCCAGGGTCGCCGCCACAGTCGCCCCCAGAGAGCGGCCGAACACGACAATCTGTTCGGGCTCAAGTCGTTGCTCCTCGGTCAGCCATTGCCAGGCGGCCCGGGCATCGCGATAGAGTCCGTCCTCGCTCGGCGAGCCCTCGCTGCGGCCGTAGCCGCGGTAGTCGACCATCAGGACGTTCAGCCCCAGGCGATGGAAGATCGCGACCGATTCCCCGCGGTGGGAGATGTTGCCGGCGTTTCCGTGGAAGAAGAGCAGCGTCCGCTCGGCCCCCTCGCGCGGGATGTACCAGCCGTGCAGGCGCAGGCCGTCGTCGGTCTTGAGCCATACGTCTTGGTGGGCGAGCCCCCAGTCCCGCGGTGTCGCGTCGAGGCGCTGGGTGGGGAAGAAGATCATGCCGGGCTGGGCGAGGAACATCAGCCCGTTGAGCAGCACCCACCCGGCGAGGACGGTGCCGATCAGGCCCATGACCCTGGTGGCATGACGGCGAGCCGAGGCGTGGCTCGGGCTCGGTCGCGCGGCACTCGCGGTGCCGGGGTTGGGGGGACGGCCACGCGCCCGCTTGGGGCGCGTGGCCGCGACCGCCCGACCGCAGGTCGGGCGGCTGGCGTCGCCTTAGGGGGCCGGTGCCGCGGGGGCCGCGGGGACCGGTGCCGCATAGGGCATGCCGCCGTAAGGGGCGCCGCCGTAAGGCATCCCGTAGCCGCCGCCGTAGGGCATGCCGTAGCCGCCGTAGGGCATGCCATAGCCGCCCGGATAGCCATAGGGGCCGTATCCGTATCCGTAATTGCCGCGATTATAGCCACGGCCGTAGCCGCGTCCGCCACCGCTCATGCTCATGTTGAAGTCGCCGGTGCCGTCGCCGAAGAAATCGCCCATGTTGTCCCACATGCCCGTGTTGCCCGGGCCGCCCCCCCACCAAGCGCTGGCGGAGAACGAGGTCGCGGCCAAGCCGGCGGCCGCGGTGAGGGTCAGGACTCGAAGGATGCTTTTCATTACAAGGTTTGCCTTTAGACAGTACTGAGTGATGGGGCGCCGGTCGCAACGGCCGCCTGGGCGGCAGGACCGCGACCCGTCTATTCCGGAGCCGTTCGGGGGGATTCCCCGAAACAATCCGATCGTCGGCGAAAACGGCCGCACAGCGAGGTTTCGGTACTGCGCAAACCCAGTTGGTGAGGATGATTCCGCGGGGCCCAGGGCCCGGACAACAAAGGGATTCCCCGGGCGAGACTAGGGAGCCCGGTGGGCTGTGGGCGGATCAGGGACAAGGGATTCGCGCCTCACAGTGGGCGCAACATACGCCGGCCCTCAGAGAAAGGGAAATCAATCTTGTCGGGCTACCGCTTTTTCGCTGGTGCGAGCGGGCGCGTGACCTTACCGGTCAGGCTGCGCAGGTTGAAGGCGTCGGCGCACTGGCTCGCGTATTCCCTGACCTCGTCCAGGGTGCCGCGGTGCAGGCCGGTGATCTGGGCCGGGCCGCTGGTGAGGACGTAACGGTACCAGTCGCCGGAATCACCGCCTCCCGGGGCGGGCACCTTCTCGACCGAAGCGACTTCGTAGGTGCGGCGCAGCAAGTTGCTCGGCGGCACGTCGTCGGGTGTGGCGGGGACGGCGGTAGGGGTTGCGGGGGCCTCGTCCTCCGCCGGGGGGAGCGCCTCGCGCACGCTGAGTACGGTGCCGTCCAAGACCCGCCCGTCGAGCTCGGCGATAGCCACGCGCGCGGCCTCGTCGTCCATCTCGACCAATCCGTGGGCACCGAAACGGCGTCCCGACTCGCTGCGCGACAAACGGATGGATTGGACCTCGCCGAAGGGCTCGAAGAGGGCCCGTGTACGGGCTGTACTGGTGTCATCGGCGAGATTGCCGACGTAGATCGTCGTCATCGGGAGTCCCCTTCAGCGGTTCCCGCGGCCTGGTACTCGCGGGGCGGTGGCGGTGGAGCGCCGATCCCGGGCGCAGACGGGGCGCTTCGACCGAGCATCGGCGGGGCGCGGAAGGCGTCGGGATCGATCGCGACCGGATCCACCCTCATAAGGTGGCGGCGGATGCCGCAGCGGTCCTGGGGGTCACTCCCCGCGGTAGGCGATCAGTCGCTCGGTCTCGCGCTCGACGCGCTCGAGACTCCCTGGAATACGGTCGAGGTCGCTGTCCCGCGCCACGCGCTCTAGATCTTGGAGCGCGCGGTCCAGGGCCGGGACGCCGCAGTAGGCCGTGGCCCCTCGGAAGCGGTGGGCGGCGTCGGCCAAGGCACCCCAAGCCTGGGCGCGCGTGTGGTGGCGCAGGCGGTCGATCTCCTGGGGCAGTCCCTCGCGGAGCGTCGCGAACAGGTGTGCCGCGAGCTCCGCGTCGCCCCCGGTGGTGGCGAGTGCGGCGCTGGCGTCGCGAGTGGGGAGGCGTTGCGACTCGGCGGTCTGGGGGTCCTGGTGCACGAGTGGGCGCTCGCGGGTTGTACTCGACCGCGCCAAACATAGTCCTTGCACCCGGTCGGAGTCCAGCCGCGGCGGGGACTCGGGTCGCGGTCCGGTTTCGCCGCCGCGGTCCTTGTAGCACAATCGCGGGCATGCCACTGCCAGCGCCAGCGGCGATGAGCCGCCACCCATGATCGACCGCACCATCGAGGCCTGCGTCGGACACACCCCCCTTGTACGCCTGCAGCGACTGCCTGGGGAGACCGAGAACCTGGTCCTCGCCAAGCTGGAGGGCAACAATCCGGCCGGCTCGGTCAAGGACCGGCCCGCCCTGTCGATGATCCGCCGCGCCGAGGAGCGCGGCGAGATCCGCCCGGGCGACACGCTGATCGAGGCCACCAGCGGCAACACCGGGATCGCGCTCGCCATGGCCGCAGCGATCCGCGGCTACCGCATGATCCTCATCATGCCCGAGCACATGAGCGTGGAGCGCCGCGCGGTGATGCGCAGTTTCGGGGCGGAGATCCGCCTCACCCCGCGCGAGGGGAGCATGGAGGCGGCGATCGATCTCGCGCGCGAGCTAGAGGCGCGCGGCGAGGGGCGCATCCTCGACCAGTTCGCGAACCCCGACAACCCGCGCGCCCACTACGAGGGCACCGGCCCCGAGATCTGGCGCGACACCCAGGGCCGGGTGACTCACTTCGTGAGCTCCATGGGAACCACCGGGACGATCATGGGAACCGGACGGTATCTCAAGGAGCAGAACCCCGGGGTCCAGATCGTCGGTGTGCAGCCGACCGAGGGGTCGAGCATCCCTGGCATCCGGCGCTGGCCGCAGGCGTATCTGCCGCGGATCTATGACCCCGCAGGCGTCGACCGCATCATCGACATCTCCCAGTCCGAGGCCGAGGACACCACCCGGGCGCTCGCGGCCCGGGAGGGCATGTTCGCCGGGGTTTCCTCCGGCGGCGCGGTCGCGGCGGCGCTGCGGCTCTCGCGCGAGGTCGAGGACGCCGTGATCGTCGCCATCGTGTGCGACCGCGGCGACCGCTATCTCTCGACCGGCGTGTTCCCCGCCTGATAGCGACGCGAGCCCCGTTCGGAATTTCCAACGATCCCCGCCATTCCGACGAGTCAGACCCGATTGGCCAAGAAGCGCAAGCCCCTGCCGCCGCCGGTCACCGTGGAGGTGGAGTCACTCACCCACGACGGGCGCGGCCTGGCCCATGTCGAGGGCAAGGCGGTGTTCATCCACGGCGCCCTGCCGGGTGAGCGGGTCGAGGTGCGCTACACGCGGCTTCAGAAGCGCTATGACGAGGGCGTCGCGACCGGCGTCCTGCGCGCCTCACCCCAGCGCGTGGCACCGCGCTGTCCGCACTTCGGGGTCTGCGGGGGGTGCAGCCTTCAGCACCTCGACCCCGCCGCCCAGATCGCGATGAAGCAGGAGATCTTGGCCGACGTGCTCGTGCGCATCGGCAAGGTGCGGCCCGCGGAGTGGCTGGCGCCGCTCGCGGCCGGACACTGGGGCTACCGGCGCAAGGCGCGGCTCGGGGTCAAGCTGGTGGAGAAGAAGGGCGGGGTGCTGGTGGGATTTCGCGAGCGCGGCAGCGCCTTCCTCGCGGAGCTCGGCCGCTGCGAGGTGCTGCACCCGGCGGTCGGCGAGCGGATCAGCGCCATCCGCACGCTGATCGACGGGCTCTCGATCCGCGACCGCGTCCCGCAGGTCGAGGTCGCCATCGGGGACGGGCCAGCGGTGCTGGTCTTCCGGGTCCTCGGGCCCCCGAGCGGGGACGACGTCGAGCGGCTGGACCGCTTCGGCCGCGAGCAGGGGCTCAGCATCTTCCTGCAGGACGGCGGGCCGGAGACCATCCGGCCACTCCCCGGGCACGCGGTGGATCTGGCCTACGGCCTGCCGCATCACGAGGTGCGCATCCACTTCGAGCCCTTGGATTTCACCCAGGTCAACCTGGAGCTCAACCGCCTGATGGTCGACCGGGCGCTCGCGCTGCTCGACCCTGGCCCGGAGGAGCGGGTGCTCGACCTCTTTTGCGGGCTCGGCAACTTTACCCTCCCGCTGGCGCGGCGAGCGGCGGAGGTGGTCGGCGTCGAGGCCGAGGCGGGGCTCATCGAGCGGGCCCGCGCCAACGCCCGGCGTAACGGGATCGGCAACGCCCGGTTCGAGCTCGGGGACCTCTATGGCGAGCTCGACCTGGCCCCTTGGCGGCGCGAGCGCTTCCAGGCCGCGCTGCTCGATCCGCCGCGCAGCGGTGCGATCCAGGTCCTCGACCTGCTGCCGGCGCTGGGGGTCGAGCGGCTCGTCTACGTCTCCTGCTATCCGGCGACCCTCGCGCGCGACGCGGACCGCCTGGTCAACGGGCTGGGCTACCGCCTGCGCGCCGCCGGGGCCATGGACATGTTCCCGCACACCGCGCACGTCGAATCCATGGCACTCTTCGAGCGACAATAGGAGAGGGTGCAACAACCACTTGCACCTGGTTCATCCCTGACTCTGCGCATCCTGAGCCGATTGCCCCAAAACTTCGTTGTCGTTGTCGTAATCGTAATCGTGCCTATGCTCGACAACGAAAACGACAACGACAACGACAACGACAACGAGCAGAGAGGGCCAGTAAAGCGGGCCTGCGGCGCGGTATGGGTACAGAGATCGAGCGCAAGTTCCTGGTGAAGGGCGAGACCTGGCGCGACCGGGTCGAGTCGTCGGTGGAGATCGTCCAGGGCTATGTGGCGAACAACGCCAACGCGACGGTGCGGGTGCGGGTGAAGGGCGAGCGGGCCTTCCTGACCATCAAAGGCGCCGCAGACGGCATCCGCCGCAGCGAGTTTGAGTACCCCATTCCGGTCGATGACGCCCGCGCAATGCTGCGCGAGCTGGCCGTGTTCCCGCCGGTCGAGAAGCGGCGCTATCGGGTGCGCGAGGGCGAGCGGATCTGGGATCTCGACGTCTTTGCGGGCGAGAACGCGGGGCTGGTGATGGCAGAAATTGAGCTGGCGGTCGAGGACGAGTCCTTCGTCTTGCCGGACTGGGCGGGCGAGGAGGTCTCTGGCGACCCGCGCTACTACAACGTAAACCTGGCGCGAAACCCCTTCCGGCATTGGCGCTTCGCCTGATCGGGGTCCTCATCTTCGTCCTGGCCCTGCTCCCCGCCGGCTGCGGAGCGAAGCCGACCGACGGGGTGCTACGGATGGGGCTCGCGACTGCGCCGCGGGGCTTCGACCCGCGCCATGCGACCGATGCCGCCTCCGAGCGTGTCAACCGGCTCCTGTACCGGCGCCTGACCGAGCTCGATCCGGCGGGGCGGCCGGTGCCGTCGCTGGCGACCTGGGAGACGCTCAGCGCCACCGCCTACCGCTTCACCCTCAGGGCAGAGGGCCGCCGCTTCAGCGACGGCAGCCGGCTCACTGCGGAGGACGTCGTCGCCACCTTCCAATCCATCCTCGACCCGGCGAGTGGCTCGCCCCACCGCGCCCTGCTCGCGCTGATCGAGGAGGTGCGCAGCGAGGGTCCGGACCAGGTGGTGTTCCGCCTCAGTGAGCCCGATCCGCTCTTCCCCGCCTACCTGGCGATCGGCATCCTGCCGGCCCGCCTGATCGCCGCCGGCCACCCGTTCGCGAGCGATCCGGTGGGTAGCGGCCCCATGCGCCTCGCCGCTCGGCTTGAGGCGGGGCGTGTGCGCCTGGAGCGCCTGCGCGATGGGCAGGCGATCGAGCTGGTGGCCGTCAAGGACCCCAGCGTGCGGGTGATGAAGCTCCTGCGCGGCGAGGTCGACCTGGTGCAAGCCGATCTGGCGCCGGAGCTGGTCGATTACCTGGGACGACAGCCGGGGATTCGGGTCGCCCGGGCGCCGGGGACGAACTTCTTGTATCTCGGCTTCAACCTGGGGGACCCGCACACCGGCCGGCCCGAGGTGCGCCAGGCGATCGCCTACGCCATCGACCGCGCGGCGATCCTGCGGCACCTCTTTCGCGGTGGCGGGCGGCTCGCGGGGGGCATGTTTCCGCCGGAGCACTGGGCGGGCGGCCCCAGCACCGGTCGCAGCCACGACCCCGACCGGGCCCGCGCCCTGCTTGCGGCGGCCGGCTACGGCCCCGGCCGTCCCCTCGTACTCACGTACAAGACCTCGAGCGACCCGTTTCGCGTGCGCCTGGCGAGCGTCATCCAGGCCCAGCTCGCCGAGGTCGGCATCACGCTGAAGGTCCAGAGCTACGACTGGGGCACCTTCTACGGCGACATCAAGGCTGGTCGCTTCCAGCTCTACGCCCTCTCCTGGGTCGGGGTACGCACGCCCGACATCTTCCGCTATGCCTTTCACAGCGCCTCGGTCCCGCCCCAGGGGGCGAACCGCGGGCGCTTCGCGAGCGGGGAGGCGGACCGGCTGATCGAGACCGCCCGGGCCGAGCCGGATCTGACGCGGGCGGCCGACCTCTACCGCGTGCTCCAGTCCCTGCTGCTCGAGGACCTGCCCTACGTTCCCCTCTGGTACGAGGATCAGGTCTTCGCCGCTCGAGCCGGCGTTGCAGACTACCGGCTGGCCCCGGACGGCAACTACGACGGTCTGCTCGACGTGCGGTTTTCAACGGCGGATCGAGACGAAGAGAATGCAGCCGCCGATGAACGCCAATGAAGGCCAACGCGAAGACGATGCCCGGTTGCCGGACCGCGGTTGGCCTGCGGCTGACGGCCGCCGAAGGATCGACGTCGATCTCAGCGCGCAGACCTTGGAGCTGCGCGAGGGGTCCGAATCGCTGGGGCATTGGCCGGTGTCGACGGCGGCCAACGGACCCGGCGAGCTGCTCGGGAGCGGGTGCACGCCGCGAGGGTGGCACCGGGTGCGAATCCGGATCGGGGAGGGATGTCCGACCGGGACGGTGTTCGTCGGAAGGCGCCCGACGGGGGAGGTCTATGGACCCGAGCTTGAGGCGCGCTTCCCCGGGCGCGACTGGATCCTCACCCGCATCCTCTGGCTTACGGGGGTGGAACCGGGGCTCAACCGGGGTGGGCGGGTCGATACCCTGCGCCGGTTCATCTACATCCACGGCTGCGCGGACACCGCGCCGCTCGGAGTCCCTGGCTCCCACGGCTGCATCCGCATGCGCAGCGCCGATCTGATCGCACTCTTCGACCTGACCCCGGCAGGGACCCTGGTCAAGATCCGGGAGTGATTGGGCTCGCGTGCGCGGCCCTGGCTTAGGGCCAGAGCTTCAGCGCCGCGACGATCAATGCCCCGACGCTGACGGTCAGTCCAAACGACCAGAACATGAAGCGGTCGATGCGCCGCGTCAGCTCCTCGAAGCGCTTGTCCACTGCCTCGAAGCGCTTGTCGACGGCCTCGAAGCGCTTGTCCACGGCCTCGAAGCGCTTGTCGATGGCCTCGAAGCGCTTGTCCATCTCCGCCTGTAGTGCTTCGAAGCGTCTCTCCATCGCGTCGAAGCGCTTGTCCATCTGGACCAGGATGGTCTGGATCAACTCGCGCTGGTGCTTGAGCTCCTCCTCGACGCGCACCATCCGCTCGCGCAGCTCGATCTCGTAGACCGCGGGCGGCTTGCCCAGGGACTGTTCGGCGAGCCAGATGCCCACGTGGTCCTTGATGAACTGGATGTCTTCTTGCGCCAGGCTCATGGGCGTTCGTCTCAGGGAGTGCGCGCTCAGTATACCTCCCTCACCCCATCGCGCTCCCGAGCGCGGGAGAGCGGGATTTCGAGCGCGCTGCGCGCGGCCTTCACCCTAGCCGCGCCGCACCCAGGGCGAGAGGCCCTCTCCGGCGTGGCACTCGATCACCAGATCGAATTTGGAGCCTTCCGGGAAGGTCTGCGAGGTCACCCAGATCTGGGTGAAGTCGCCGCTCACCTTAGGCAAGATGGCGAGCGCGCTCGTGGTGCGCGCCTCGTCGAAGAAGGCGAAGGGCTCGTCGAGGAAGAGCATCTGCGGGCCGTGGATGGCCGAGTTGACGAGCTTCTGTGACAGGGCGAGGCGCACTGCGAGCATGATCTGGCGCTGGGTCCCGCTGGAGATCTCATCGAGGTCCATGAAGTTGCGCTTCTCGTTGGAGAAGGCCTTGACCCGCAGGTTGGTGTCGATCTGCAGGTGCTCGTAGCGCCCGTTGGTGAGCCGGGGCAGGGACTCCGCGGCGAGGTTGCGGACCTCCGTATTGAATCGTTGCGAGATGTAGTGGATCGCCCCGTCGAGCAGCTCGAGCGCGAGCGTTCGGGCCTGGACCCGCCGGCGCAGCTCGGCGACGCGGCGCTCCAGATCGGCATGGATGGCGCGCAGCTCGGCATCACGCCGGACGCGCCCCCGTTCCTGGGCGATCTGGGCCTCCTGCCGAGCCAGGGACCCGGCGTGCTCGGCGGCCGCCTCGTGGAGGCGCTCCATGCCCCGCAGCGCCTCGCTCTTGATCCCGATGATCGCGAGCCGCAGCCCCTCGACTGCCCGGCGAAACCGCTCCGGGCGCTCGAACTGCGCCTCGGCGGCGATCAGCGGCGCGCCCAGGCCGTCGGCGAAGCGTGCGGCGCCCTGAGCGAGCGCGGGCTCGCGCAGGGAGGCGATGATCGCGATCGCGTCGGCCAGGGGGCGGGTCTCCAGCTCGGCGAGGGCGGCAATCTCGGTGCGTCCCGCCTCGGTCTCGGCGGCGAGGGCCTGCTGGTCGTCCCGGCAGGTGGAGAGCCGGCTGCTTTGGTGCCGGGCTAAGGCCCAAAAGCTGGCGGTGCCCCCGAGGAGCAGGCCGATCCCCAATGGCATCCAGGACAGTATCGCCCCGTCCCAGCCTGCGGGGAGTGTCGCGAGCCAGGTCCTGAGCACCTCGGATGCCTCGCCGGCCGGGGACTGGCCAAGCAAAGCCCAGCCTGCTGCGAGCACGAGCGCGAGGACCCCGAACAGGGTCGCCAGGGCTCGGCTGCGTCGCCGCCCGGTGAGACATCTGGCCTCCAGGTCTGCGAGGGCCGCCTGTCGCACGGGCGCCGGCGGCACCTCGCCCGCGACTTCCTCGGCGGTGTCGCCGAGAAAGTGCGCGAGCCGGCCGGCGTAGTCGGCGGCGGAGGCGCGTAACCGGCGGAATTCCGCCAGCCCCTCGCCTGCCTCGCGTGCGAGCGCCCGCAGCCCGGCGATGGCCTCGGGCGGGGCGGACTCGGCGTAGCGCGGGGCGAGGGCGGCAAGGGTCGCATCGAGGTCCGCGGTCTGCCGCTGCAGGGTGGTGAAGGACGCCGCCGGGGTCGCCGCGAGCCAGTCCGCCGCGGTCTCGCGCAGCCGCTCCAGGTCCTGGTCGCAGCCGTTGGCCTGGGCCCTAAGCGCCTGGATGCGCGCCCGCCCGGCCTCCGCCTGGGCAGACTCCTCGCCATGGGCCTGCTCAAGGGCCATGAGGTGGCCGGGCTTGAGGTCGAGCGCGGCGATCTGGGCGAGGATGTCGTCCCGCTCGGCCTCGGTGGCGGCGATCTTCTCCTCCGTCGGTGGGATCTCGGCGCGACAGGTCGCCGCGACTCGCTCCAGGGCGTCGACGCCTGCCATCACCTTGACCGCGTGGCTGTGCGGGTGCGGCGTGGTGATCTCGCGCTGGGCGAGATAGAAGGACTCGATGAGCTCGTCGTAGCCGAAGCCGATGATGTGGCGCAGCGCGGACTCGACCTCCGCCACCCCACGTACCATTGGGGCCTCGCCGAGGCGGCTGATGCTCGCCCCGTGGTTGCCGAGCTCGTCGAGGAAGCGGGCGATCTGGTACTGGCCGCCGTCCGGGGTGGCGAAGTCGAGCCGGATCGAGCAGCGCGACTCGCCCCAGCGGATGACCTTGTCGAGGTCCTTGGGCCCGAGCGAGAAGGTTCGTCCGAACAGCGCGAAGCAGATGCTCTCGCCGATGCTGCTCTTGCCGGACTCGTTGTCGCCGATGACGGCGATCAGCCCCTGGCGCGGGATCTCCGGGAGGTCGAGGACCGCGTACTTGAGTACGTTCTCGGCGCGGATACCGGTGATGATCATCGCCCCGCTCCTAACCCGGACCCGAGACCCGCAGCTTGGCGAGGACCAGCTCGACCGCCTCGCGGAAGAGCTCGGGGTCGAACTCGGGGTCGGAGCTCAGTCGGCGCTCATGCTCCAGCTCGACGAAGGCGGTAAAGTCCTTGGCCGGTCCGGTGAGCTTCGTGCTGCGGTCGGTGTCGGGGGACTGGGGGTCGGTCATCGTCGCTTCCCAAGGGTCGGCTGGATGGGGCGCAAGTTTACATGCAGCGCCAGTCGTCTCGGCCATGGGACTAGGGCGGCGCGTTCAGGCCGAGCGCCTCGGGGAGCTGCATGCTGATGCAGTGCAGGCTGCCGCCCTGACGGATCAGGGCTCGGCAGTCGATGGGCACGAGCTCGCGGTCGGGGAAGAGCCCCGCCAGGCGCTCGGCGGCTAGGCGATCCGCGGTGTCACCGTACACCGGCAGCAGCACGGCCCTGTTGATCACCAGGAAGTTGGCGTAGGTCGCGGGCAGGCGCCGGGCGTCGCTGTCATACAGCGGGGCCGGGTGGGGCAGGGGGACCAGCCGGTAGGGGTTGCCGCTCGCGGTGCGCAAGGCCCGCAGCTCGAGCTCCATCGCGGCCAGCTCGGCGTGATCGGGGTCGGTCGGGTCCTCGCAGCGGACGTAGCAGAGTGTGTCGGGGGCGCAGAAGCGGACCAGGGTGTCGATGTGGCCGTCGGTATCGTCCCCCGTGAGCGCCCCGTGCCTGAGCCAGAGGAACCGCCGGATGCCGAGCAGCCGCGCGATCTCGGTCTCGACCTCTGCCCGGTCCCAGGCGGGGTTGCGCCGGTCGTCGACCAGGGTGCGCTCGACGGCGAGCAGGGTGCCCGCCCCATCGGACTCGATCGCCCCGCCTTCGAGCACCAGGCGACTCGCCGCGACCGGGGTGTCGCCGAAGACCCCGGAGCGGTGCAGGCTGGCGGTGATCGCGTCGTCCAGGTCGGCGCGGAACTTGCCGCCCCAGCCGTTGAAGCGGAAGTCGATCAGGCGGGCGCGGCCGTCGTCGTCGAGCACGCCGATCGGCCCGTGATCGCGCGCCCAGGTGTCGTTGCTCGGGGCCTGCGCGAGCAGCAGGCGCGCGGCGGGCACCCCCGCCGCGTGCAGACGCTCGGCGATCTCCGCGCGATGGGCGCCGTCGCGGCAGACGATCAGTACCGGCTCGAAGCGGGCGATCTGCGCCGCAAGGTCCGCATAGACGCGCTCGACGGCGGGGAGCTGGTCGGCCCAGTCGGTCTCGGTGTGCGGCCAGGTCAGCATCACGGCGGCCTGGGGCTCCCATTCGGCGGGCAGGCGGGGCATGGTCAGGGCTCGGCGGTGGCGGGCGGGCTGCCATGGTAGCGCAGCACCCGGGCCGCCGGCGGCCGCTTGTGGTTTAATGCCGCGCCATGTTTCGCCCCCTGCCACTCTACATCGGCCTGCGCTATACGCGCGCCAAGCGCCGTAACCACTTCATCTCCTTCATCTCGCTGATCTCGATGCTCGGCATCATGCTGGGCATAGTGGCGCTGATCGTGGTGCTGTCGGTGATGAACGGGTTCCACAAGGAGATCCAGGAGCGCATCCTGGGGATGGCCTCCCACGCCACCCTGGCCGACCCCCACGGGGATCTCTCGGACTGGCCGGACATCCTCGCCCGGGTGCGGGCGCACCCGGCGGTGGTCGGCGCGGCCCCCTTCGTCGAGGTCCAGGCGATGCTGGCGAACGGCGGCAACGTGAGCGGGGCGCTGCTGCGCGGCATCCTGCCGCTGGAGGAGGATCAGGTGGCGGAGCTGCGCCGCGACATGGTGCGCGGCTCGGTCGACGAGCTGGTCGAGGGGGAGTTCAGCATCATCCTCGGCCAGGAGCTCGCCTACGCCCTCGAGGTCGGGGTGGGCGACAAGGTCACCGTGGTGACCCCGCAGGTCAGCGCCACCCCGATCGGCGTGATGCCGCGGCTCAAGGCCTTCAACGTGGTCGGGATCTTCGCCGTGGGGATGTCCGACTACGACCGCGGCGCGGCCTTCCTGCACCTGCGCGACGCCGCCAAGCTCATGCGGCTGGGCGAGGGGGTCACCGGGGTGCGCTTGAAGCTCCAGGACATGTTCGCCGCCCCGCGCCTCTCGCGCGAGATCGCCATGGATCTGGGCGGGCTCTACCGGGTGGTCGACTGGACCCAGCACCACAAGAACTTCTTCGCGGCGCTGCGCACCGAGAAGCGGATGATGACGATCATCCTGTTCCTGATCGTGGCGGTGGCGGCGTTCAACATCGTCTCCACCTTGGTGATGGTGGTCACCGACAAGCGCTCGGACATCGCCATCCTGCGCACGCTCGGGACCTCGCCGGCGCGGGTGATGGGGATCTTCATGGTGCAGGGGACCACCATCGGGGTGATCGGCACCCTACTCGGGGTGGTTGGCGGCATCCTGCTCGCGATCAACGTCGAGCAGATCGTCGCCACCATCGAGGGCTGGTTCGACGTCCACTTCCTCGACCCGAACATCTACTACATCAGTACCCTGCCCTCGGACGTGCACCTCTCCGACGTGCTCTACGTGGGCCTCGGCGCCTTCTCCATGTCGCTGCTCGCCACGCTGTACCCGGCCTGGCGCGCCGCGCGCACCGATCCCGCCGAGGCCCTGCGCTATGAGTGAGGCCGTGCCGGTCCTGGAGGCCCAGGGGCTCGCCAAGACCTTCCGCCAGGGACCCCAGGAGGTGCAGGTCCTCTCGGGGGTGGACCTCGCGGTGCGCGCCGGCGAGCGGGTTGCGGTGGTCGGTGCCTCGGGCTCGGGCAAGAGCACGCTGCTGCATTGCCTCGGCGGGCTCGACCGGCCGACGGGTGGGCGCGTGCGCTGGGGCGGGCGGGACATCACGGGCCTCTCGGAGCGCGAGCGCGGGCTGATGCGCAACCGGAGCCTCGGCTTCGTCTACCAGTTCCACCACCTGCTACCCGAGTTCTCGGCGCTGGAGAACGTCGCCATGCCGCTCCTGATCGGCGGCACGGCACCGGCCGTGGCGCGGGAGCGGGCCGCGGCCCTGCTCGAGCGGGTCGGCCTCGGGCACCGTGGTGCGCACAAGCCCTCGGAGCTCTCCGGCGGCGAGCGCCAGCGTGCCGCCATCGCCCGCGCCCTGGTGACCCAGCCGGCCTGCGTGCTGGCCGACGAGCCGACCGGCAACCTGGATCGCCATACCGCCGAGCGCGTCTACGAGCTGATCCTGGAGCTCAACGCGGAGGTCCAGACCAGCTTCGTCATCGTCACCCACGACCCCCAGCTCGCGGGGCGCATGGACCAGGTCTGGCACCTGGACGACGGGGTTCTGCGGGCTGCTTAGAAACGGTCCACCAATACGCCAAACAAGTCCATCAAGAGCGACATTTAGCACCACTATCGTTGTCGTGGTCGTGGTCGTGGTCGTGGTCGTGGTCGTAATCGACATCATCGTAGCGCCCCGGATTCTCTCGCGCCTCTAGGCTTCGCTGCCCGAGCTTTGTCAGCATCGACACGATCCGAATCAACATCGTCTTGCCCTGCGTGTTTTCAGCAGCAGTCAGCACGTTGCAGGCTTTGAGACAGTCCTGAATCGCTCCGCATTCCAGCGCCGAACCCCGAGCAATTTCGAAAAAGCGGCGCCGATCGGCGTTGGTTCCCTTGCCGTTGCCTTCGGCGATGTTCAAAGGGATCGATTGTGAGGCGCGAAGCAGTTGGTCCCGCGCGTGGCGATCGATGCCTCTTAAACGTTTGGCGGTTTCGTACGCCCAAGTTACGTATCGGATCGAAATCTGATAGACATCGAGTTGCTCATGCCCGAATTGCATTGGTTCTCCGATTACGACAACGACAACGACGACGACTGTTTCTGTTGTTCAACGTATTCTTGACTCGTTCCATAGTGCCCCTTGGCGCAGGTCGAGCCTGTCGATGCGGACCGCTGGACTAGCGGTGCCTCACGGATAGGACCAGGACTCGCCGATGCGCGAGAGCGGTAGGGTGCTGACCTTCTCGGCCAGCGGGTACGCGCGATCGCCGGGATATACCACCCAGAGGTGGTCAAGCCCGAGGTCATCCAAGGCGACCGCCATCGAGCGGGTGAGCTTGGGGGCGTCGGCATACTTGACCTCGATCCCCCAGTGCCGGCCGTGCTCCTGCCAGAAGAGATCGACCTCAGCCCCGGTGTGCGTCGCCCAAAAGGCCAGCTCCTCGGGACGCTTGCCAATCGCGCGCGCTGCGACCTCCAGCGCGAACCCCTCCCAAGAGGCGCCGAGCTTGTTGTGCGCGCTGAGCTCGCGCAGCGAGCGCGTCGCGAGCAGGGTATGGAGAATCCCTGAGTCGCGCAGATACAGCTTCGGTCGCTTGACCAGCCGTTTGCCGATGTTGACGTGCCAGGGTTGGAGCAGCCGGACCATGAAGGTCCCTTCGAGGATCTCGACGTACCGCCGCACCGTCGTATCCGAGATCCCGAAGGAGCGGGCCAGCTCCGCGTAGTTCAGGATCTGCCCATGGTAGTGGCTGAGCATGGTCCAGAAGCGCCGCAGGGTCGCCGCCGGGATGCCGATGCCGAGCTGGGGGATGTCCCGCTCCAGGAAGGTCGCGACATACTGCTCGCGCCACAGGTGGCTCTGGTCATCGGTGGCGGCGATGAATGCGCGCGGCAGGCCGCCCCTGAGCCACAACTCGCGCCAGGCGGCGGCGCCGACGTCGGTTAATCGAAGACCGCCAAGCTCGTGGTAGGCGATGCGCCCGGCCAGCGACTCTGATGACTGCCGGATGAGGTCCCGCGACGCGCTCCCGAGGATCAGGTAGCGCTGTCCCCGATGTGTGTCGACCAGGTAGCGGAGCAGCGTGAACAGCCCGGGCGCGCGCTGGATCTCGTCGATGACGATCAGACCGGACAAGGGCTCCAACGCCAACTGCGGCTCGGCCAGCATTGCGGCGTCGCGCGGATTCTCGAGGTCGAAGAAGTGATCGGCCGCGATCTCCCGCGCCAGGGTCGTCTTGCCGGACTGCCTTGGACCGAGAATCGCGGTGACCGGGAAGGCCGCCATCAGCCGGTCCAGTGCCGCCTTGTCGGTGGGTCGATCGATGAGCATGAGGTCTGGGATCGGGTCCCCCAGAAACATTGAAATATCGACTATGAGCGACGGCTTTTCAATGATAACTGCCCGTGATCCTTTCGAGCTAACCCCGCCACCCATTGTCGGGCGCTGGTCCGGTGGGGGCGATCCTTGCCCAGACCGCTACCAGCAAGGTGCGACCAGGCTGGAGAGTGCCCCCAGAGCATCACCAGGGGCGGGTAAGGGCATGCCGCCCCAGGGCCCGCCGGCCCTCACCCGGATCACGTACTCCGCCCACTGCAGCGGGCGCGGCAGGTAGCCGTGGGTCAGCGCGAGCCCGCGCAGCTCGCCGACGAAGGCGATGTCGCAGGCGGTCTCGGGCTGCGGGCCCGCGATGCAGAGGTCGTGCCGCATGCAGGCGGCGTCGAAGGCGTCGACCGGCGGCGGGAAGGTCCCGGCGGGTGGGTAGTCGAGCCCACACCAGTTGCCGTAAACCGGCAGGCATTTGAAGGCCTGCGCGTTCGGCGCGAGGCCGGCGAGCAGCAGGAGGGCGGTGGCAGCGAGCATGCTTCTTGGGGTCATGGGGTCACCTCGGACGGAACGATTCAGGCCGCAACGGCGGCCTGGTACTCCGCACCCGATCTTACCGCCTCGCATCGGTGTTGGCCCGACCCCCTCTGTTGCCCGGCCGCGCTATAGTTCCCGCCCAGTCCTATCCCGATCTTGAGACAAGCCATGGGTGCCTACGGGTGGTCCATCGTCGCCGGGCTGGTCGCGGTGGCTGTTCTGGTCTTCCTGCTCGTGCTGGTCCGTCACATCGGCCGCCGGACGCTGAGCGTCCGCGACAGCGCGCCGATGGACCCGGGTTGGGTGATGCTCGGGAAGGGGGCGATCTGGTCGAAGCGCTCGGCCGGGCGGCCGGGGACCTTCTCCCACATCGGCAACGCGCTGGAGAACACCATCAGTCTCTCGATCCCGCCAGCGGCGAATATGGCCTGGCGCTGCGAGCGGTGCCGGCTGCTGCTGATCGATCACGGGAAGCTGGTCAGCGGGTAGCGCGGAGTAACGGCGCGGTGGGCTTGGATTCGGTCGTCGAGCGTCTCGCGTCAGGCGCCCGGCTGCTGATCTGGGGACCCTTGGGTGCCGGCAAGACCTGGATCGCCGAGGCCCTGGCGCAGCGGTTGGCAGGGCGCGGGACACCCTGCGTTGGGATCACGGCCGATCCCGGCTCGCCGGGGTTCGGGGTCCCTGGGGCGCTGGCCTTGGGCAGGTGGCGCGAGGGCGGCTGGCGGGTCGAGCGGCTCGCGGCGCTCTGTGCGCTGGATGCCGCCCGCTACCGGCTGCCGCTGGTGCAGGCACTGGGGCGGCTCGCCGGCGAGGTTACCGAAGGTCCGCTGATCGTGGACACCCCTGGGGTGGTGCGCGGTGCGGTCGGTGCGGAGCTCCTGGCGGCGATGGTCGAGGCCGTCCGCGCCGATCTGGTGCTCGCGCTCCTGCCCACGGAGGGGGCGGAGGCCGAGGCGGCCCGTGCGGCGCTGCGGGCGCTGACCGTGGAGGTCGTCTCGGTGCCCGCCGCCCCTCAGGCGCGTCGGCGCACCAAGTCGGAGCGTGCCGCTGCGCGAACCGGACAGTGGGACCGATGGCTCGCCGGCGCCAGCGACCAGTTGCTCGATCACGATGCGCTCCCCGTTCAAGGGGCGGCGCCGCCCTCGCCGGGCGATTGGGTGGGTAGACAGATCGCCCTGCTCGACCGGCAGGGCGCCACGCTGGCCATGGGCGAGGTGACCGGGACGAGTGGCGGACACCTCAACGCCCGCCTGGTGACGCTCGACCCGGCTCCCTGGGCGGCGCTCCTGGTGCGCGACGCGGCGCGCTCCGGGCAAGGCCTGCTGGTGACCGCTCGCCAGCCGAGGCGCGCCGCCCCGACGCCCGGCGGGGTCTTCGGCGATCCCCTGCTGCATCTGCGCCTGCGCCAGCGCGCCCAGAGCCTGCTCTTCGACCTCGGCGACTGCGGCCGGCTGCCGGCGCGGCTCGCTCACCAGGTGAGCCATGTCTTCGTCAGCCACGCGCACATGGACCACATTGCCGGGTTCCTCTGGCTGCTGCGCTCGCGCATCGGCGTGACGGAGCCATGCCGGCTGTACGGCCCGCCGGGGCTTGCGGGGCACATCGCGGGCTTCATCGGCGGCGTGCACTGGGACCGAATCGGAGCGCAGGGCCCGCGCTTCGAGGTCCACGAGCTGGACGGCGATCGCCTGCGCCGGTTCCACCTCCAGGCGGGCGGAGTGCAGCGCGCCGAGGGTGATCGGCCCATCGCCGACGGCCGGATCGCCGTTGATCCGGCCTTCTCGGTGCGCGCCATCGCCCTGGACCACGGCATCCCCGTGCTCGCCTTCGTCTTCGACACCGCGCCGGCCATTCACATCCGCCCGGAGCGGTTGGCCGAGCTGGGTCTCCCCGAGGGGCCCTGGATCGGCGAGCTCAAGCGGCGCCTGCTGGCGGGCGAGGAGGACGCGTCGGTGCGCCTCCCCGACGGGCGCTCGGTGCTCGCCGGGGGCGTGGCGCCGGACCTTGCCGAGCGCCGGCCCGCGCGCCGGCTGGTGTATGCCACCGACCTCGCCGATACCCCGTCGAACCGGGAGCGTCTGGTGGCCTTCGCCGCCGGCGCCGATGTCTTGATCTGCGAGGCCGCCTTCATCGGGGCGGACGCCGCCCAGGCCGAGCGCACCGGTCACCTCACCGCCCGCGCCTGCGGTGAGATCGCCGCCGCGGCTGGGGTCGCCCGTCTGATCCCCTTCCATTTCTCCCGCCGCTACGAGACGGACCCCGACCCGGTCTACGACGAGGTGGAGGCCGGGCTCGGACGGCCGCTGCGCCCCCCGGTCCCGGCCTGACGGACCCCGGTTCGCCTTGCATACGCATAGGCGGAACTTATTGGTGGAGGCCGCAACCGCGCCGGATAATGAAATGCCAGTAGATCTGCGCGGTTTTGCGCGCGGGGCGTCGCGCGCGGCGCATCGTCCTTGAGACAAGCGGGGTGTCGGGCCATGTCGGAGCGAGTCCGGATCGACGAGAGGCTGCGTGAGGCCAAGGGCCAGCTCGAGCAGGTCAGCGCCCGGCTGGAGGCGCTCTCCAAGGCGCTGTGGGAGAGCATCGACCACGACGACCCCGCGGCGCTGGAGGCCGGGGTGCGCTTCAAGCAGGGCTACAACGAGCGGCGCGCGGCCCTAGAGCAGGCCCTGGCGCGCATGCTGGCCTTGCTCGCCGAGCATCCCGCCGCCGGCGGACCGAAGGGCGGCGAGAGGCCCAGCGAGAAGCCGGTCGAGAAACCGGCGGCCGAACCGCCCCCGCCAGCGGCGTCCCGCCCCGCGGTCACCGCCTCGCCACTCGCCAAGGAGCTGGAGCAGAAGCTGCCTTTCGGCTTCATGCTTGGCGGGCAAACGTTTACCAGCGCATCGGCCTGGCCGCTGTTCTACGAGGCCCTGCTCCAGGAGCTTTATGGCCGTGCGCCGGAGAGGCTCTCGCGCCTGGCCGACGCGCCCGACGAGCTCGAGATCGGCGGCCGCCCGCTCTTCGCGCGGGTCCCGGACCGCCTGGACGACCCTTTGCCCATCGCCGAGGCCCTGTTCGCCGAGGCCGATCTGGCCCCCGCGGTTCTGCTGGAGGTCATCAAGCGTCTGGTTCGCGAGATGGGCTACCCGCTCGATAGCTTTAAGATCCTGCTCAAGGAGAAGAACCGCGGGACGGTCGAGACCCTCTCGATCGCGGCCTAGAGCGCCATTCTCAGCGCGTTAAAACTAACGGATCACGTCCGTGACCCGCCAGCGCAGCCCCTCGCGGGTCATGCGCACGTGGGTTTCGCCCTGGCCGAGCTCGCCCAGCCGAATCAGGAAGCGGTCAGTCGACTCGAAAAAGGCGAGCTCGATCCCGGCCATGAAGTAGGGCGGCTGCTTGTCGGTCGCTCCGGCGGCGGCCTCGCGCAGGCCGTCGCGGATCCACTCCAGCGTGATGGTATCGGCGATCGCCGCCTCGCCCAGGCGCTGCAGGTTCTGCTGCAGCCAGCCCAGCGCGCTGGCGGGGTCTTGCGGCTGGCCGAGGCCCAGGCCGCCCTCGATGCGGCCCTGATAGTTCCGCCGCACGGCCTCGACGTCGATCAGCTCGGCGAGCGCGTTCATGTCATTCTTGCCGAGGGCCTCGTCGAGCCGGAACACCTGGTAGTAGGGCCAGGCGCCGAAGGCGACCAGGGCGATCAGGAACAGATAGCCGATTAGGCGCATGGTCGAGTCCCTCCGTCGGGGTGAGTGCGCCCGATGCGCACCCTGCGAATGCTAACAGCCGTCGAGCGGGAGCGAGGCTTGGCGTCGTCAGCGCCTATACTCTCGCCGTAATCCCCGCCGGAGGTCCCGATGGAAGACCTGACACAGACCCTCGCGCTCGCCCTCGGCGCCGGCTGGGCGAGCGGGCTCAATCTCTACGCCGCCGTCCTGGTGCTCGGCTTCCTCGGCGCCACCGGGCGGATGGACCTGCCCGAGGGGCTGGAGCTCCTCACCGACCCGCTGGTGCTGTTCGCGGCGGGCTTCATGTACCTGGTGGAGTTCTTCGCCGACAAGGTGCCAGGGGTGGACACCGCGTGGGACACGCTCCACACCTTCGTGCGCATCCCCGCCGGGGCACTGCTCGCCGCCGGTGCGGTGGGCGATCTCGGCGCCGGCACGGAGCTTGCGGCGGCGCTCTTGGGCGGCGGTATGGCGGCGGCCTCGCATGCGGCCAAGGCCGGTACTCGGGTGCTCATCAACACCTCGCCCGAGCCCTTCAGCAATTGGGCCGCCTCGATCACCGAGGACTTTGCGGTGGTCGCCGGCCTGCTCGCCGCGGTCAACCACCCGCTGGTTTTCCTCGCGTTGCTGGCCGTCTTCCTGCTGCTCCTGATCTGGCTGCTGCCGAGGCTCTGGCGTGGGATCAAGCGGGTCTTCGGGGCCTTGCTGCGGCTCTTTCGCAGCGGGGGCAAGGGGGAGGGCGGCGAGCCCGGGTGAGGCCGGACGATGCGGTTCCTTGCGTCACCGCATCCTACCCGCTGGGCACCATCCCGCGGGTGCGGAAACGACAAGGCCCGCCGAGGCGGGCCTTGTCCTGCCGGGCGGGGCAGCTAATCAGGCGAGCTCGTCGGCGCCGATCTTCTGCATCAGGCCGAAGCTCTTGACGAAGGGTCCGGCCATGCGCGGGTCCTTCATCATCGCCTTGTAGTCGCCGTGCTTGAACTTGAGCTTGCCGGTGGCGTAGGCGGTGCCAAGGCCCATCATGCCGATGCCCTTCTCGACCCACTTGAGCCAGTCCTTCATGTCGGCGCGCATGTCCCAGTCCGGCTTCTCGCCGTTCCAGTCGCCGGCGCGGGTGCAGATCCCGTTCTCCACCACGAATACCCCGCGGGGGTTGTCCTCGTCCTTGAAACCGCAGGAAATCACCGAGTTGAAGCCGATCTCGGCAAGCTTCTGACTCACGTCCGGCTCGTTGTTCCAGGCGTCCATGAGCTGCTTCATCCAGGCGTCGGAAAAGATTGCGGCCATTGTCGTTCGTCCTCCAGTTGGTCGGATTGGTGGCCCCGCCGGGTCTGGCGGCGGCCGGGTGCTCTCTTGGGTGAGCGGCGCGAATCCCGCGCCCGAGCGGCGAGGATTCTAAACAGGACGGTGTCAAAAGCCTACCGGAGTCGGGACGCGCGCGCTGCCGTGCATCGCCGCGGTGGCTGAGTTAGGCTGTCGCCCGGACGGGCGGACTTGGGTGTAGACGATGTACGGTTTCCAGGCCTTAATCTTCGATGTCGACGGTACGCTGGCCGACACCGAGCGCGACGGCCATCGCCCGGCCTTCAACGCCGCCTTCGCCGAGGCGGGGCTCGACTGGGACTGGACGGTCCCGGTCTACGGCGAGCTCCTCGCGGTCACCGGCGGCAAGGAGCGCATCCGCTACTTCATCGAGCGCTGGCGTCCACCGTTCCAGCCGCCCGCCGACCTCGACGCCTTCATCGCCGACCTGCACCGGCGCAAGACCGCGCACTATCTCGAGATGCTGCGGACGGGTGCGATTCCA
>JALOTB010000064.1 GCA_025458165.1 Chromatiaceae bacterium | reverse complement strand
GCGATCAGACCTTCTCCGATGTCGCAGAGCACCTTGGGATCCTGGCCGTTTTCTGGCACCCCTCAAGGCGGACCTGGGGTCGGCTGGGGCGGCCGGTCGGAAACCAGGTGGTCTGGGGGAGGCCAGATGCGGCGGAGACCCTTGCTTGATTTGGCCTTGGCCGGCCGTTACGTTCCCAGAGGTCGACGACATTCCCCGCCGCGACGCCCTTCCTGCCGACCCTTCCCGGCCGTGCGGCACACCAGGAGACCGATCCCATGATTTCGACTGCGATGGCGGCGCGTATGAACGCGCAGATCAACCGCGAGCTCTACTCCGCTTACTTCTACCTCGGGCTCTCCGCCCAGGCCGAGGCGGCCAACCTCAAGGGCACCGCCGCTTGGTTCATGGCCAAGCACGGTGAGGAGATGACGCACTCTCTGAAGATGTACCGCTACCTGATCGATCAGGATGCGGCGGTGCAGCTCTCGGCAGTGGCCGCCCCCCCGGGGGAGGCCGCGGGCGTGCTCGATATGTTTGAACGCACCCTGGCGCACGAGCGTGAGGTGACCGCCGCGATCAACAACCTAGTCGACCATGCACTCTCCGAGAAGGACCACGCCACCAGCGTCTTCCTGCAATGGTTCGTGACCGAGCAGATCGAAGAGGAGGCGACCGTCAACGACATCCTCGGGCGTTTGCGCCGGTTTGGTGATCAGGGTCAGGCGCTGTTGATGATCGACAACGAGCTGTCGGCCATCGCCAAGCAAATGAAGCAGTTGGCGGCCAGCGCAGGGGCGGGCGCCTAAGGAGGCGTTGACCGCTTCGCCAGATCGGCAAAAGACCAGCGCGAAAGTCGGAACCGCGGATTCCGACTTCCTTCGGTTTCAATGGTTGGGTTGAGCTGAAGGGCACCGCGAGCGATTCAAGGCGGTGGCGGGGTCTGGATCTCGAGTTTAGGAGCGGCTGGTCCATACGGGTCCGGCTCGATGCGCTGCCGTCCAACCCCCGGGCGAGGTCCTGGGATGCGTAGCACCCGTGCCACAACAACGGCGAGGCCGCCGGCGCCTTCGCACCTAGACTGGCTGGCGAACAGGGGTGGGTGTCGCAGACCCTGTGACGCCAACGGCTATGGCCAGGGTCAACGGGGGCGTTGGCGTGGGGAGGTGCCGTTGCAGGCTGTTTGGCCCCGCCGCCGCAGGGCCGAAGCGGCTTCGGTTGGCGGCGATGAGCGACTACCATAGGCCGCGGGAGCGGCCCGGCGCTCGCCCAGCGCGAGACGTCCGGCGCGGCGACCCCGCGGCTTGTCCGTCGACGAGCCGTTCGCCACCGAAATCGAACGAGGATATAAGATCATGCGAAAAACAATCGTGACGTTGTCTGTTGCCCTCACGGTCGTCGCTGGCTCGGTTGCGGCATCCGATGCCGACCTGCGCGCCAAGGCCAAGTCCGCCGGGCTGGAGGTCATCCCCCATTCGCTGCCCGCGGTCGCGGACAATCCGGTCACCCGCGAGAAGATCGAGCTCGGGCAGATGCTGTTCTTCGATCCACGCCTGTCGGCGAGCGGGGTGATCAGTTGCAACACCTGCCACAACCTGGCCACCGGGGGCGACGACAACCTGCCGACCTCGGTTGGGCACGGCTGGCAGATGGGGCCGCGCAACTCCCCCACTGTGCTCAATGCGGTCTTCAACAAGGCACAGTTCTGGGACGGCCGCGCAGAGGACCTTAAGGCCCAGGCCAAGGGACCGATCCAGGCGGGGGTGGAGATGGCGAACCAGCCCGAGATGGTCGTGATCACGCTCAAGAGCATGCCGGAGTACGTCGAGCGCTTCGGCCGGGCCTTCCCGGGCGAGGCCGATCCGGTCAGCTTCGACAACATGGCCAAGGCGATTGAGGCCTTCGAGGTCACCCTGATCACGCCCGCCTCTCCGTTCGATCAGTGGCTGGAGGGTAACGACCCAGCCCTCACGGATGACCAGAAGAAGGGGCTCGCGCTCTTCATCGACAAGGGCTGCACCGCCTGCCACAGCGGCGTCAACCTCGGCGGACAGGACTATTTCCCCTTCGGCCTGATCAAGCGACCGGGTGCGGACATCCTGCCCCCCGAGGACAAGGGCCGCTTCCAGGTCACCCAGACTGCGACCGACGAGTACGTCTTCCGCGCGGCACCCCTGCGCAACATCGCCCTGACCGCCCCCTACTTCCACTCCGGGCAGATTTGGGATCTCAAGCAGGCGGTCGCTGTGATGGGGATCGCCCAGCTCGGCAGCGAGATGTCGGACGAGGAGGCCGGGCTGATCGCCGGTTTTCTGGAGGGCCTGACGGGCGAGCAGCCGCGGGTGGAGTACCCCGTCCTGCCGGTCGAGACCGCCGATACCCCGAAGCCGCGCCTGTAGTGGTCCCCGCGACCGGGCAGGGCCCTGCCCGGTCGCGCCCGCACCACGCGGGCGGCCGCCGCTCGGCGGGATCCTTACCCGCCGGGCATCACACGCCCCTTCTCGGCGCCCCGACCTCCAGCAGCGCCTTGATGTTAGCGACCACCCGCAACGCGCCCGCGTCCGCTGCGCGCTGGATCAGCCCCTCGAAGGGCCGCAGGTAAGGCTCGACCCGCGCTAACTCGAAGCGGAAGCTGAGCTGGGCCCCCGCCGGCTGGTCGGCGAACCAGTAGGCGACGTAGAAGGGGGTCGAGATCCCCTGGAACTCGATCCGCCGGCCCGCCTCGAGCGCGCTCACGCGGAAGGTCGCCTCGGTGCGCCGGCCGAAGTCCACGCGCACCTGTCGCCCGGTGGTCCCCACACGGAGGGGGCCGGGCGAGGTCTGGACGACCGACACCACCTCGGGCGACCAGCGTCGGTAATGCTCGAAGAAGCCTAGGGCGACGAACCCGAACACCTCATCCGCGGAACGGGCGACACGGGTGCTTGCTTGGACGCTGAGCATGAACGGTTCGCGCGGATGATTGGAGGCACCGATCGTGAAGATACCGAGAAACGATTTCAATCGACGCGACTGGCCTTATAGGCTTTGCATGGCTACCCCTCAATGGAGGACCGACCATGAGCACTTGGGTCCTGACCCCTGGCGCGCCGACCTCGCGCTCGCCCTGTCTCGGCGGCGCCCTCTGCCGCCGCGCCTCGCGCTGGTTGAGCTCGCGTCGCGGGCGGGTTTCCGAGCTTCCGGCGCCGGTCGCGGCTCCCTGGCTCGGTTGGGACGGCTGGGTCAGTGTGCCCGAGCGGCGCGAGCGATCGACCGACTGACACCGCGAGCCTCGGCGTGTAGGCCTTGGCGGGGACCGCTCGGCCGCGACCGGCCCTGGCGCTGTGGCAGCGATGTCGAGATCTGCGCTCGACCCGCGCAGGTCCGCCTGCACCGTCTGCCGCGATCGTCATCCTGACATGGACTGTCGGAATCCAGGGGCCGAGGACGGCAGCGCGGCTGCCGACCAGCGGCGGCTCCGACCACCAGTGATCTGACCTCCCGCCGACTTGGTCTTGTCGTTCGGGGTATGAAGAACCGAGTCTGGAAACCCTGCGTTGTAGCGACTCGATGGACCTGGGATCATGCCGGGTGATGATCGCGTGCTGCGCGCCGCGCGTCTGCCTCGGCCCCCATGCAGAAGGTCCAGGTGAGGCCGAGGGACAGTGAGACATCGAATGGCTGCGGTAGGTGTGGGTGCCCTGTCCCTCGGTTGGAAGGAGCGGCGGATGCGGAATCTACTCGTTGGACTGGTGGCAGGGGCCGTCCTTGGTGCCCTGGTCGGCCTCTTGGGGGGGCTGCTCGCGGTGACGACCCTCTTCCCGCGGCAGCCGGCGAGTCCGACCCAGGTATCGAGCTCGCGCGGCGAGCTACTCGGGCGGGGCAGCTTCCGGCACGTCGAGCCGACGGACCCCTTCTACTACGGTGCCGGCGGTGTCCAGGTGTACACCGATCGGGTGCACCTCGACGACTCCTTCGAGGTCGGTCCCGGCCCCAAGTACCGCGTCTACCTCGCCCCAGATGCGGATATCACCGCCGACACCCGGGTGGAGGAGAGCCTATTCGTCGACCTCGGCCCGCTCGCCGCCTTCAGCGGGGGCCAAGACTACCCGGTCCCCCGGGGGGTCGACCCGCGTCTCTACGGCTCGGTCGTGATCTGGAGCGAGCACTTCAACCGGCTCATCTCCCCGGCCCCGATTGAGTTTTCAAGCGCCGTGCCTTGAGCCTGCCCGCCCGGTGCTAGAATCGCCGCCCCAGTCGCCGCGGCGCCCCTCCCATGGACCCAGTCGTCTTCGGATCGGCCTTTTCGCTGATCTTTCTCGCCGAAATGGGCGACAAGAGTCAGCTCATCGCCATGACCCTCGCGCACCGGTACCGCCCGGGTCCGGTGATCGCCGGCGTCTTTGCCGCCTTCGCCGTGCTCAACCTGCTGGCGGTCTGGGTAGGCCAGGTCCTGTTCCGCTGGGTGCCTCAGGATTTCGTACTGCTTGCCGCGGCAGCACTCTTCCTGGCCTTCGCCTATCGCTCCTGGCGGGACGGGGCCGAAACGGGAGAGGCGGGCGACACCCTCGCCAGCCACAGGAGCGTGTTACTGACCAGCTTCTCGCTGATCTTCTTGAGCGAGCTCGGAGACAAGACCCAGATCGCCACCATCGCGCTGGCCGCCGGCACCGGCCACCCCTGGTCGGTCTTTGCCGGGTCGACACTCGCCCTCTGGTCCGTGTCCTTGATCGGGATCCTCGTCGGCTGCACCCTGTTCGCACGACTGCCGCGACTCTGGGTCCACCGGACCGCGGCCGTGCTCTTCGCCCTGTTCGGGGTCTTGGCGCTGGTCGAGGCCCTGAGCGGCGACGCCTTCCGACTCCTCGGGGGGCCGATGGCCGGGTAGGGGCGGGTCGCGGGTCGCCGCTCGCATTGCGGCGTCGTGCCGGAGCGACGCTCCGCCTTGCCCGGTCGGCGTCGGCGCCCGGCTTTCAGGCGGTGGCGCGGCCTATGCATCCCCTGAGTCAGGGTATCCGCGCCCGCGGACCGCGCCGGATTCCCGGCTCATGACAGAGTTTGGTCCGCCGCAGTGTTAGGGGGACGACCATGAGCACCGTTCCGCAAGTTGGCCAGAGCATCGAGCTGTTTGGCGTCGGCTGCCAGGGCTGCGGGAGCTTTCGCGGCCAGTTCGAGGTCCGTGAGATCGAGGAGGCCGGCGGCCTCGCCCGACTCGTGGTGCACGCGCGGGAGGTCCTCTGTGACGGGGTCACCCGCCGCACGCCCTTCCTCGAGATGATCCTCGACTGGAATCCCGAGCTCGAGTGCTGGCAGACCCGCTGCGGGGCCGGGCAGGCGATCATCAGCATCTCCGGTCACTACCAAGGCCCGCGTCGCGCGCTGGCTTGAGGCCGTCGCGACGTCAAGCGCCGGCGTGCGGTCCCGCGGCGCTCGCATTGCAGTCTCACCCCCCGATCGGCCCGCCGTCGTCCTTGGTGATGACGACCACTGAGGGCCGCGGCGGCATCTGGGGGTCGAAATCGGGCCAGCGGGTGGCGGGGTCCTCGAAGGTCGAAGCGCGCTCGAAGCCGGGGTAGTCCTTGGTCCCGTCGGTCGCCGGGTGCTGCACGGCGACGAACAGGGTCCGCCCATCGGGGGTGAAACAGGGCCCGCAGAGCTCGGCACCGACGGGGACGCGGAAGAACATCCGCCCGGTGCCCCGGCGCTCCCCCTCGGTCTCCAGTGCCCAGAGCCCGTCGGCGGTGCCGGAGGCGGCCTTCCAGGCCGTGCCCTGATCGGTCGCGACCCAGAGCCGCCCCTGGGGGTCGACCGCGCAGTTGTCGGGACAGGCGAACCAGCCGCTGGCGCTGGTCGCCGGATTCCACAGCGCCGCGACCGCGGGCCGGCTGGGGTCCCCGGCCTTGATGAGCACCTCCCACGTGAAGCGCTCGGCGGCGTGATCCCCGTTCGGCGAGACCAGCTCCAGGATATGACCCCAAAGGTTGCCACCGCGGGGATTGGCGGGATCGGCCTGCTCCGGGCGGCGCTTGTCGTTGTTGGTGAGCATCACGTAGACGCGGCCGGTCTTGGGGTTGGCCTCCATGTCCTCCGGCCGGTCCATCGGGGTGGCGCCGAGTAGGTCAGCGGCGCGCCGGGTCTCGATCAGCACGTCCGCCTGGCTGGCGAAGCCGTTCTCGGGGGCGAGCCCGTTCTGCCCGAAGACCAGCGGCAGCCAGGTCAGGCCGCCGTCGGCGTCGAGCCGAGCGACCGAGAGGGTGCCGCGGTCAAGCAGGTCGCGGTTGGCCGCGCGGTCGGTGAGGTCGACGGTGTCCTCGCTCACGAAGCGGTAGAGGTACTCGAAGCGCTGGTCGTCCCCCGAATAGAGGACCAGACGCCCGTCCGCGTTGACGATCGACTCCGCTCCCTCGTGCTTGAACCGCCCGAGCGCGGTGCGCTTGACCGGCCGCGAGCTGGGGTCGAGGGGGTCAACCTCGACGATCCAGCCGAAGCGGTTGGCCTCGTTGGGCTCGGCGTTGACGTCGAAGCGGCGGTGGAACCGCCCCCAGTCGTAGCGGCCGGCCGGGACGCCGTAGCGGGCGTAGTTGCCCTGCTCGGGGTGGCCCTGGAGGTCGCCCAAGAAGTAGCCGTCGAAGTTCTCTTCCGCCATCAGGTAGGTGCCCCAAGGGGTGATGCCGCCGGCGCAGTCGTTCACCGTGCCGATCACCCGCGTGCCGCTCGCGTCGGCCCAAGTCTTCATACGCGCGTGACCGGCGGCCGGGCCCGAGATCGCGATCTCGGTGTCCAGTGCGCTGATCCGCTGCGCGTAGGGGCTTCCGGCGACCACCCGCCAGCGGTCATCTTCTCTCTTGATCTCGATGATCGAGCCGCCGTTGCAGGCCATCTCGATCTCGACCCGCTCGCGAGCCGTGTCGGTTTCGGGCTGCTCGGCCTGCGGAAACATCACCTCCTCGTTGGTGTACTCGTGGTTGATGCAGAGGAGTCCGTGGTCCGAGTTGCCGGAGCCAAAGGGGAGGGGTACGAAGCCGATGTAGTCGTTGTTGTAGCCGAACTGCCGGAGCTGGGCCGCAGCGCTCTGACCCCGTGGGTCGAAGGCCGGGGCGCCGGGGAGGACCGCGTCGCCCCATCGGATCAGGACCTCGGCGCGGTAGCCCGGCGCGACCTGGTGGTTGGCGTCGACACCGTGCGCGATCTCGGTGAAGCCGAAGGCGCCGACTGCTTCGCCCTCTGTCCCCATCACCTCGTGTGCGCCGGCGAAGAGGGCGAGCGGGCTCGCCGCCAGCGCGCCGAGCGCGCTCACGCCCAGGGCACCGCGCAGCACCTCCCGGCGGCTGAAGCGGGCGTTGATCAGGTCCCCGAGGGTCGGGGCCGCGGACGGATTCAGTGGCCTGTCGTCCGCCGCCTCATCGGCCTCGGCGCGACATGAGAAACGCCGATCGGTCACGGGCATGGGTTGGTTTCCTCTCGTTTGACGGATCGCGAGGCCCGGCGCAGCCTCGCTCCGGCATAGGATGGGGAACCAATGTGACGAACCGGTTGCAACGTGCGTCGAGTGCCGGGCCGCGGCCGTCCCCGGCCGATTCGGTGGGCCGCTCGGCGCCTTAGCCGTCGATCCCGTACTTGCCGAGCAGGTAGGTCATGTCGTCGTAGACGCCATAGCCGAAGTCGCGGCAGGTCCGCCGGACGCCGTCTAGCCGATCCAGGAACTCGCCGCGCGTCGGCTCAGGCAGGGTCGCGATCACCTTGAGCGCGTTCTCGAACATCCGCAGCAGGGCGTCGTAATAGCCCTCGTCGTCCATGCCGTACTCCGCGCTGAAGCTCGCCGCGCCCTCGCAGTAGAACAGCATCAGCTCGGCCAGCTCTTCCGGGCGGCCGATCGCCTTCTTGTAGTCGGCGATCGGCTTCTTGGCCTTGGCGACTGAGTAGGTCTGGCTGCGGTAGACGTCCGGAGCGATCCAGCGCTCGATGATCGCCTTGTACGGCTTGAGCAGGTCCTCGCCCAGTCCAAAGCGCGTGTGGAGAAAGGTCTGGTTGTCCTTGCTCGCGGCGTAGAGCGCCTGCAGCAGACCAATCAGACCCGCGCGATCGAAATCCGCCAGCTTGGCCTTGACGTCACTCCAGCTTGGGGTCGTTTTCTTCGTCGCCATCGCAAAACCTGCTGATCGTTTCGCTGCCGCGGTGCGCTGCGGCGCAGCGGTTCGGCACCGGCACCGCTGGCAGTCCCCCAGCGACGGGTGAAGGTCATGTCGGTGGGTCCTGTCGGGGTGTCGGCGAGGACCGGGTCGCCCGTTACCTGGCCACCGACGGCGCAGTTTACCGACAACCCCCCAGGGCGGGCAGCCTGGGATCGGTGCTGCCGAAGCCGTCCAGCGCCCGCGTCGCCGCTGCGACCGGAAGACCCCGATCGCGGGTCAGACGCCTCGCCGCCTTGGGGTGGATCACGACCCCAAGCTGGGCTTACACGCGGCGCGTATCCGCTCTGGCCTGATTTGCGGACCCTTGAGCGCTCGGCCTGTTTCCACCCGGGGCGGTCTCAGTCTGGCCCGCGACAGGTCGCCCTGCTCGCACAGACTCCGCGCCGCGATCGACGGGAATAGGCGTGGGGCGGGCCTTGCGTTTGGAGGGGCGTCCAGGACAGGGTTACCGCAGGCCCCGAGGGACGGGGTGCCAACACCGGTTGGAGCTTGCCCAGGCATGCCGAGGGAGTACGCTTGAGGCGAAGAAGATCCGGTCGTGCCGAAGAGACGCCCGGGCGGGCGGCGGTTGGCGCCGGCATTGGATATCGGTTGATAAGCGAACAGAGGCGCAGAATGATTCGGAAGAAGGTCCAGGCGCGGGCGTCTCGCCACGGGGAGACCGCCGCTCACTACCTGGTGGCCGGCGTGCCACGCGCTCGACCGGAGCAGACGGCCGGCGAGGTGCTGGCTGCCCTATCGGGTCGGCACTATGACTGCGTCGACTGCCTGTGCCTCATCGACGATGAGGACAGGCTGGTTGGCGTGGTGCCGTTCGCCCGGCTACTCGCGACGCCCAGCGAACGCCGGCTGCAGGATGAGATCCGACCACAGGTCCCCCGCGTTCTTCCCGACGTGGATCAGGAGCGCGTCGCCTCGGTCGCCCTGCACCACGGGCTGAGTGCGGTACCGGTCGTCGACCGCAGCGCGCGCCTCCTCGGCGTGGTTCCCTCAGGTGCCCTGATGCATATCCTGCGGCGCGAGCATGTGGAAGATATCCACCGACTCTCCGGTATCGGTCGCGAGACCCATCGGGCACGCGAGGCCATCGAGTCGCCACCCCTGTGCCGTGCCCGCCACCGTCTGCCCTGGTTGTTGTTGGGCCTGGTCGGCAGCATGCTGGCCACCCTCGTGGTGGCCGGCTTCGAGGACGCCCTGGCATCCAACATCGCGGTCGCCTTCTTCATCCCCGGTCTGGTCTATCTGGCGGACGCCATCGGCACCCAGAGCGAGGCGGTCGCCGTGCGCGGGCTCTCGTTGAGCCACGCCGGCCTTGGTCAGTTAATCGGGGGGGAGATGCGGACGGGCCTGTTGATGGGGCTCACCTTGGCCGCGATCGCCCTACCGGTCGCCTGGCTGGCGTTCGGCAGCTGGCCTCTGGCGGTAGCGGTGGCGCTCGCCTTGGTGTGCGCCGGTGCCGTAGCGACCAGTATTGGCCTATTGCTACCCTGGCTACTCGGCCAACTGGGCACGGATCCGGCTTACGGCAGCGGGCCCCTGGCGACTATGGTCCAGGATCTGCTTACCCTGCTCATCTACTTCGGGGCGGTCCAGGCGATTGTCGTTTGACCGCACTCGCAGCCCTCCACCGCACCGGTTCGCGGATCGCGAAACCCCGGCACTGGCGGCACCCCGTCCATGATGCCCGACGGCTACCCAGGGCTCGTGCCCGCACAATCGGCGCGCCGGGCCGGCGGCGAGCCCGTGGGACTTGGCGCGAAGGGGGTTGGACGCAATGGGGGACGCGACCCCGGCCGATGACTACCCCCTGGCGGTCGAGCGGGGAGACTGGCACGGGTCCGGGGGGCCGGCCAAATGGGCCTGCAGGAGTGCGAGGCTGGCTTCCAGGGACTCACTCCCGATGACCAGGAGGTCCCCCGGTCCCAGTGCGTCGAGTGCGGCGGTGATGGCCGCCGCCTCGTCCGGGGCATCGGCAATCTCGCTGACCCGTCCGCCCTCTCCCAGGCCCTGACGGAGCAGGGCGTTCAGCTCACCGTCGACGCGGTCGCGAAAGCCCTTGTCCTCAACCAGGGTCACCCGGTCAAAGCCGTCACCCAGGAGGCGGCCGGTCTCGACGACGGTCGGGTCTTCACGGTCGCACCCGGCGAAGACGGCCAACCGACGCTGGGCGGGCAGGTTGTCCAGGGCCGCAAGCAGGGCCTCCAGCGCCGAGGGGTTGTGGGCATAATCGAGGACGACGGTCGCCTCGCCGACATGGAACAGGTTCCAGCGTCCCGGACACTGGTCGGGCTCGCTGAGGAAATCTTTGAGACCGGCCCGGATCTGGCTCAGGGGCAGATCGAGCGCCCAGGCCGCGGCGGTGGCGGCGAGGGCGTTCTCGATCTGGAAGCCGATCCGCCCCCCCAGGGTCATCGGGAGCTCTCGGAGCGCGACGAGGTCCTCCTCGTCAGCGCCGCTCGCGAGCCGGATGAACCCGTCCTTCGCCAGGACCGCACGACCACCACGCGCACGATGCTCCTGGACGATCGGGGTTTCCGGGTCGCGTGCGAACCAGCACAGTGTCCCGCGGCAGCGGGCCGCCATCTCGGCCACCAGGGGGTCCAACGCGTTGAGCACGACGGTCCCCGTGCGCGGAACCGCCTCGACCACGCAACGCTTGACCCGTGCCAGGTCTTCCAAGGTCTCCACACCCCGCAGGCCGAGGTGGTCGCCTTGACCGATGTTGGTCACCACCCCGACCCGGCAGCGGTCGAAGCCCAGCCCCTCGCGCAGGATCCCGCCGCGGGCGGTCTCGAGCACGGCCGCCTCGACTCCGGGGTGGAGCAGGGCGGCCCGCGCGCTCTGCGGCCCGGCGCAGTCGCGCGGGTCGATCCTCCGCTCACCGACGTAGAGCCCGTCGGTGGTCGCCATGGCGACCAGGGCACCGCCGCCGCGCAGGATGTGGGCGATGAGTCGAGTCGTCGTCGTCTTGCCGTTGACCCCGGTGACGGCGATGACCGGGATGCGCCCGTCTTCGCCAGGCGGGAAGAGGAGATCGACGATGGCCTCGCCCACCGGCTGCGGCCCGCCGACGGAAGGCTCCAGGTGCATTCGGAGCCCGGGTCCGGCGTTGACCTCGACCACGGCACCGCCTTGCGCCTTGAGTGGGCGGGCGATGTCCTCCGCGAGGATATCGACGCCGGCGATGTCGAGCCCGACCACGCGGGCGGCGTCGACGGCCCGGGCCGCGACCTCGGGGTGGACCTGGCCGGTCACATCGGTGGCGGTGCCGCCGGTGCTCAGGTTGGCGTTGCGGCGCAGGAGCACCTTGCTCCCCGCGGAGGGGATGGCATCGGCGTCCAGCCCCTGCTCGGCGAGGACCGCGAGGGCGATGGCGTCGAGCTTGATCAGGCTGAGGCTGGTGGCGTGGCCGTCGCTGCGGCGGGGGTCGAGGTTGACCCGCGCGATCAGCTCGCGGATGGTTGACCGGCCGTCCCCCACGACCTGAGCCGGCTCGCGCAGGGCGGCGGCCACCAGACGTTCGCCGACCACCAGGAGGCGGTGGTCCCGACCCTGGACGTGGCGTTCGCAGATGATGCTCGATCCCTCATCGCGGGCGGCGGCGTAGGCCCGCTCGACCTGTTCGCGGGTGCGCAGGTTTGCGGTGACACCCCGCCCGTGATTGCCATAGCGCGGTTTGATCACGACCGGTCTGGGGAGCTCTTGGGCGAGGGCCCAGGCATCGTCGGCGCTCTCCACGGCACGCCCCTCGGGCACGGGTACGCCGACCGCGTGCAGCAGGGCACGGGTCAGCTCCTTGTCCTGGGCGATCGCCTCGGCAATGGCCCCGGTGCGGTCGGTCTCCGCCGTCCATACCCGCCTCTGGCGCGCCCCCCAGCCGAGCTGCAGCAGGTTGTCGGCGTTGAGCCGACGCACTGGGATGCCGCGGGCGCGGGCGGCGCGGGCAATCGCTGCCGTGCTCGGGCCTAGGCGGACCTCCTGGCAGAGTCCGCGCAGGCGCCCCAGCTCCGCTGCGACGTCGAAGGGCGCGCCCTCGACCGCGGCGAGCAGCAGCGTGCGAGCGGCGGTGAGGCAGGCGCGCGCGAGCGGCTCCTCGTCGAACTCGATGGCCACCCGATAGACGCCGTCGACCTTGGTCTCCCGGGCGCGTCCGAAACCGACTGGGCTGCCAGCGAGGGTTTGCAGCTCCAGGGTGACGTGCTCCAGGATGTGGGCCATGTAGGTCCCGCGCTCCAGGCGCTGGAAGAACCCGCCGCGCTCGCCGACACTGCAGCGGTGCTCGATGAGCGAGGGGAGCCAGGTCTTGAGCCGCTCGTTGAAGCCGGGGATCTCATCGGACGAACGGTCACGCAGATCCCCGAGCTCGAGCTCGAGCTCCAGGACCGGGTAGTCGGCCCAGATGTTGGGCCCGCGGAGCGCCCAGATGCGCCGGATCTCTAGCATGGCTGATACTTACTGCCGCCTACGCCTGGACGCAGGCCGGTACCAGGGCCTGGTCTGTGGTTACAGTCCCGGTCGCTAGGCCAAGTGTGGGCGGGGGCTCGCGGCGGGCGTCCGCCGCCAGGCGCTCGCGCACGTAGGCGACCGTCTCACCGATTTGGTCGGCCTGGATCATGAGCAGATCTCCCGGTTGCGCGAGCCAGAGGGCCGCGTCCACGGCGTTCCGCCAACCGTGGATGGGCTGCACCTGCTGGACCCGCTGGCCGGCCGCCAAGCCCCGGCGGAAGAGGGCCATGATCTCGCCGGGCAGACGACCACGAGTGTAGTGATCCTCGTACAGGATCACCTGGTCGAAGGCCTGCCCCAGGATCTCCCCCTGGCGGATCATGTCGATGTCGCGCCGGTCTCCCGCGGCCGAGTAGACGGCGGTGCGCCGGCGATGGGGGAAGCGGCTCAGCGCGTCGACCATTGCGAGCAGGGCGGAAGGGTTGTGCCCGTAGTCGACGACGACGGTGGTCCCACCGAGCTCCAGCATATTAAAGCGACCGGGGGCCTGATCGAGGTTGGCGCCGAAGGTCTCCAGGGCGAGCGCCAGCGACTCGTGCGGCAGCCCGAAGGCCCAGAGCGCCCCGGCGCCGGCGAGGACGTTCTCGACCTGGAAGCCCACCCGCCCGTCGTGCGTCAGCGGAATCCGGCTGAGTGGCAGGGGTGGCCGCTCCTCAGCCCCTTGCGCGAGGATCAGGGCCTGATCCCGCACGAAGGCCACCCGGCCGCCCGAGCGCCGGTGCCGCCGCAGGAGTGGGTGAGCGCCATCGCGGGCGAAGAACAGCACCCGGCCGCGGGAGCGGCTGGCCATGCGGGCGACCAAGGGGTCGGCCGCATTGAGCACGGCCGTGCCCCAAGGTGCGACGCTGCGCACGACGGTCTGCTTGACCTCGGCGAGCCCCTGCAGGGTCGTGATCCCGCCGAGCCCGAGGTGATCGCCCTCGCCGATGTTGGTGATGACGGCGAGGTCGCAGAGGTCGAAGCCCAGGCCCTCGCGCAAGATCCCGCCGCGGGCGGTCTCGAGGACCGCGGCCTCCACCCGCGGGTTGGCGAGGACCAGCCGCGCGCTGCGTGGGCCGCTGCAGTCGTCCGCGTCAATGCAGCGGCCCGCGAGGAAGATGCCGTCGGTGCAGGTCATGCCGACGAAGCGTCCGGTGAGGCTCAGGGCATGGGCCAGGAAACGGGTCACCGTGGTCTTGCCGTTGGTGCCGGTCACCGCAAGCACCGGGACGCGGCCGGTCTCCCGCGGCGGGAAGATGGCCTCGAGGACCCGTTCCGGGATCGGTCGTTGGGGGGTGGCGTCGAGGTAACGGTCGAGCGGTGGGGCGGGAATCACTTCGCAGACCTGGCCGCCTTGGGCTTCCAACGGCTGGGTCAGGTCGGCGGCGGCCACGCGCACCTCGGCGACGTCGAGACCGAGGGCTTGGCTGGCGTCGACGAGGCGGGCGGCCAGCTCCGGGTGGACCAGCTCGCTGACCTCCACCGGCGACTCCCCGAGACCATCGGGGGCCGGCTGCGCGTGCAGCGCCGCTACCAGCCGCCCGCCGGCGACCAGTAGCCGATGCTGGGGGGCAGGCGGGGGCTCGTCCGTGCAGGGGAGGCCCGCGCTGGCGAGCAAGGATTGGAGCAGGTCGCGGTCCGCCGCGGCCCAATCCCCGACCGGGCTGGTGCGGTCGCTGCGCGTCCCGCAGAGTCTACGCTGATGGATGCCCTGCCCCAGCCGCAGGACGTCGGCACCGACCCGGTGCACCGGGATGCCGCGAGCCTTGGCCGCCTGGATCATGGCCGCTGCCGTGCGCGACGGCCGAGCCCGCGCCGCGTTGGCCCTGAGCTCATCGATTAGGGCCGAAAGGTCGCTGTCGGGGTCTGCCCTCAGTGCCCGGAAGACCCGCAGTGCGGTCTCGGCCCAGGCCTCCGGGACGTCGCTGTCCTCGTGACTCAGCGCAATCAGAACGACGTCCGGCTCCGGGGATAGTCGCGTGCGGCTGAAACTGGGCCGGCGCCCGAGTCCCGTCGCCAGCTCGACCGTGGTCCATGCGAAACAGCGCGCCAGCCAGAGGCATTGCCGGACCCGGCCTCCGCCGCTGATCCGGCGCGGGCAATCGCTGCGCCCAACGAGGGCGCCAAGGCGCCCACGGATGCGTCGGGCGAGGTCCGGCAGCTCATCGGTAGGGAGCCCCGAGAGATCGAGCCAGACCTCGGCGATCGGGTGGTCGGCCCAGACATTGGGTCCGCCCAGCAGGCGGGTTCTCAGGATATCCATCTTGGTTCTTTTCGTCGGCGCTGCCGATCCCACCAGGCTTAGGCGCCGCGTCGGCATCGGAGCGCGAGGATGGTGTTGGGGACCTAGTTCGCGGGCTCGCCGAGCTGACCGGCGGCGGTCGCCTCGCGCCGAGGTGTGGGCGGCAAGCCGGCAGATTGGTCTTGGCGCTGTGCCTGGGGGCCAGCGCGATCATGCTATGGTAGGGGCTGGGCAAAGTCGAGGGGCGGTGTCTGACCCGAGTGGCGAGCGGCCCGCCGGCGATGCCTTCGGCCGCCAGGTTGTGCCCGGCGCCGTGCAACCCCTGATGGAGCTTGGCGCGCCGCAATCTGGCGCGATTGAACCGATCGACGGCTTGGGTCCGGAGCCCCGTGCCGATCCCTGTCGAATCCTCACCTGATTGCCGCGGGAAGCCCGATGAATGACGCCCACACGCCGGGGGACCGTGGCGAGCGCCCGGCGCCGGAGCCGCCCGCCCCCTGTCGGGGGCTGCTGGACCCGGCGGAGTCCTTCCTCGCGGCCTTCGAGCCCGACCTCGACGATCGGCTGCAGTACACGGCTGGCGTTCTCTATCTGACGGATCTGCGCCTCCTGGCCCGCGCCCCCGGCGCGCGGGAGGAATGGCAGTCCTGGCCGCTTGATGACCTGAGGAGTGTGCGCGTCTCCGAGCAGGGTGGGGCGGGCACCGTGGAGGCCCTGGGGATCACCTGCCGCCTCGCGGTCTGGCGCTTCACGGCCGCTCGCCTGCCGGCCGCCCAGCGCTTCGCCGAGCGCGCCAACCTTGCGATCGCGAGGCGCTCGGGCGGGCCACCAGCGACGGCGGATGAGCAGGGGACCGTCTGCCCCACCTGCGGCGCGCTGATCGAGCCTGGCCAGGGCGCCTGCACCTTCTGCGCGGCACCCCCGCTCCCCCCGCCAGGCCGCTCACTCTGGCGCCTCACCCGCTTTGCCCGGCCGCGGGCGCGGCTGATCGCGCTCGGGTTCGCGCTCATGCTCGCCAGCACGGCGGCGAGCTTGGTTCCGCCCTACCTGACGATGCCGCTGGTCGACAAGGTGCTCATTCCCCACCAGACCGGGGGGGCGCCGGTGGACGCCGGACTGGCGGCGCTTTATCTGGGCGGGCTCGGCGGTGCGGCCCTCCTCGCCTGGCTCCTCGGCTGGGGCCGGACCCTGGTGATGGCGAAGGTCAGCGAGCGGATTGCCGCGGATCTGCGCGCCCAGACCTATGGCCACCTGCAGATGCTCTCCCTCGAGTTCTTTGGCGGCAAGCGCACCGGGGATCTGATCGCGCGGGTGAGCAGCGACACCGATCGGATCTGCACCTTTCTCGCGTCGAGCCTGCTGGATCTGGTGACGGACCTGCTGATGATTGTGATGGTCGCCGGCATCCTGCTCTCAATCAACGTGAAGCTGGCGCTGGTGACCCTGATCCCCTTCCCCGTCATCGTCTGGCTCACCATGCGTGTGCGCCAGCGCATGCGCCACGGATTCGAGCGCAGCAGCCGGGCCTGGGCCGACATGGTGAGCGTGCTCGCCGACACCATCCCCGGCATCCGCGTCGTCAAGGCGTTCACCCAGGAGCGGCGGGAGATCGACCGCTTCGCCCAGGCCAACGAGAACGTCGTCATGGCCAACACGCGGGTCAACACCCTGTGGTCCGTCTTCGGGCCCACGGTGACCTTCCTCACCGACCTGGGGCTGCTGCTCGTTTGGGCGTTTGGCGTCTGGCTGGTCGCCGGGGATGCCGTGACCGTCGGCGTGCTCACCGCCTTCATCGCCTACATGGGGCGCTTCTACACGCGCCTGGATGCCTTGAGCCGCATGGTCGGGGCCATCCAGCGGGCCGCTGCGGCGACCCATAGGGTCTTCGAGATCCTCGACCGCGTACCGAGCGTCCCCGAGCCGATCAACCCGGTCGATCCAGGACGGGTTCGGGGCAGCATCGAGCTGCGCCGCGTCGCGTTCAACTACGGACCGCGCCGGGTGCTGCATGACATCGACCTGGTGATCCGCCCGGGCGAGCTGGTTGGGCTCGTGGGCCATACCGGGGCGGGCAAGACGACCTTGGTGAACCTGATCTGCCGCTTCTTCGATGTGGCCGAGGGGTCCATCCTGGTCGACGGGGTCGACATCCGCTCCTTCGCGCTGGAGGCCTACCGGCGCAACATCGGCATCGTGCTGCAGGAGCCCTTCCTCTTTTTCGGGACCATTGCGGAGAACATTGCCTACGGCCGTCCCGAGGCGACGCCGGCCGAGATCATCGCGGCCGCGCGGGCCGCCAGTGCCCATGAGTTCATCCTGCGGCTGCCGGATGGCTATGACTCGCTGGTCGGGGAGCGGGGCCAATCACTCTCGGGAGGCGAGCGCCAGCGCATCTCGATCGCCCGAGCCCTGTTGACCGACCCCCAGATCCTGATCCTCGACGAGGCGACCTCGTCGGTGGACACTGAGACCGAGCGCAAGATCCAAGGCGCGCTCGACAACCTGACCCGCGGCCGGACCACCATCGCCATCGCGCACCGCCTGAGCACCCTGCGCCGCGCGGATCGCTTGGTGGTGCTCGAGCGCGGACGCGTCGCCGAGGTGGGCACCCACCAAGCGCTGCTCGACCGCAACGGCACCTACGCGCGCCTGTACCACGCCCAGCTCGAGCAGGCGACGCAGAACCTGAGCTTCTGAGGAGGAGGGGAGAGATGCCGACGAGTCTCGGGCGCAGGGGTGGTGAGCTTGGCTGAGCCGGGCCTCAAGCTCGCGCACGATGCCTGGGGGCGCTTGGTTCTCACCCTTGGGGACGATGTCGTGCATCAGGGTGTCATCCCGATCCGGGCGTTTCCGATCAGTGACCCGGCGCACTGGGTGGCCCTGTGCGATGGCGAAGGGCGGGAGCTCGCCTGCATCCCCGACCTCCAGACACTCACGCCCGAGACCCGTGAGCTCCTCGAAGAAGAGCTGGCGCGCCGGGAGTTCGTCCCGGTGATCCAGCGCGTGCTCCAGGTCTCGAGCTATCTCGAGCCCGCCGAATGGGCGGTGGAGACCAATCGCGGGCGCACCCGCTTCGTGCTCAAGAGCGAGGACGATGTGCGCCGGCTGGGGCCGTTCAGCGCCATGATCCAGGATGCCCAGGGCATCCGATATCTCGTCCCGGATACCCGCGACCTGGACCCCTACAGCCGACGCGCGGTCGACCGCTACCTCTGAACGGGCAACCGGCGTGCCGCTGATGCCGCCCCCCTGCTGGGCCGCCAGCGTTGTCTCAGTCGGGCCCTGTGAGCCTAGGTTGGCCGGGACGGTGGCTTTAACAGTAGGTGACTCGCGTAATGTCTCTAAGTATCTTAGGAAAACGCAATAACCCTTTGTCTGTGGATCCCAGGCGTCGAGATCAGCCTTGTGCCTTCGCAGGCACGCCTGCGGCCCCATCGGTACGACGGCATCCTTGGCCGATGGAGGCGGCCCGCTCGGCGACCAGGTCGCGGAAAGTGGACATCCTAGCGCGCTATAGCGATAAAGCGCGAACTTGCGAGCGCAACTCGCCGTTTATACAGGGTTCATGAATCGACTCGATCGGGCCGCGGCGACGCTGGTGGCCGCTCGGCCGCCCGTTCGTCGACTAGAAGCCGGGGCTGCGCCGGTTGCTGTTGCCGCTGGGGTTGCCGCCGCGCCGCCGCTGGCGCTGTGCGCCCTCCGCAAAGGCGGTGGTGCCGCGGCCGTCCGAGCGCGGGCGGTGATGGTGCCTGCCCGGTGTCTCGCGGGGCGCAGCCCAGCGTTGATCGCGTGCATTGGGGTCCGGTTGCTCGGCGACAGCGGGGCTCTGGTCGAAACCGGGGATCATCTCCGTCGGGATGCGGCGCCCGAGCAGGCGCTCGATGCCGGCGCGCATCCCGTTCTCGTCGGGGCTGACCAGCGACACGGCCTTGCCTTCGGCGCCGGCCCGCCCGGTGCGGCCGATGCGGTGGACGTAGTCCTCGGGGACATTGGGCAGCTCGAAGTTCACCACGTGGGGCAATCCGTCGATGTCCAGCCCGCGGGCCGCGATGTCGGTGGCCACCAGGGTGCGTACGGCACCGCGCTTGAAGTCGGCGAGCGCCCGGGTACGGGCGCCCTGGCTCTTGTTGCCGTGAATCGCCGCCGCGCTGATGCCGTCGCTCTCGAGCTGCTGCGCGAGCCGGTTGGCGCCGTGCTTGGTCCGCGTGAACACCAGGACCTGTTGCCACTCGCCGCTGCGGATGAGATGCGACAGCAGGGCGCGCTTGCGCTCCTTGGCGACCGGGTGCATCAACTGGGCAACGGTCTCTGCGGCGGTGCTGCGACGGGCGACTTCAATGCGCTGCGGATCACGCAGCAGACCATTTGCCAGTCGTTCGATCTCGGTCGTGTACGTGGCCGAGAACAAGAGGTTCTGGCGGCGGCTAGGCAGGAGCTTCAGGACCCGGCGGATGTCGTGGATGAAGCCCATGTCGAGCATCCGATCGGCCTCGTCGAGGACCAGGAGCTCGATCCGGGACAGGTCGATATGGCCCTGGCCGGCGTGATCGAGGAGCCGACCGGGCGTTGCGACAACGATGTCGACGCCGCGGCGGAGCTGCGCGACCTGGGGCGCCATGCCGACGCCGCCGAAGATCTCCATCGCGCGCAGCGGTAGGTGCTGGCCGTAGGTGCGCACGCTATCGCACACCTGGGCGGCGAGCTCCCGGGTTGGGGTCAGCACCAGCGCGCGTGGCAGGCGGGACGCCGCTCGTGACTGGCTGAGCCGTTGCAGCATCGGCAGTGTGAAGGCGGCGGTCTTTCCGGTCCCGGTTTGGGCCCCGGCCAGGAGGTCGTGTCCGGCGAGGACCGCCGGGATCGCCTGGGTCTGGATCGGGGTGGGGTGGGCAGCGCGCAGCAGTTCGGCCGAGAGGCCGAGGGCAGAGAAGGACATAGTGACTCCTGGGTGGGCCTACCCAGGAATGTGCTGGGCCGGTCTAGGCGGTGGCAAGGGGGATGGTTGTGGATGTGCCCTGGGGGGCAGCAGACCAGCCGAGAGACGCAGATGCGCCGACCGGATGGCGCGAGTCACGGCACCATACGCGAAAAGCGTCGCTCTGCAAAGTCGCTGATGCGCGCGTCCCGCGAGCGCGGGACCGCAGGGGCGTTCCGGCCTTGAAATAACCGTGACCAAAGCCCAGTTACTCAGATTGGTCCCGCCGCAGTCGCCCGTCGCTTCACCATGCCTGCCCTCGCCGTCCGCCAGCTCACCAAGGTCTATCGCAGCGGGCTGGAGGCGTTGAAGGGCG
>JALOTB010000135.1 GCA_025458165.1 Chromatiaceae bacterium | reverse complement strand
GGGTCTGCCGCTGTTCTTGGGCGCCGTCGCCGTGATCTCGTTCGTCGTGCACTTCGCGGTCCTCTCCAACACGACCTGGTTCCCCGCCTTCTTTGGCGGTTGAGCCTGCGCGATCGCCACAGGCACCCCCTGCGGCACCGGTGGCGCCCGAACTGGCTTGGGCGACGGCTAGCCTGGGGGGTGTCTCGGGGGCGGGTGCAGCCCGCGCCGACCCTGGCTCTCGTCATTGAGCTTCGACGCCGACGTGAATCGCCTCGGTTACAGAGCGACGACGGCGTGGATCTCCCTGGGTCCACGCTTCCTGCCGTTCGCCGACGTCGCCACCCCCGACCTCCCGCTCAGCCGCCTGCTGCGGCTCTCGCTGTTTCAGGTCTCAGTCGGCATCTCCCTGGTACTATTGGTCGGCACCCTCAACCGGGTGATGATCGTCGAGCTCGGCGTCCCGGCCTCGCTGGTCGGGATCATGATCGCCCTGCCGGTGATGTTCGCGCCCTTCCGGGCGCTGATCGGTCACCGCTCCGACACCCATCGCTGCGAGCTCGGCTGGCGGCGCGTGCCCTTCATCTGGAACGGCTCGCTGCTGCAGTTCGGCGGCTTCGCCATCATGCCCTTCGCGCTGCTGGTGCTTGCCGGCAAGCTGCAAGCCGCCGACGCCCCTGCCTGGATCGGCCTGGCCTCGGCGGGCCTCGCCTTCCTGCTGGTGGGTGCGGGGGTGCACACGGTGCAGACCGCTGGCCTCGCGCTCGCGACCGACCTCACCCCGCCCGAGTCCCACCCCAAGGTCGTCGGCCTGATGTACGTCATGCTGCTGGTCGGGATGATCGCCAGCGCCTTGGTTTTCGGCGTCGCGCTCGCGGATTTTTCCCCCGGGCGGCTGGTGCAGGTGATCCAAGGCGCGGCGGTCGCGACGCTGCTGCTCAACGTCGTCGCCATGTGGAAGCAGGAGACCCGGCGCCCGCCCCGCGGCGCCGCCCCGCCCGCACCGGACCCGACCTTTCGCGAGTCTTGGGCGAGCTTCTGCGAGGGCGAGCACGCCGTCCGGCGCCTCGTCATCGTTGGCATTGGCACCATGGCCTTCGGCATGTCCGACATCCTGCTGGAGCCCTTCGGCGGTCAGGTCCTACACCTCAGCGTCAGTGAGACGACCAAGCTGACGGCCTTGCTCGCGCTCGGCGGGCTGCTCGGCTTTGGTTTCGCCTCGCACACGCTCGGGCGCGGGGGCGATGCCTACCGCATGGCGCAGACCGGTGCTCTGATCGGACTGCCGGCCTTCGTCCTGGTGATCGTCGCCGCGCCGCTCGGCGTGCCGGGGCTGTTCCTGCTCGGCAACGTCCTGATCGGCTTCGGCGGCGCCCTGTTCGGTCACGGTACGCTGACGGCCACCATGAATCGTGCCCCCAAGTATCAGGCGGGGCTCGCGCTCGGCGCCTGGGGCGCGGTGCAGGCCACGGCCGCCGGCGTGGGCATGGCGCTGAGCGGCACCATCCGTGACCTGGTCAATGCGCTGTTTGGCGCCGGCGACGGGCTCAAGGGCTTGGGGGGGGCCGCCAGCGGCTACGTCACCGTCTACGCGCTGGAGATCGTGCTGCTCTTGGTCACCGTCACGGCTACCGCCCCCTTGATTCGCCGCGCGGGGGCAAGGCGGCGGTTGGGTAAACCCCACGCCGAGCACGGGCTCGCCGGCCTAGAGGTCGGCTCGGCCGGCCCGCAGCCGGCCGAATCCCGCGGCGCATCGGCCCCTTGAGGCGCCGCAGATGGCCTGCTTACCGATCCTCGAGTATCCCGATCCGCGCTTGCGGCTGCGCTCGGCGCCGGTGGTGGCGTTTGATGCGGACCTCGCGCGGCTGGTCACGGACCTTCTCGAGACCCTGTACACGACCGGAGGCATCGGCCTCTCGGCGCCGCAGACGGGCCAAGCGCGCCAGGTCGTCGTGATGGATCTCTCGGGCAATGCGTCGGACCCGCGGGTCTTCGTCAACCCCGAGATCCTCGCAACCGCCGTCCCCGGGCTGGTGGAGGAGAGCTGCCTCTCGGTCCCGGGCGTCGTCGGCAACCTCATCCGGGCGACGCGGGTCCGGGTCCGTGCCCAGGACCGATCGGGGGAGTCGTTCGAGTGCGAGCTGGAGGGGATGCACGCCGTCTGCCTCCAGCACGAGATGGACCACCTCGAGGGCAAGCTCTTCGTTGACCGTCTGTCGCTGTTGCGCCGCCTGCGGGCTCGCGCGGCGGCGGCCAGGGCGCGCCGGGCCGCCGAATCGGCCCGAGGTCGCCAGGGCGCTGCCTGAGCCCGCAGCCGTCGGGCCGCGATCCTGGGCCAAGGGCTGCGCGCCGCCGAATGCCCCGTCAGTCCTCGACGTCGAGCTTGAGGATGCCGGTCACCTCAGGTAGCTCGACGCGGAGCCGCCAGTGCCCGGCGCTCGGTACCTGCGTGCTCGCGATGTAGTTGCCCGGGGCGACGAGCCGATGGGGCATCGCCAGCCTTGTCCCCTCGGCGCCCGCCATGTCGAGCGCCAGGCCGAGCGGGAGTCGGGCGGGTGCCGGCTCGCCGGAGGTGGTCGTCAGGGCGACGGCGACGTGCGCATTACGCTCGGCGTCGAGGGCGACCCGGCCGTTGACCGTCCAGACGTTCACCGTGCCCTGGAACACCAGCCCGCCGCGCTCGGCCCCAGGGCCGGGCGGAACGGGGCCGACCGCATGGAGCGGTACCTCGTCCTGGACGAAGAAGATCATGGCGATGAAGGCGCCGATCAGCGCCAGGGACAGCCCCCCGATCACCAGGGCGACGACCCGCGCCTGGCGCGCGGCCCCAGGGGGGGCTGCCGGTTTGGCTGGTGTGACTCGGTCTCGATGTCCGCTCATGCGCGCCTCGCTCGGATGCCGGTGTTCGCTGCCGCGTCGGGCGTCGCGCAAGCTATCACCAACCGAATCGGCGGTGCAAAGCGGGGCGACGCTGCCCAGCCATTCCCCGCTCGGATGGCGGTACCGCGAAGGACAGGACCTGGGTCGAGCCGAGCCACCAACGCCGCCGTCCCGGCAGGGAATGGCGGGGCCCAGAGACCGGGGAGGATGAGTCCGCGATCGAGCCACGGCGCCGGGACCAAACCCGCACCGCCCCTCGCTGTCCCCTTGCCGTCCATGGCCTCAGGATCCGGGTAATCCCTGCCGGAATGGCGATGGCGGCCGATTGACAGGGGGAGGCCGCTCCACGGCCTCGTCAACCGATAAGGACCGATCCCCGGTCCAGGCTGGTACCATCGACCGGGTATCCGCCTCGGACTGCGGTTCCGTCGGCGGATCGCAGTCTGAGGGGGGCTCGACTGATGATCGACACGATTAGCTGGCTGGCGATCGCCTTTGCTGCCGGCCTGGTGGCCCGGCAGATCGGGCTGCCGCCACTGGTGGGTTATCTGGTGGCCGGCTTCGGCCTGCACGCCGTCGGCGCGCAGGCGACCCCGATGGTCAGCACCCTCTCGGACATGGGCGTGACCCTGCTGCTCTTCACCATCGGCCTCAAGCTCAAGCTCAAGAGCCTCGCCGCCCCTCAGGTCTGGGGCGTCGCCGGCCTGCACATGATCGCCTTCGTCGCCCTGCTGGTCCCGCTGCTGCTGCTCCTGGGCGCGCTGGGCCTGCCCTACGCCGATGAGATCGAGCCCGAGAGCGCGCTGATCCTGGCCTTCGCGCTCAGCTTCTCGAGCACCGTCTTCGCGGTCAAGGTGCTGGAGGACAAGGGCGAGATGACGGCCCTCTACGGCACCATCGCGATCGGTATCCTCATCGTCCAGGACTTGGCGGCGGTGCTCTTCCTGACCTTCTCGCTCGGCAAGATCCCGAGCCTCTGGGCCCTCCTGCTGCTCGCGTTGATCCCGCTGCGCGGCGTCATCGGGCGGGTGCTGGACCGAGCTGGGCACGGGGAGCTGCTGCTGCTCTTCGGCATCACCGTCGCCCTTGGCGGCGCCCAGCTCTTCGAGGTCTTCGACGTCAAGGGGGATCTGGGGGCCTTGCTGCTCGGGGTGCTGCTCGCGCCCCATGCCAAGTCGACCGAGCTCGCGAGGACGCTGCTCGGGCTCAAGGACCTCTTTCTGGTCGGCTTTTTCCTGAGCATCGGGTTGACCGCCGCGCCCAGCCTGGACATGGCGCCGGTGGTGGCGTTGCTCGTACTCATGCTGCTGGTGAAGGCGATTCTGTTCGGAAAGCTGTTGCTCGCGTTCCGCCTGCGCGCACGCACCGCCTTGCTCGGGAGCCTGTCGCTTGCGAGCTACAGCGAGTTCGGACTGATCGTCGAGACCATCGCCGCGCGCAACGGGTGGCTGTCGCCCGATTGGCTCGCGATCGTCGCCATTACACTCGGGCTCTCGATGGTCATCGCCTCTTGGCTCAACATCCGGTCTCATGACCTTTACGCCCTCTTCAGCGAACGGCTGCGGCACCAGGAGCGGGCAGTGCGCCTCCCGGTCGAGCGCGAAATCGACCCCGGCGACGCCAACGCCATGATCATGGGCATGGGGCGCGTCGGGACCGGGGCCTACGAGACCCTAGTGCTCGACAAGGGCCTAATGCCGGTCGGTATCGATTCCGACCCGGACACCGCGGCGCGCCACCGGGCCGCCGGTCGCAACGTGATTCAGGCGAGCGCCACCGACGCCGACTTCTGGCACCGGCTGGAGCTCCGCGACGGTCACATCAAGGTCGTGCTGCTGGCCATGCCGCAGGTCTCCGAGAACCGCTTCGCCGCCCAGCAGCTCATCAAGGAGGGCTATGACGGCGTCATCGGCGCCGTCGCCAAGTACCCCGACGACGAGTCCGTGCTGCGGGCCGCCGGGGTGAGCCAGGTGTTCAACCTCTACGCCGAGGCGGGCGCGGGTTTCGCCCAGCATGTGTGCACCGGGCACCGGCAGGCGTTGGACGCATCGGGTGTCAAGCCTTCCGACCCGGCGGCAGAGGCGGGCTGCCCCCGGTAGGGCGCGGACCTTGTGGGCACCATGCGCCCTGTGCTGTGCGACCAGCTAAGTGCTGCCGTTCTGCGCGATGGCAAAGAATCAACGGACACGAGCCTCGGGCAAGCAACCAAGTGTCAAGCTAAGTTGACATCCGTGGGTGTCAGTTATACTTTCACCCCATGAGCCGCCCCGTCTCTAGCCTGGCTGCCCCTGCCCGCCTGCCGCCGGGCGCGGTGGTGGAGCTGCTGAAACCGATCACCTGGTTTCCGCCGATGTGGGCCTTCGCCTGCGGGGTGGTGTCGTCCGGCGTGCCGCTGGAGGGGCGCTGGGGGCTGCTGCTCGCCGGCGTGGTGCTGGCGGGCCCCTTGCTCTGCGGGACCAGTCAGGCGGTCAACGACTGGTTCGACCGCCATGTCGACGCGATCAATGAGCCGCAGCGGCCGATCCCCTCGGGGCGCATCCCGGGGCGCTGGGGGCTCTACATCGCGCTGATCTGGACCCACCTCTCGGTCGTCGTCGCCGCCTCGCTCGGGACCTGGGTGCTCTGGGCGGCCTCGGTCGGGCTGCTCCTCGCCTGGGCCTATAGCGCCCCGCCGCTGCGGCTCAAGCAGAACGGCTGGTGGGGCAACGCCGCGGTCGGCTTCTCCTACGAGGGCCTGGCCTGGGTCACCGGGGCGGCGGTGATACTGGGCGGCGCGCTGCCCGATACGCGCATCCTCACGCTCGCCGTGCTCTACAGCATCGGCGCCCACGGCATCATGACGCTCAACGACTTCAAGGCGATCGAGGGCGACCGCCGCATGGGCGTGCGCTCGCTTCCGGTGCAGCTCGGGGTGCGGCGCTCGGCCTGGGTCGCCTGTGTGATCATGGCCCTGCCGCAGGTGGCGGTGATTGCGCTCCTCGCGCTCTGGGGCCAGCCGCTGCACGCGGCCGCCGTAGGGCTCGTCCTCGCCACCCAGCTCGCTCTGATGGTGCGCTTCCTCCAGGACCCGCTGGCGCGGGCGACCTGGTACAGCGCGCTGGGTGTAACCGTCTATGTGACCGGCATGATGATCAGCGCCTTCGCGCTGAGGGGGCTCGCCCTATGACAAGGACCACCGACGACCCGATCGG
>JALOTB010000063.1 GCA_025458165.1 Chromatiaceae bacterium | reverse complement strand
CGGGCGCATCCCAGTGGCCGTTCTGCTGCCCTGGGCGGAGCAGATCTGCGATGCGCTGACCTACCTGCACGCCCAGCAGCCGCCGGTGGTGCACCGCGACCTCAAACCCGAGAACGTCCTGCTCGACGACAACAACCGGGTGATGCTGATCGACTTCGGCATCGCCAAGGAGTCGAGCCCGGAGACGGTCACCCGTACCCTCGGGAGGGCCGTCACCCACGGATTCAGCCCGCCCGAGCAGGTCTTGGGCACGGGCACGGATGCCCGCTCCGACGTCTACGCCCTGGGCGCGATCCTCTACAGCACCCTGACCGGCCAGGTTCCGACCCCGGCTCACGAGCGGGTGGTCGGCAAGATCCTGGAGCCGGCGTCGCACTTCGCCCCGGAGATCCCGCCGCTGCTCGACAAGGTGATCCTCCAGGCGCTCGAGCTCAACATCAACCTGCGCCAGCAGTCGATCGAGGAGCTCGCGCGGGTGCTGGGGCTGGTGCGCTCGGGCGGCGAGAGCGCCCGCACCGTCCTGGTCACCGGGGCCGAGGGGCTCGCGGGCCAGGGGGCGACCGCCGGCGAGGTGCGGCTCGCGAGCGTTCAGCTCTCAACCCACGGGCTTTCGACGCGGGCGTCGGAGCGCGCCGCGGTCAGTATCGCGCAGCCGTCGCCGCCGCCCGCCAAGCCGCGGCGGAAACGGCGCGGTGGTGCCGCCGTCGCTGCGTTGGTGCTGATCGGGGCGGCCATCGGCGGCGGTTGGTGGTGGCAGCAGCAGGGCGCGGGCGGCTCGGGGGAGGTGGCCGACACCGCCCAGCCGGCGGTACCTGCCGCGCCAGTGGTGCAGGCGCCGGCCGAGCAGGCGGAGGCGCAACCAGCGCTCGCGCCGCCCACTGTCGTTCCAGCCCCGGGCGAGCAGGGGACAGCGCTCGCGACACCCGCGCCGGCCCATCTTCCCGCCAGTCCACCGGACTCGGTCCAGGTGGCAATTCCGTCGTTGCCAGCAGCAACGGTCGCCACGCCGCCGCCCGGATTACCTGCGCGGCCCAGCACGGCCGGCGAGCCCAGCAGCGCGTTGGGCGCCGGTCCGCTCCCTGCGGCCACAGACCCGGCGATAGGGGCGAGCCCCGAGCCGCCTTCCCAAACCGGCGCGCTGCAGCCCTCGCTCGGGGGCAGGGGCCAGGAGAGCCCAGCCACCGAGATTCCGCCGGCAATGCCGAGGTGGTCGGCCGCGGACCTTCCATCGATCTACTCGCACGAGCAGCTCGCGACCGTTCCGCAGGCCACGCCGTCCGGGTCCCTGATGGACCTCTTCGAGTCGCACCGTAATCGTGAGGGCGAGGACCCGCAGCCGCCGGCATCCGAGCCCGCGCCGCCCGTTGCCGAGCGGGCCGTCGACCCGCCAGTTGCCCCCAAGCCGAAACCGAAACCGACCCCCGTCAAGCAGCCCCCCGTTCAATCGCAGGACGGTTGGGCGATCATCCCCAAAGGGGCGCGCAAGACCGATTGACCCAGTGGCTAACCGTGACAGAGGAGAGTGTGAGCATGAAGAACCTCGGATGTTGTCTTGTCTCTCGGAGAACCTTGATGGGGGCGGCCCTCGCCTTCGCGGCGCTGCTGATGACCTGGATCGGCCCGGTGCTGGGACAAGGCTATGGCTTCGCCGCACCTGGGGGCTATGGCCTCAAGATCTACCGGGTCGATTACAGCCTCTACCCATTCGTGCAGGCCTATCTGCGTTCCTTCGACGACCAGATGCAGCCACTCGTCAACCTCAACGAGCGCAATATCGGCCTGATGGTGAAGGGGCGTCCCTATGACGCGATGAAACGTCAGTACGGGATTCAGTCGATCCGCCAGAGGATGGAAGCGACCAGGACGGTGCTCGTGATCGATGCCAGCAAGTCGATGCTGGGGAAACCATTCGATGCCTCGCTGCGGGCGGCGGTCCGATTCATCGAGAGCAAGCGGCCTCAGGATGAGGTGGCGGTGATCGCGCTACGCGACAGCAAGGACGGGTTCGAGCTGGTCTCACAGTTCGAGCGGGACGGGATGGCGCTGGCGAGGCGGATCGCCGACATCCGGGCCGACGGGATGAAGACCCGACTTTACGACGGCATCGGTGCGGCCATGCAGATGTGCGCGATGAGTGCGCAAGGGTCGGTGACCAGCGGCAACTACATCATCTCCTGCTCGGTCGTCGTCTTCTCTGACGGGCGCGACGAAGGCAGTGCGGTATCGCGCGAGGAGCTGATGACCCGGATCTCGGGCCTGGCCATCCCGATCCCGATCTACTCACTTGCTTATTCCAAGACCGATCCGGCCTACTTCCGCAACCTCGAAGCCCTCTCTAAGAACTCCTTCGGCATCTATTACAACATAGGCGAGACCACGGAGCGCATGCAGCGCATCGTCGAGGAGATCCAGAATATTCTTCAGAGTGATTACGTGATCGTGTTCCGCTCCTACGTGCCGGTCGATGGGGAGCGGCATAACCTCAAGCTCGGGGTGGAGTACCCGAGTGGCAGCGGGAAGTACGTTTACGACGATGCGAGCTTCGAGGCGATCCAGCCGCCGCCGGTTCCGGAGCTGATGGAGCAGATGGAGAAGCTGTCTCAGAAGATTCCGCTGCTCCCGGATGGAAATCCCTATTTTGATTCACCGCAGGCTGCCGTGCCCGGCGGCAACTGAGGTAAAGCAGGGGTTTTAGGCGCGCGCGGGCGCTCGACGAGGGACTTGGGAATGGGCAGTTTGGTTCAACGAAGAGAGGGAGATTGTTGTTGTGAATAGCAAAATTGGTCTGCGGCTCGCCGCCGTGATTGCGGCGGCTGGGGTGGTGTTGTCGGGCTGTCAAACGACGGGTGGGGTGAGCGAGGAGGCCACCGGCGCCGGCATCGGCGCCCTGGTGGGCTGTGGCATCGGTGCCGCGATCACAGGCACCGCGCGTGGCTGTGCGGGCGGCGCGGCGATCGGAGGCTTGCTTGGGTTTGGTGTGGTCAAGCTCAACCAGTATCAGGCCCGACAGGTTCGCTCCGAAAAGGCGGACCAGCGCCTGTATGCTCTCACCCAGCCGGTGGACAGTACCCAAGTCAAGATCCGTAAAGGCAAGAGTGCCCCGAAGACGGTCAAGGCCGGCGAAACCGTCAAGCTGGCAACGGACTATTCGCTGATGTTGCCCAAGGGCGAGACCGCAACCACGGTCAAGGAGAGCTGGGCGCTGAAGAAGGACGGTAAAGTCATGGCGAACATGGAGCCGCAGCGTAATAAGCGTGAGGCCGGCGGATGGGCGGCGGACGCCGAGGTGCCGATCCCCGCGAGTGCCACCCCCGGCACCTACGTCGTGGTCCATCGCGTCGAGGCCGGCAAGAGCTACGACGAGACCGAGTCCACCTTCGTCGTCCGCTCCTAGGTGGCCGCGGGTACCGTCCTCATCGCGGTCGCGGCGCTCGCCGGCCTCTTCGGATGGGGCAGTGGCGCCGACGACTGCGCGGCTCGCGAGCACCAGGGCGCGGCGGCGATGCAGCGGATTCAGGCGGAATGGCCGCTCCGCGGGTCCGGGGATTCGGTTACCGAGTACGTGCAGGACCTGGGCGAGCGCCTTGTCCGACAGGCGGGGCTTGGCGGCGGTGATCGCTGGCAGTTCCACGTCGTGCGCAATCTCGCCCCTAATGCCTTCGCCGTCGGCGGGGGCCGCTTCGTGGTCACTGATGGCCTGTTCGCCCTGGTCCGTAACGAGGCGGAGCTGGCCGCCGTCCTCGCCCACGAGATCGCCCACGAGAAGGCGGGGCACTTCTGCCGGCGCCGCCCCGCCTCGGGCCAGCAGTTTCAGGTTGGCTCGCTGACGCAGCACTTCGACGCCGAGGCGGAGGCCGAGGCGGATGAGATCGCGGTGCACATCTTGCGGCGCGCGGGGTTTGACCCGAGCGCGATGGAGGTGGTGCTCCGTTGCATCGCCGAGGAGTCGTCGGGCGGCGGTCGCCGCGCGCTCGATGCCCGGATCGCTCGCCTGGCTCGACAGTCGGTGGGGGTCGAGTCGGGGCGGCGCGCGGACTCACCGGCCTTTACCGCCGCGCGTCACGAGGTCGGCGTAGACCTGGGGCTGACCTCGGGCGGATCGGGGGCCGAGCCTGGTCGGGCCTGCCGCTAATTTGACGCGCACGGGAGACCCCAGCCCGCGATCGTCTCCTCTTCGATCCGGCCGGCGAAATAGTAGCGGTTGTGGGCGTCCGTCCGGACGGTCTTACCGACCACCCACTCGCCCCTTAAGGCCGACTCGTGCGCCTCGGGCACGAGCGGCCGTTCTCGCCGCAAAGGGGGAGCACGAGGTGTCAGACCCGCTTCAATGCTTCGTGCTTGCCGCGATGCGGTCCATCCAGGCCAGCAGCACGCCCGAAACCACCAGCACCGCATGAATACCGACCTTCCACGCCAGCTCAGTGTTGGTGTAGGCGGCGATGTTGACGAATGCCTTGAGCAGCTCGATACCCGAGATGGCGACGATGCTGGCCACCAGCTTGAGCTTGAGCCCAGAGAAGTCCACTTTCCCCATCCACTCCGGACGGTCTTCGTGCTCGTCGGTGTGGATCTTCGAGACGAAGTTCTCGTAGCCGCTGAAGATGACGATCAGCAACAGGTTGGCGACCAGTGACAGGTCGACCAGGGTGAGCACGGCCAGGATCACGTCGCTCTCGCTGGAGCCGAGCATGTTCGCGACGATGTGGAAGAACTCCTGCACAAACTTGAAGAGCAGGAGCAGGACGCTGAGCACCAGGCCGATATAGATCGGCGCCAGCAGCCAGCGGCTGTTGAAGATCATCAGTTCGAGCCCGTGCTCGAGCCGTTTCATGATGCGTTTCTCCGTCTCAGGTTGAACTCGGGACGAGGCGATCTGCGCCCGGCTGGGCGTCGGCGGCAATCCGCGCATTGCCCCCGCCGACCGAACCCTGCCGCAGGACCTTGCTGTCAAGTGCCGCCGGTGCTGGGCGCGGTCCAGCCCGCGCGAGCGGGCGGCGCAACGCGCCCTTCGGGGGCGGGCCGACGCTGCGTGGGGGATGATAGCACCGACCCAGCGGGGCGTCGGGTGGTGCGCTGGCGACACACACCACCCGCCGGCAGGGGCGCGACCCACTGCGGGTGGTTTCAGCGCTACAATAGGTACGCAATCCCGTGATCTTGGGGCCAGGGAGCGCGACGGTTTCTGAGCGCGCTCCCTGTTCGAGGGTTGGGCATCGCGATGACCTGGCCCGCGATCGGGTGGTAAAGACACCACGGGTTGCCGATGTGAGGGCGCGACCACGTCGGACGCCGCGGCGGTAGGCCGCGTCCGGCGCCCTCCGCGCGCATTCGCACGGCGTTCGAGGGATCCCGACTCCGGGGGCCTCGAACCATGCCTCCCCTGGTGCTCTTCGACAGGCGGAGCGAAGAGCGGGGTTACCGCTTAGGCTTATTTTCAAGCGCTTGGGCGCTGGAAGAGGGAGTGGGATCCATGCCCCGCACGGGTACCTTGGATCTTTACAGGGTCCCCTTCACTGGGTGTGTCGATCGTCAGTTACAGGCGTTAGCAGTAGGGCAGTCACTTTATGGGCAAACGAGTTTTTCGCGTCCTGAGCGCATTCTTGGTGCTTACCATCGCCTCGGTATCCGCTGGCCTGGCCGTAGCGCAGGGGACCATCGATTCGACCGGCATCGACGAGGGCGCCGCAGGTGGGTTTACCTTCGCCTCGGTCGCGCGCCGAGCCAGTGACCTTGCGGCCCGCGCCTATGCCCCCGACCGCCCCGAGCTGCCCCATTACTTCGCTGATCTGGATTACGACAAGTATCGCGACATCCGTTTCCAGCGCGATCACTCCCTCTGGGGGGCGGAGGGCCTGCCCTTCCGGGTTCAGTTCTTCCCGCGCGGCTTCATGTTCAAGGACCGCGTGGTGGTCAATGTCGTCGACCAGGGACGCGTGGTCCCGGTGGACTTCGTCGGCGACCTGTTCGATTACGGCAAGAATCCGGTTCCGACCGATATCCCGGCGGATCTCGGCTTCGCCGGTCTGCGCCTGCTCTACCCGCTCAATCGCGACGACGTCTTCGACGAGGTCGCGGTCTTCCTCGGGGCGAGCTATTTCCGCGCCGTCGCCCAAGGGCTCCACTACGGGATCAGCGCCCGCGGCCTGGCCATCGATACCGGCCTGGGTAACAAGGAGGAGTTCCCGGTCTTCCGCGAGTTCTGGATCGAGAAGCCCTCGCGCGACGCCACTGAGATCACCGTCTATGCCTTGATGGATAGCGAGAGCGTGACTGGGGCCTACCGCTTTCGCATCCAGCCGGGTCTGGAAACGCTCGTCGACGTGAAGGCGCAGCTCTTTTTCCGCGACTCGGTGGAAAAGCTCGGGATCGCCCCGCTCACCAGCATGTTCTTCCACGGCGAGAACAGCGAGCGGTTCATGGACGACTTCCGGCCCGAGGTCCACGATTCGGACGGACTGATCATCGAGACAGGGCACGGCGAACGGATCTGGCGCCCGCTGACCAACCCCGCGGGCCTGCGCATCGCCGATTTCGAGGTCGAGAGCCCGAGGGCCTTCGGCCTGCTGCAGCGCGACCGCGACTTCACCCACTATCAGGACCTTGAGGCCCACTACCAGGATCGCCCGAGCGCCCTGGTCGAGCCGCTCGGGGACTGGGGCAAGGGCTTCGTGCAGCTCGTCGAGATCCCGAGCGACTCCGAGCGCTACGACAACATCGTCGCCTTCTGGGTGCCGCAGGCCAAGGTCGAGGCAGGGCAACAGATGCAGGTCGAATACCGCTTGCGCTTCAGCGCCGACCCCGAGGCCAAGCTGCTCGGGGGCAGGGTCCGCTCCACGCGGATCGGGGCCGGCGGTACTGACGTCCTGGATCGCAACGTCCGCAAGTTCGTCCTCGACTTCGAAGGGGACACCCTCGCCAGCCTGCCCCCGGAGACACCCGTCGAGGCAGTCGTCACGGTCTCCGCAGGGACCCTGTCGGAGCTGGTGGTCGCACAGCCCAATCCGGAGATCCAGGGCTGGCGGCTGTTCTTCGAGCTCACCCCGGATGGCGATACCCCCGTCGATCTGCGCGCCTTCCTGCGCGAGGGCGATGACGTGCTGAGCGAGACCTGGACCTACCACTGGGTTCGGGAATGACACCAACGGTCGAGGGCTGGACGGGGCTCGGTCGCGCGGGCGAGCCGCCGGCCGATGAGTCCGAGAGGCCGGACCCTTGGTCCGGCGCGGCGGAGCGGGTGGGGGACTATCTGCGCGCCATGGGTGTGATCGACGCGTTCGAGCTCGAGCTCCTGGGCGCGCGCGTCCGTCATCGCCTCCTGGCGCGCATGGCGTCGGCTGAGGTCGAGGACCCCCTGGAGGCCGCGATCGAGGAGGTCAACGGCCTGCTCGATGAGTGGCTCGACGGCGAGCTCGGGATGGCTGGGGAGCGCCACACCTTGCTCGCCGCCCGCGCCGCCGTGCTGAGCGGCGCGGCGCCCGGCTGGACCGCGCGTTTCGCCGGGGTCGCCGGCGAGAGCATCGCCGGGGCCATCCGCGCCGCCACTGCGCAGCCGACCCCGGAGCCCGCGATGCTCGACATGCCGCCGAGCCCCATCCTCCTTTGTTGCTATGGCGTGCGTCAGCGCATCGCCGCCCGGCTGCGGCGGTTGGTGGTCGGCCGAGCACCCACGAGTCCGCATCCATGAGCACTCCCCAGGGGCGTGGTGTCCCCGGTCACCACTATCGCCGCACCGTTTACTTCTCGCTCGTGCTCTTGACGACCCTGGGCGCCATGATCCTGTTGAGCGCCTCGTTCCAGGAGGGCGGTATCCGCGCCCTTGAGCTCCTGATGTTGGTCCTCTACGCGATCCTGATCCTGTGGATCAGTGCCTCCTTCTGGACGGCGACCCTCGGTTTCCTCCTGCTGCTACGGGGGCGCGACCCTTACGCCATCGCCACCGCCGGCCGCGAGCCGGTTTCCGAGGGGTCGGAGGCGTTCAAGATCGCCCTGGTGATGCCCGTCTACAACGAGGACCCCGCCCGCGTCTTCGCGGGGCTTCGGGCGATGTATCAATCGTTGGTCGAGACCGGGAAGCACGAGGGTTTCGAGATCTTTATCCTTAGCGACACCCGCGACCCGAATGTCTGGGTGCAGGAGGAGCTGCTCTGGCGCCAGTGGTCGGTGGAGCTCGGCCGACCGAGCCGCGTCTTCTATCGCAACCGCGTCGAGAACACGAGCCGCAAGAGCGGAAACCTGGCGGACTTCTGCCGCAACTGGGGCGGACGCTACCGGTACATGATCGTGCTCGACGCCGACAGCATCATGTCCGGCGACACCCTGGTCGAGCTGGTCGCGCGGATGGAGCGCAACCCAGGCGTCGGCCTGATCCAGGTCCCACCGGTGCCGGTCAACCACAGCTCGCTCTTCGCGAGGATGCTCCAGTTCGCGGGGAGCCTCTACGGGCCCATGTTCGCGGCCGGGCTGTCCTACTGGCAGCTCGGGACCAGCAACTTTTGGGGCCACAACGCCATCATTCGGGTCAAACCGTTCGCGGATCACTGCGGCCTGCCGAGGCTGCCGGGGAAGGAGCCGTTCGGCGGGGACATACTCAGCCACGACTTTGTCGAGGCGGCACTGCTTCGCCGCGCCGGCTGGCGGGTCTGGCTCGCCTATGACCTTGGTGGCAGCTACGAGGAGGTCCCGCCGACCCTGATCGATTACGCCAAGCGCGACCGGCGCTGGTGCCAGGGTAACCTGCAGCACAGCCGGCTGCTGCTCGCCCGCGGATTCAAGCCGCTGAGCCGGGTCCATTTCGCGATGGGGGTCATGTCTTATGTCGCCTCACCACTCTGGCTCCTGTTCCTGATCGTCGCCGGGTTTGCGGCCTATCTCCAGTCCTTGGAGCGCCCGGCCTACTTCTTCGGGCACAACCTCTTCCCGGTCTGGCCGGAGTCCTATGCGGTCGAGATGACCACGGTGCTCTTCGTCACCCTGGCGATGCTCTTCCTGCCCAAGATCCTGGCCCTGGTCCTGCTTGCCGCCCGGCCTCGCCTCGCCAAGCGGTTCGGCGGGCTCTCACGCGCTAGCCTTAGCGTTGTGATCGAGAGCCTGCTCTCGGTCCTGCTCGCCCCGGTGCTGATGCTGTTCCAGAGCAAGTTCGTGCTCGCCATCCTGCTGCGTCAGAACGTGGGTTGGCCCACCCAGCAACGCGGGGACCGCGGAACCGGGCTCGCCGAGGCCATCGGGGCCCACGCCTATCAGACCCTGATCGGCGTGGCCACGGGGCTCGTCGCGTATTACTACGTCCCCTCCTTCTTTCCCTGGTTCACGCCGGTGCTGGCGGGACTGCTCCTGGCGGTCCCCGTCTCCATGCTCACCAGCCGGACCTCGCTCGGTCGTTTGGCCCGCCGCGCGGGGCTGTTCCTGGCGGCCGAGGAGAGCGCCCGTCCGCGCGTGCTACAGCTCCTCGATCAGCAGATCTCGGCCCCGCCGGCGCCCCCGTGCCGCGGCATCGAGGGCAAGGACCCCTGGCTCCGCGCGGTGGTCGACCCTTGCGCCTATGCCCTGCACAGCTCGCTCCTGCCGGAGCAGACACCGAGCCGCCGGCGCCGCCATTACCTGGAGGGGCTGATCTTCCAGCTCCAGGACGAGGGTGCGGAAACCCTGAGTGCGGGCGAGAAACGGGCGCTGATCTCCCATCGCGACGGACTCTTCGAGCTGCATGAGCTGCTCTGGTCGGGGCCGAGAGCGCCGGTCGACACTGCCCGGGACTGACCGCCATCCGCTCCCGGTCCGGACGGGGCTCCTTCAGGCGGGGTCGGGACTGTCCGCGAGGTTGGCGCCGCCCTGCCGGATGATGGCGCGGTAGAGCCAGGCGCTCGCCTTGGGGGTGCGCCTCTGGGTGGCGAAGTCGACATGGATCAGGCCGAAGCGCTTGGAGTAGCCGTAAGCCCACTCGAAATTGTCGAGCAGCGACCAGACAAAGTAGCCGCGCAGATCGACCCCCTGCCGGAGCGCGGACTCCGCCGCGCGGAGGTGGCGCCGCAGATAAGTCGCCCGCTCGGGGTCCGCCACGACCCCATCGGCGGGCGGCGGGTCGTCGAAGGCCGCACCGCTCTCGGTGAGGTACAGCGGCCGTTCGCCGTATTCGCGACGGAGCCAGAGCAGGATCTCCGTCAGACCCTCGGGGTAGACCTCCCAGCCCATCGCGGTGCGCTCCGTCCCCATGCGCGAGATGACCCTCGCCTGCGCCGGCCGATCCGATGGATCCCACTCGACCAGGCCGCGCGAGTAGTAATTGACCCCGAGGAAGTCGACGGGGGCGTGGATACGCGCCAGGTCTTCGGGCGATACCTGCGGCCAGGCCGCACCAAACATCGCCGAGAGCCCGTCGGGGTAGCGCCCGAGCAGGATGGGGTCGAGAAACCAGCGGTTGACGTAGGCGTGGCGGCGGGCCGCCGCCTCGATGTCCTCGGCTCGCTCCGAGGCCGCGTGCTGGGGCTCCAGGTTGACGGCGATGCCGATCCGATGACGCCCCGTCGCCCGATAGGCCGCAACCGCCTCGCCATGGGCGAGCAGCAGGTGCTGCGCGGCCAAGGCCGCCTCGCTCAGGCCCTGGCGACCAGGGGCATGCACCCCGGTTTGATAGCCGAGCACGGCGCTGACCCAGGGCTCGTTGAGGGTCAGCCAGAGCCGGACGCGGTCGTCGAGGGCCCGGAAGAGGACCTCCGCATAGTCCGCGAACCGGCCCGCGATGTCGCGATGGCACCAGCCGCCGCGCTCGTCGAGGGCCAGCGGCAGGTCCCAGTGGTAGAGGGTCAGCATGGGCGCTATGCCGAGCGCGAGCAGTTCGTCGACCAGCCGGTCGTAGAAGCCCAGTCCTTGTCGGTTGATCGGCCCGCCCCCTTGGGGGAGGACCCGTCCCCAGGCGACGCTGAAGCGGTAGGCGTTGATGCCGAGCCCGGCCATCAGTGCGAGATCCTCGCGATAGCGCCGGTAGTGGTCGCAGGCGAGGTCCCCGGTGTCTCCACCGAGCACCCGTCCCGGCTCGCGGCTGAACCTGTGCCAGATGCTTGGCCCGGCCCCGTCGGCCAGGGGCGAGCCCTCGATCTGATAGGCGGAGGTGGCGGCGCCCCAGAGAAAGTCCGCCGGAAATCCGTTCATCGCTTGGCGAGGCACCGGGTTAGGTCGCTCGGGCGTCGTCAGACGCTGGATGGAACCGCCAGCCCCGCGGCTGGAGGATCGGGGGTCTCGCTGCGCGCCGCGCCCTTGTTGGGGAGCTGGGTCAGCGTCCAAGACCCGTCCGCGGCGACATCGAGGCGCTGGTCGTACCAGGCCTCGTCTTCGTCCTCATCGCCCAGCGTGAGGTAGGTGATGCCGCGCTCCCGCAACAGGGAGAGCAGGCCATCGACCTGGCATTCGCTCAGCGCGCGGCTGGGGTGGTCGAGAAAGACGAAGCTCGGGTCGGCGAGCACCACGCGCGAGAAGGCGAGGAGCTGCTGCTCGCCGAGCGATAGGAGCTCACCCCAGTTGTGCTCGACATCGAGACCCCCGGCACGGTAGACCACGGCGACCAGATTGAGGGTGCGCAGGGTGCGCAGGATACGCTCGTCGGAGAAGCGCTTCTCGGTACCGCTGCGTAGCAAGACCTCCCGCAGTGTCCCCGGCGGCATGTACGGTCGCTCGGGCAAGAACAATAGGTCGTCGTTGTTCGGGCGCAGGACGTGCCCCTCGCCCTGGTCCCAGATCCCAGCCGTCGCGCGAAAGAGGGCCGTCTTCGCGGATTCGTCGGGGACGCGGATGAGGACATGGGTGCCCTTTGGCACGGACAGGTTGAGCCCCGTGACGAGATGGCGCCCGCTGCGGGGTGAGTGCAAGCTGACCCCCTCGAAGGCCACACGCTCGCAGTCGGTGCCGTAGGTAATGGTCGGCGTGCGCGGCTGGACCACGCGGTCCATCGCCTCGGCCAGGGCCCCGAGACGGGCGATGACGGCCGTGTAGGCCGATATCGATTGGAACTGGGTGACGATCAGGGAGAAGGCGCCCAGGAGATGCCCGAAGGCCATGGCGGACTGGGTGATCACACCGAACTCCGTCTCGCCGCGAATGAACATGGGGGCAACGATCAGGGCCGGGATGATCTGAATCAGATAGTTATATCCCGTGGTGAAGAAGCCCAGGTTGCGGTTGACCTCGATGATCCGCTGGAAGTTGGCCGTCAGGCGGTCGATTCGGTCATGCAGCCGAATTCGCAGTCGGCCTTCCCGCCGCAGCAGGGCGATGGACTCGGCGTTCTCGCGCACGTGCACCAGACGCGCCCGGAAGTTGGCCTCCTTGTCAAGCTGGTCGTAGTTAAGCCGGATCAGTGGACGGCCGAGGAGCCAGGTCATCACCGAGCCGGTGGCGGCATAGAGGATGGCGACGAGGAAGAGCGTGGGGCTGATCGACCAGAGCACGCCGGAGAAGGCGATCACGGTGAGGCTCGCGTTGAGGAGCATCAGGAAGAAGGACAGGGTGGTCGCGGTCAGTGCCCGGGTGTCCTCGGAGATCCGTTGATCTGGGTTCTGCAGGTCGCCGGCGGCGTGCATACGAAAATAGGTACGGTCCTCCAGGTAGCGATCCAGGACCCGCTCGGTAAGCCACTTGCGCCACAAGAGGCCGAGCCGCTCCTCATAGAACCGGTAATAGACCGCGACCAGGGTGGAGACGGCAAACACCCCGACGTACACCAGGGCATACTCGACGAACCGGCCCATGTCCCGGTTCTCGATCGAGGTCATGAAGTCGCGACCGACGTAGCTGCTGACCACGTTCAGCCCATTGATGCCGAACAGGAGCAGAATCAGCAGGACGAAGAAGAGCTTCGCTTTAGCGCCGACCTCGGATGCGACGAGGGTGCGAATCATCCCGGCGAAGCGGCGCCAGGTCGCTCGGCTGATGGGGACGCGCAGCGGGCTCATGACGGCTCACCGTGGAGATAACAGCGATGGGGCCGGACCCCGACCCCAGGAGGGCTCGCGGCGTCCGCTTCCGCAGAGGGGCGGGAAAGCTGTGGTGCCGATGCGATACCATGCCCGCCCCAGCCACCCTGCCCTGAAACATAGTCGGCGCCGTCGCCGAGGAGTGCGCGTCGCATCGCAGAACGCCCGAAAAAGGTGTCAGGATGCGCCCACAGGGAGGCTCCGCCAGTATAGGGCACCTTGAAGAATTCGAGGTGCCCGCGCGGCACCGGGACCGGCCGCCATGCCCAGGCACCTGGAAATCGAGCGAAGCGGAGATTCTGTTCGTCGCTTTGGGTCCTGGAGGATCCCCGGGACGGGATGTTTCAAGGTCCCCGGTAGTCAACGTTACCGCGCCCCGGGCGGTCGCCCGCCGTGGGGGCCGAGATCCGGACTTTCGCAGAGGGGGTAAGCCCGCGATGCCTGCTCGAATTCTTGCCGACCTCGCCGAGCCCGGCGGCTGGCTCGCTATCGCGCCGGGGGACGCCGAGCTGAAGATCCACGCGGAGGCTGAGGCCGGCCATCCCAGCCTGAGTCTCGAGTTCGACTTCCACGGCGGCGGCGGCTTCGTGGTCGCCCGCAAGCCCCTGGCACTATCCCTGCCCGACGACTTTGCAGTCGAGGTCGACATCCGTGGTATCGGGCCGCCGAATACCCTGGAGGTGAAGCTGGTCGACCCGTCGAACACCAATGTATGGCGGTACCAGGAGCGCGAGCTTGCGCTTACCCCCGAGACCCGCACCCTCCATGTCCCGGGCAGTGCGATCGACTTTGCCTGGGGCCCAGCCGGGGGCGGCGCGCCGCGTGAGCTCGGCGCGGTCGAGATCGGCCTGGTCGCTGGCCCGGGCGGACGCGGCCGCCTGTCGATCTCAGGGCTTCGCCTACTGGCGACCCGCTCGGGGTTACCGCCCCTGGTCCACGCCACGAGCGCGGGGGCCGGTCACCCGGCCGCCGCGGTGCTCGACGGGACGGCGGAGACGTCTTGGCGCGCCTCGGGCGATGACCCGGCCCCCTGCCTGACGATCGATTTCCAGGAGCCCCGCGAGTACGGCGGCGTCGCGATCCAGTGGGCGGACGCGGGCCACGGACGCGCCTTTGCCCTGGACGCCAGCGACGACGGCGAGCGCTGGCGGCCGACCTACCAGGCGGTCGAGGCGGCGGGGCGGTGGAATCTCGCCTATCTGCCGAACGGCGGCTCACGCTGCCTTCGGCTCCAGGTCTCGGCCCGGGACGGTAGACCGGCCCCGGCCGTGGTCACCATCGAGACCCTGCCGCGCTGGGTCGCGAAGTCGGTCAACGAGTGGTTCCACAGCCTCGCGCAGCGCGCCAACCCCGGCCGCTATCCCCGGTGGCTGTCCCGCGAGCAGACCTACTGGACCCCCTTCGCCGGCCCGGATGGCTCGATCCCCGCGTTGCTCAATGAAGACGGCATGGTCGAGGTCGAGCCGGCGGGGTTCTCGATCGAGCCCTTTGTCTATTCCGATGGCGCGCTGATGGGATGGGCGGAGGTCGAGGCGACCCAGGCCCTGGCGCGGGGCGAGCTTCCGATCCCCTCCGTCATCTGGCCACTGGACGCGCTCAGCCTGACCGTCACCGCCTTCGCGGCCGGGTCCCCCGGGGCGACCCGACCGATGATCCGCTATCGGTTACAGAGCCGCGCCGAACGGCCGCGCAGGCTGCGACTGCTCCTCGCCGTGCGCCCGTTCCAGGTCTGCCCGCCCTGGCAGGCCTTCGGGGCGGTCGGCGGGGTGAGCCCGGTCCGCCACATCGCCTACCGCGACGGGGCCCTCTGGGTGAATGAGGTCAAGTGCCTGAGGTCGACGCCGGCGCCCGACGCGGCTGGGGTCGCGACCTACGACCAAGGGCCGATCACCGACTACCTGGCCCGGGGAGCGCTGCCCGCCGCGACCGAGGCCAGCGACGGCTTCGGCTACGCCTCCGGGGCCCTGGCCTTCGATCTCGAGCTCCCCGCTGCTGGCGAGGCCGAGGTCTATCTCGCTTGCGGCGACGTCGAAGCACCCCTCCCGTCTGAGCGCCCGCCGTCGGTCCTCCTCGCCGAGGCCGAGGCGCGCTGGGCGTCGGCACTGGATTCGGTCGGCCTCGACCTCCCGGCGCCGGCGCAAGCGGCGGCTGGCGCCTGCCGCAGCGCCATCGCGCACATCCTGATCAACCGTGACGGTCCGGCCCTGCAGCCGGGGCCGCGGCGCTACACGCGCTCTTGGATCCGCGACGGCGCGGTGATGGCCGCCGCCCTCCTGCGCTGGGGCCGACCCGCGGAGGCGGGCGCCTTCATCCGCTGGTATGCGGGGTTCCAGCGCGCCGACGGCAATGTCCCCTGCTGCGTGGACCGCCAAGGGGTCGACTGGCTCGCCGAGCACGACAGCCACGGCGAGCTGATCTTCGCCGTCGCCGACTATCTGAGATTCACGGGCGATCTGGGGCTGGCCAAGGCGCTCTGGCCGGCCGTTCAGAAGGCCGTCGGGTATCTGGAGCGGCTGCGGGTGCAGCGGCTGACCGACGACTTCCTCGCCCCCGATCGCCGCGCCCGCTACGGGCTGCTCCCCGAGTCCGTCAGCCACGAGGGCTACCTCGCCCAACCGGTGCACGCCTATTGGGACGACTTCTGGGCCCTGCGGGGCTTGAAGGACGCCGCCTGGCTTGCCGGGCAGCTCGGGGAGGCGGCCGAGTCGGCCCGGCTCGCGGCCCTGAGCGACGATTTCCGCAGCACGCTGCTCGCCTCGATCGAGCGCACCATGACGGAGCGCGGGATCGACTACCTGCCGGGCTCGGTCGAGTGGGCGGATGCCGACCCGACGGCGGTGGCGAACGCGCTGACCCTGATCGATGAGGCCCAGCACCTCCCGCCGGCGGCCCTGAACCGCACCTTCGATCGGTTTCTGGAGCGCTTTCGCGCTATGCACGGCGGCGGGGCCGAGTGGACCAACTACACGCCGTACGAGATCCGCATCATCGGGGCCCTGGTCCGGCTCGGGCGCCGTGACCAGGCCCATGAGCTGCTCGATTTCTACCTCGCCGAGCGCCGTCCGCCGGCATGGAACCAGTGGCCCGAGATCGCCTGGCGCGACCCGCGTACGCCCGGGCACCAGGGCGATCTCCCGCACGCCTGGATCGGCGCCGAGTATGCCCTTGTCTTCCGCGACCTCTTCGTCTTCGAGCGCGAGGCGGACGGCGCACTGGTCGTCGCGGCCGGCGTCCCGGCTCGCTGGCTCGCGGCCGGCGCGATCGGGCTCTCGGGCCTCCCCACGGCCTACGGCCGGCTGGATCTCCAGATCGACCGGCGCCCCGACGCCTGCCTGACCGTCCGCCTGAGCGGCGACCTGCACCCGCCGCCCGGCGGCATCCGGGTCGTACCGCCCGGCGTCGACCGCGCGGGGACGGTCTGGGTCAACGGGGTCCGCCTACCGCACCCGGGGACGCCGGAGATCCTCGTCACCCAGCTCCCGGCCGAGCTGATCTTGTCCGCTCACGGCTAAGCCGCACGTATGACGACCTCCACTGCGTTCGATCCTAAGGCCCCCGCGTCCCCCACCTATCATCTTTCCAACGGGCGCTACCAGGTCCTGATCTCGGCCTCGGGCGCCGGTCAGTCGCGCTGGGGTTGGCTCGCGCTCACCCGCTGGCGCGACGACCCGGTCCAGGACGACCTCGGCAGCTTTGTCTATCTCCGCGACGAGGACAGCGGCCGATTCTGGTCGGTCGGGCTTCAGCCGACCTTGGTCCCCTCCGCGAGCTACCGCATCGAGGGCTCCGCCGAGCGCGTCCTGCTGGAGCGGGAGGACGAGGGGATCAGGACCCGGATGGAGGTGCGCGTCGCGACCGATGCCGATCGCGAGGAGCGCCGTCTGGTCTTGATGAACCGATCGGGGCGTCCGCGGCGGATCGAGCTGACCAGCTACCTGGAGGTCGTCCTATTCCCGGCCGACGCCGATGCCGCCCACCCGGCCTTCGCCAAGCTCTTCGTCGAGACCGAGCGGAACCCGTCGACCGGGGCCCTGCTCGCCCGACGGCGCCCACGGGCGAGCGGGGAGTCCTGGCCCTGGCTGGTGCACGCCCTGCAGGGCCAGGACGCGACGCAGTGGGAGACCGACCGCATGCGGTTCCTCGGGCGGGGCGGCACCCCGCACCGCCCGGCGGCGCTCGCCGGGCTTCGGGCCCTGAGTGGGGCCGTGGGGCGAGTGCTGGACCCGATCTTGAGCCTACGTACCCGCTTCGAGCTCCCGGCGGAAGGCACGGCCGAGGTCGTCGTCTTGACCGGCGTCGCACCGAGCCGGGAGGCGGCGCTCGCGTTGGTGCCATCCGCGCCCCCTTGGCGACAGGCGCGCGCCGAGCCGCCACTCGCCGCCGAGCCCGAGGCTGCCAGCGCCCCGGCCGCGCTCGCCGGCCGGCCCGACCTGGCCGGGTTCAACGGCTACGGCGGCTTCCGCCCTGACGGGCGGGAGTACGTCATCGCGCTGCCCTGGTCCGGCACGGCCCTGCGCCGCCCGCCCTTGCCGTGGATCAACGTGATCGCCAACGAGCATTTCGGCCTGCTGGTGAGCGAGGTCGGCGCCGGCTACACCTGGTCGCGCAACAGCCAGGCGAATCGCCTCACCCCCTGGTCGAACGACCCGGTCAGTGACCCGCACGGCGAGGCCCTCTACCTGCGCGACGAAGAGTCCGGCGAGGTCTGGTCCCCGCTCCCCGGGCCGCTCCCCGCCCCGGTGGACTACGAGGCCCGCCACGGGCTTGGCTACAGTGTCTTCCGCTGCGACTCCCGGGGCCTGGGGCAGGAGACCAGCCTGTTCGTGCCGCGCTCGGACCCGGTGCGCATCCTGCGCCTGCGCCTGACCAACCCGGGCCCCCGGCCGCGCACCCTGGCCCTCTACGCCTACCAGTGCCTGGTGATGGGCACCCAGCCCGCCGCCGCGAGCCCGATCCGCACGGCCTGGGATGCTGGGCTCGGGGTGCTGACGGCGGTCAATCCCGGGGCCGGCGACTTCGCCGGCGGGATCGTCTTCGCCGCGACCCGCATCTCCGGGGCCGAGGTGCTCGGCGGTGACCATACCGGTGACCGGCTCGCCTTCCTCGGCCGGCACGGCGATCTCACGCGCCCCTGGGCGGTGATCGCCGGGGCCGCCCTCGACGGTTCCACGGGGCTCGGACTCGACCCCTGCCTCGCCGAGCGCCGGCGTTTCACGTTGGCCGCGGGCGGGACCGCCGAGTGCCTCTGTCTGCTTGGCGAGTGCCCGGACGAGGACCAGCTCCAAGCCCTGGTCGCTCGCGCCAGCGCCCCCGGCTACGCGGCCCGCGCCCTCGACGAGACCAAGGACTTCTGGCTGGGGCTCGTTTCCCGGGTGCAGGTCCAGACCCCGTCGCCGGCGATCGACTGGATGCTGAACGGGTGGCTCCTCTATCAGGCCATCGGCTGCCGCATCTGGGGCCGCTCGGCCTTCTACCAGTCGGGCGGGGCTTACGGCTTCCGCGACCAGCTCCAGGACGCGGCGAATCTGACGCTGCTCTCGCCCGGGCTCGCCCGTGACCAGATCCTGCTTCATGCCGAGCACCAGCTCATCGAGGGTGACGTCCTGCACTGGTGGCACCCGGAGCCCATGGGGCGGGGGCTGCGCACCCGCTTCGCCGACGACCTCCTCTGGCTGCCCTGGGCGACCTGCGAGCACCTGCGGATGACCGGTGATCCCGGCATCCTCGACGTGCGGCGACGGTTCCTCACCGCCCGCGCCCTCGCCCCCGGCGAGGACGAGGCCTACCTCAAGCCCGAGCCGAGCGGCGAGGAGGCGGACCTCTACGACCACTGCTGCCGCGCCATCGACCGCTCCCTCACCCGGGGCCCCCACGGCCTGCCACTGATGGGGACAGGCGACTGGAACGACGGCATGAACCGCGTCGGGCGCGAGGGCCGAGGCGAGAGCGTCTGGCTGGGGTTTTTCCTCTACAAGCTCCTCGGCGAGTTCCTCCCGCTGTGCGACATCCGCGGGGATGCGATCCGGCGCGCACGCTACGCCGCCTACCGCGAGGCACTTGGGTCCGCCCTCGAATGTTCCGGCTGGGACGGCGGCTGGTACCGGCGGGCCTACTACGACGACGGGACCCCGCTGGGTGGCGCCGCCGATGCCGAATGCCGCATCGACGCCCTGGCCCAGGCCTGGGCGGTGATCTCCGGGGCGGTCCCGCGCGCGCGGGCCGAGCGCGCGATGGATGCGGTCGAGGCCCACCTGATCGATGACCCCGAGGGGCTGATCCGCCTCCTCACGCCGCCCTTCGTCGACACGCCGAAGGACCCCGGCTACATCAAGGGCTATCTCGCCGGGGTGCGCGAGAACGGCGGCCAGTACACCCATGCCGCCTGCTGGGTGGTGATGGCCATGGCGATGCTCGGCCGGCGGGAGCGCGCCGCGGCCCTACTCGAACGGCTGAGTCCGGTCTGGCACACGGCGACCCCCGAGCGCGTCGCGACCTACCGCCTCGAGCCCTATGCCCTGGCTGCCGATATCTACGCAGCCCCGCCCCATGTCGGGCGCGGCGGCTGGAGCTGGTACACGGGATCGGCCGCGTGGATGTATCGGGTCGGGATCGAGTCGATCCTTGGTCTCCGGCTCGAGGGTGGCCGCACGCTAGAGCTTCGGCCCTGCATCCCGGCCGACTGGCCGGGCTTTCGGCTCCGCTACCGGCTGCCAGAGGGTCTGACCGAGTGCGCGATCGAGGTCGAGAACGGCGGCGGGCGCGGCGAGGTCATCGCCGCCCGTCTGGACGGGGCCGAGCTCCCGATCACCGACGGCACCCTGCGGGTGCGACTCCCTGATCGCGGCGGTAGCCATCGCCTCTGGGTGCGGCTCGGCTGAGAGCGGCTCGCGGGCCGGGGCGCGGTCTGTCAGCAGTTTGCGGCTCTTCGGCTCAGCGCGGCGGCCCCACGCGCGCCCGCTGCAGGCGGCGCCCGTCGAGCAGTTGCATGGCCCCGAAGCCGACCAGCCCGGCGATCACCAGGGCGAG
>JALOTB010000134.1 GCA_025458165.1 Chromatiaceae bacterium | reverse complement strand
TGTAGCCAGGCGCTACGCCCGCCTGCCGGGCGATACTTCCTGTAGTTTCCGACTGTTACGTTACAATCAAGCTGGTCGGACGGGGGAAGATGAGTCGGGATTGACGCTGATGGAGAGCGTCACCCCGGCACCCTTGGCCTCGTAGTAGTCGTTATTGAACTTCCTGAGCTTGGTCTCCTTGCCGTTGATGAAGACAGGCCCCCCTTCGTCCGCGTGGACATCGAGGTTGCCGGGGCAGGTGACGTTGAAGAAGGGGACGCCGGCGTTGGCCGTGCCCGTGATGAGAAGTGCGGCGGCCGCGATTAATCGAATGGTCATGGAGCTGATCTCGTTGGGCGGGTTGAAGGATTGGGGCTCAGGGCTCGGTCCATGGCGTCGAGCGAGACGATGGTCAGCGGGCCAGCCCGAGGGCGGCGAGTCGGCGGAGCGCGGCTCGGCGATCGATCGGATGCATCTGGAAAGGTCCTGACGAAGTGGTTGATGGGCGCCCCTGACCCGGCAACGGGATCGCAGCAGCGGCACCGAGGAAGGGGGCTGAGATGAAGGGCCGGGCGCACCGAGACGCGGGGCCCGTCGGGGGTTTCGCTGGGACGGCCGGGGTGGGATCCGCCACCCCGGCGCGCGAGCCTAGTGGCAGTTCGCCATGGGGGTATCGACGATGGACTTAAAGTGTCCATCGGCGGTGTGCACCGTCACGCAGTGCCAACCGTTGCTCCACTTGTTACCGGCCACATAGTTGTAGCCGCGGCTCTGCAGCTCGGTCTCGCCGCCTGCCCCCCTTGCCCCGACCAAGTCCTGAAGGTCGGCGGCACCCGCGCCCCCGCCCCCTGCGGCGCCGCCGCCCTGCTTGCCGTCGCTCTCGCAGTCCTCCGTACCGACATCGATGATCGATTCGTAGTGTCCATTGGTCGTGCGCACCCTCACGCAATGAGAGCCCTTGCGCCAATTGGTGTAGGAGCTGTGGCCATCCTTGAAGCTCAAGGTGTTCCTGTAACCGCGGCTCTCAAGCTGCGACTCGCCGCTGCTCGCCCGCGCGCCCACCAGGTCCTGAAGGCCCGCGGCCCCGGAGCCACCTGAGCTTGAGTGGCCTTCGCCACCGTGCTTGCTCGCCTCGCTGATGGCGATCCCGGCGGCCACCGCGGCGGCGGCCCCGATGGCCAGCTTTTCCGCGGTGCCCATCCCTTTGGGCTTAGGTCCGCTGTATTCGGCCATGGTCACATGCCGATTCTTGACCTCGCACGTCCAGGGATGCTTGTCCCCATCCACCTTGGCCCTGCCATGGACCTTGTAGTGATGCTCCGAGTCCAGGATCTTCTCGGCGCTGGCGTCGCGCAGGTCGCTCAGGTGATATTCGCTGCGGATGTGGCTCTCGCAGTCGCGGATGGCGTCCTTCTCGTCATAGGCAAGGGCGGCGCCGGGGACGGCAAAGGCCAGGGTCAGGACAAGCCCCATGGGGCTCAGGATGGGGTGGTTGAGTCGCATCGTCGATTCACTCCAGGTTGAGGCCGGTCGCAGGCCGTGTGAGCTAGAAAGGCAGTCAGAGAAGGTTAGGGTTCATAGGAGGACTCGCGCAGATAGCGTCCGGCGACCCAGCCCTCGGACCCGGGGTCGCCCGGCCCAGCCACCTGGCACCAACGCTGGCCAGAGACCCGCCCGCAGCCGAAGTTGCGCACGACATCGCCCGCGTCCAGCTCACCGACCACGCGGTCTCCGGTCGAGGGGCCGATGCGCAGGTTCAGGGTGTCGCCGGGGGCGAGGCCGGTGACCTCCCAAAAGTCCGGGCCGCCGGCGAGCCCATCGGCGTAGTCGCCGCCGTACTCCGGCGACTGGGCACGCGTTTCGCCCTCGATGCGGATGTCGAGCCGATAGCTGGCCGCTTCATGGCGCCGCGCGGCGGCCCGCATCAGGTAGACGCGGATGCGGTAGTCGCCGCTCTTGGGCAGACTGCCCTCGAAGTGGTCGCCCGAGGTGCTGCCGACGAACAGCGCCTCTTCGCTACCCGGGGGCAGGACGTTGAAATAGAGCTGCGGGTGGTCCGCGTGGAGCGTCAGGCTCATGCGCTGCCCGGCCTTGGCGCCGAGGATGTAGTCAATGTCGCCCCGGCCCTCGATGCGGCCCTTCACCGTTGCGCCCTCGGTGCCGACTTTGAAGTGGACCCGCTCTTCGCGGTGGTCTTCAGCGGCCAGCACCGCGTGGGTAAGGCTCCAAAGCATCAGGGTCAGTAAGCCGAGGGTTCTCATGGATCTCCAGCTCAAGCGCCTGCCAACGCTCTCCAGGCGGTTACCCTCCTTGGGGGCCCGGATCCCGGAGGCGGAGCCTGGGCGAGCGTACCGCGCCGACGGCGACAGGGGGGCGAGTCAAGGGCTCAAAGTGTAAAGCGGACCCAGGCACGCAAACATCGGGCGCTTTCCGTCGGGAGTTTCCTGACAGCGTGCCACGTCCTCTTTGAAGTCATTCCTTAATTCATTGAGTTGCTTGCCGTTTACGCAACAGCGAGGGGAGGCGCGGTCACCCCCCTGGGTGAGGTGCCTCGGCGTCATTGGGCTGACCCTCCTCCTGCTGCGGACTCCGGTCGCCTGGTCGTCGGATCTCTTGCCCCCGGCCGAGCGCGCCCCGTAGAAGACCACAGGATTGAACGGCCGGATTGAGCGACGCCTCATGGGGAACCACGGCAGGCTCTCCGTCCGGGGACTGGATCGCCGTCCTGGGGTCCTCAAGGGTAGACGCGTGGAATCAGCGCCGCTCGCCGGTCTTTGTTTCCAAGACCAAGACAGCCAAGGGCGAGTCGGTCAGGGGCGCGCCAGGAAAACACCACCCGTTAGGGCCAGACACCAGACGAGCAGGGATACACCCGCGACAGGCCAGCGCCTGAAGGGTACATCGAAGAATTCGAGGTGCCCGTGCGGGGCAAGGATGCCCCGCCATTTTCAAGCGCCTAAGCGATTGAACATGAAGCGAAGCGGAAATCGCAATTTTCGTTTCGCATCTCGAAAAATCCCAAGGATGGGATTTTTCGAGGTCCCCTTAAGGTGGAGTCCAGCCGCTCGATGGCCCAGCCCTGGGCGGCGGCGCCGAGGCCCCGCCAGCCCAGTGGACCGGGCCGCGAGCGGCCACGCCAGGGTCCAAAGGCCAGGACCAGGGCGGCCATCACCAGCGCCGGGACCAGACCCTTGGCCAGGGCGCCCCAGCCGAAGGGGCCGGCCCAGGCGGAGGCGATGGGGCCGGGGGTAGGGACGTGCCCGACGGCGATGAGGTCGAAGAGTCCGGCGGGCAGCAGGGCGAAGAGCAGGTAGCGCAGGGCCGCGGCCAGGGTCTCGCCGCGAACGTCCAGGCTCACTCGGGCACCGCTGAGAAGGTCAGGAGCTCGAGCGCGACGAAGAGGGTGAAAAGGTCCTGGGCCAGGGCCACGGTGTTGAGCCCGGCCCAGACCCCCGGCAGGAGCATCCAGAAGGCCAGGGAGCCCCGGGTCTCCGGGGGCACCGGGCTCGGACCGGAAGTCCCGCTGGGCGCAACTGGCGACCGCAAGGATCACCAGGGCGCTGGTCAGCAGCAGGACGGCGGAGAGTCCGTCCCCTGGGGCCCGATACCCAGGGGGGCCCAGCCACCCAGCGCCTAGCCGAGGGCGCCACCGCCCTGGAGGACGGCCGCAGCGATGGCCACCGCCGTGGCCAACCCCAGGAGCGCCAGCAGCAGAACGACCCGACCGAGGTCGCTGCTGCTGGTCTCGGCGCAGGCAAGGGGGAGCTGACGGAGGTCCGCGCACGGCGCATCGGGCTCGAGTGCCAGGGCTGGCCCTACATCCTCGGGGCGCGCCTGCGCCGGCAGACGAAGGTCTGCGAGCAGATGCTCGCCCGCGCTGGCCGCTACCGGATCGTGCGCGAGCCAGGCCAGAGCCAGGAGGCGCCGGCGCCACTCGCGGTCAAGCAGGTGCTGGTGGCCGATCGCCGCTACGTCGTCTGCCGCAACGCGGATCAGGCGAAGAAGGATGCCGCAGACCGGGCGGCCATCGTCGCGGCCCTGCGCGAGCAGCTCAAGCACGGCGACAAGTCGCTCATCGGCAACCGCGGCTACCGCAAGTACCTCAAGGGCCAGGGGCCGCACTTTCAGATCGACGAGGCCAAGCTCAAGGCCGAGGCACGCTACGACGGCAAGTGGGTCTTGCGCACCAACACCGATCTACCCGCCGAGGAGGTCGCGCTCAAGTACAAGCAGCTCTGGCAGGTCGAGGCCCTGTTTCGCGCGACCAAGTCCCTGCTCGAGACGCGCCCCATCTTTCACCAGCGCGACGAGACCATCCGCGGCCATGTCTTCTGCTCGTTCCTTGCGCTGATCCTGCGCAAGGCGCTTCTCGACCGTTTCGCGGCCCCGGACACGCCTACGAATGGGCCGATGTGCTCAGAGATCTCGATGCGCTCCAGGAAGTCGAGGTCGAGCACCAGGCGAAGCGTTTTCGTTTGCGCACCGAGGCACGCGGGACCTGTGGCGCCGTCTTCCGCGCCGTGGGCGTCGCCCTACCGCCAACCGTGCAACAGATCCGGGAGGTCTCTCCGGCCGCCTGATCCGCACCCGCAACGACCAGCGAGCGTAGTGCCACGCCGCGCTCGCGCGCTCGTAACTAATTGGAATAGCGGAAGAATCAAAAACTCACTGTCAAACTTGAGTTAGGGTTGGTGACGACGCGAACGGGTCCCCAATTCCCGCGCGCGTCGGTGCTCTGGAACGCCTCCAACCACGGGTGGAGGCGCTCCGCCGCAATCGGGTCGAGCCTGCCCGTTGTCTCTCCCTGCCGAAGCAACACCTGCGCTTTGCCCAAGAACTCGGAGACGGGCGCCGCCGATGCTCGGCCGTGCACCGCGGCACGCGCTGCCACCCAGAGGGAGAGGGCGAGCGCGGTCAGTCGTCCCGGGCGCCCACACCACCCGTTCAGCGTCGTGAGGCGCCACTGGTCGGCGTTTCCGCGCTCGTCGATCGGCGCGATGACCGCGGCGAGCTGATCGGTGACGGAGGTGGGCATCGCGGTTGACGGGCGCGTGATCGGTCGGGATGGCCGCTCTGGCCGCTCGCCGACAGGCCGGTCGTGCACCTCGCGCCAGAGAAGGCCGCCGTCATCAGGGGGGGCGCGGAGAGCGATGAGTTTGGTCAGCCATGGTCTGGCTTCGTCGCGTTGACGGGAGACAGGAGCTCGGCGTATCGAGCGAGGGGGCATGCTGAACCGGCCCGGTCCCGCGCGCACTGCGAACGCCCCAGCGCGCCCTTCCAGCGCTCGCCCAGCGCGTTTCTGCTCGAAGGGCAGCGAGGTCGCTTGCTGCGATGCGGAGCGCGTCGGGTGTTGCGGATCAGTCGATCCAGGCTCCGGCGTAGGACTCCGTGCCGGACCCGTCGATCACATCCTGGCGGGCGCCGCCCGGACGATTGGCCTCGTCGCAGGCGCCCACCGCCTCGGCGAAGTCACTGTAGCGTCTGACCTTCGCGTAGGCCCGCAGGTCGCTGGCTTCGTCCCAGTGGTCGGTCGGCTCGGATCGCATCAGTCGGTACCGGGGCATTCCGCGGGGTCGGAGTTGTTTGGTCGAGATTGGCGCATCGGCGAGCCGGACTCACCTAACGTCGGTTGTCGCTTTCTGGACAGGGGGCGTAGCCACGGTGGGGCGCAACGAGGGCGAATCATCTGGCGGCAGGGAATCACCTGGAGGGGGCTGTCGCGCTCTGATAGTCTGCCCGCCTTCATAGGCGGGAGGATCGCTTCACGCCTTCTCGCGGGACCGCGGCGGCCTGCCTATTCGCGGGCTCCGGCAAGTAGGGAGGATCAGGATGCAGATCCGGGTGGGATACGAGCTGATCTACGAGTGTCCGCAGCCGACGCCCATGATCCTGACGCTGAACATCCATTTCAGCCGGGTTTCCGACGTCGTCAACGACAGCGGGCGGCCGGATGCGGTCGACCCGAACGCCCCCCAGCACGCGGTCGAGGACTTGCCGGCGGAGACGCTGGTGTTCCTGCTCGGGAGCCGCTACTGCGAGACCGACCGGCTCTCCGAGACGGCCTGGAGGCTCTTCGGGCAGTCGCCCCTGGGCTGGCCGCGGGTCCAGGCCGTCTGTGATTTCGTCCATCGGCACATCACCTTCGGCTATCAGCACGCGCGGGCGACCAAGACCGCGCTCGAGGCCTTCCACGAGCGCACCGGCGTCTGTCGTGATTACACCCACCTGGCGATCACCCTCTGCCGCTGCCTGAACATCCCCGCGC
>JALOTB010000062.1 GCA_025458165.1 Chromatiaceae bacterium | reverse complement strand
TTCCTCGCCTTCTCCGATAGCTCGGCGAGCTCGCGGGCGAGGTCGAAGACCCCCTTGCGGTCCGCATCGCGGACGACGGGGACCACCAGTCCGTCCGGTGTGGCCACCGCAACGCCGATGTGGGTGTAGTGCTTGTGGATCAGGCGCTCGCCGTCGGGCGCAAGCGAGGATTTCAGGATCGGCATGGCCCCGAGGGCTGCGGCCGCCGCCTTGACCAGGAAGGGGAGGAGGGTGAGCTTGACGCCCTTCGCGGCCGCAGTTTCCTTTTCGGTGCCGCGGAAGGCCTCCAGCTCGGTGATGTCCGCCTCATCGAACTGGGTGACGTGTGGGACCGTGAGCCAGCAGCGGTGCAGATGTGTCCCGCTGCGGCGCTTGATGCGGGAGAGCGCGACCGGCTCGATCGGGCCAAACCGGCTGAAGTCGATTTCGGGCGCGGGGGGCAGGGCGAAGGGCAGGCCAGCCACCGGCGCCGGGGTGCCCGTGGTCATCGCCTGCTTGACGAAGGCCTGGACATCGTCCTTCAGGACACGACCCTTGGGGCCTGACCCCTTGACCTGGGCGAGGTCGACGCCCAGCTCGCGGGCGAAGCGGCGCACCGCAGGGCTGGCGTGGGGGGTGCGTCCCCGGGCGATGGCGACCAGATCGGCCGGCCGGGGCAGGATCGGGGCCTGTCGCGGCTCGGCCTCGCCGGGGCGGCGCTGGCCCGGCTCTCGGCTCGCGCCCGAGGGGGGCGCGCTCGGCGCAGCGGGCGTAGCTGCTGGCGGCTCGGTGCCCTTGGGCCCTGCCTCACGCGTGGGGGCCGACGCCTCGTCCCCGGCTTCGACCGTGAACAGGCGGTCGCCGCGGTTCACCTTGTCGCCGACCGCGATCAGGACCTCCTTGACCAGACCGCCGAAGGGCGCCGGGATCTCCATGGTGGCCTTGTCGCTCTCCAGCGTGAGCAGCGACTGCTCGGGCTCGATGCGGTCCCCCGGCGCCACCAGGATCTCGATGATCGCGACATCGGTGAAGTCCCCGATGTCCGGAAGGGTCAAGTCACGCACAGTTGCCACGCTCTGTCCTCCTAAGCCCGTCGGCCGCTGCTCAAACCGTCACCGGGTTGGGTTTTTCCGGATCGATGCGGTACTTCTCGATGGCCTTCCTAGCCAGGGCGGCGGGGACCACGCCGTCGTCGGCGAGGCACTTGAGGGCCGCGAGGACGATGTAGTAGCGGTTGACCTCGAAGAACTTGCGCAACTGGCTGCGCATGTCGCTGCGCCCGAAGCCGTCGGTGCCAAGGACGAAATAGCGCCGCGGCACCCAGGGCCGGATCTGGTCGGCGTAGGTACGGATGTAGTCGCTAGCGGCGACGATCGGACCTTGGGTGGGGCCAAGCCGCTGCGCAACCAGGCTCTGCCTCGGCTCGGCCTCGGGGTGCAGCAGATTCCAGCGTTCGGCGTCTATGCCCTCGCGGCGCAGCTCGTTGAAGCTAGTGACGCTCCAGACGTCGGCCGCGATGTCGAAGTCTTGCCCCAGCAGCTCCGCCGCCGCGAGGGTCTCGCGCAGGATCGCGCCAGCCCCGAGGAGCTGGACCCGATGCGGCTTTTCCGGGCCGCTCTGGAGCCGGTACATCCCCTGCAGGATCCCCTCCTGTGCGCCCTCCGGTATGGGCGGGTGGATGTAGTTCTCGTTCATCGTGGTGATGTAGTAGAAGCGGTTCTCCTGCGCCTGGTACATCCGGCGCAGGCCGTCCTGCACGATCACCGCGAGCTCGTAGGCATAGGCGGGGTCGTAGGCGACGCAGTTGGGGATGGTCGAGGCGACCACCTGGCTGTGCCCGTCCTGGTGCTGCAGCCCCTCGCCGGCCAGCGTGGTGCGCCCGGCCGTGCCGCCGATCAGGAACCCGCGCGCCTGCATATCCCCCGCGGCCCAGATGAGGTCGCCCACGCGCTGGAAGCCGAACATCGAGTAGTAGATGTAGAAGGGGATCATGCTCTGGCCGTGGTTCGCGTAGGCGGTGGCCGCGGCGATCCAGGAGGACATGGCGCCGGCCTCGTTGATGCCCTCCTGGAGGATCTGGCCCTTCTGATCCTCCCGGTAGTACATCACCTGATCGGCGTCGACCGGCTCGTAGAGTTGGCCGACCGAGGAGTAGATGCCGAGCTGGCGGAACATCCCCTCCATGCCGAAGGTGCGCGCCTCGTCGGGGACGATCGGCACCACCAGCTTACCGATCTCCTTGTCGCGGATGACCATGGTGAGCAGCCGCACCAGGGCCATGGTGGTCGACATCTCCTTGTCGCCGCTGCCCTCCAGCAGGGGCGCAAAGTTGTCGAGCGCCGGAGTCTTGAGGACCGGGGCGTCGGTACGACGGGCCGGGATGCAGCCCCCGAGGGGGGCGCGCCGCTCGTGCAGGTATTTGAGCTCCTCGCTCTCGGGCGGGGGCTTGTAGAAGGGGGCGGCGGCGATCTGGTCGTCGGAGATCGGGATGTTGAAGCGGTCGCGGAAGGCCTTGAGCGCGGCCTCCCCCATCTTCTTCTGGGAGTGGGTGATGTTCATCCCCTCGCCGGCGTTGCCCATGCCGTAGCCCTTGACGGTCTTCGCCAGGATCACCGTCGGCTGGCCCTTGTGACGGGCGGCGGCGGCATAGGCGGCGTAGACCTTGATCGGGTCGTGCCCGCCGCGATTGAGGCGCCAGATGTCCTCGTCGCTCATGTCGGCGACCATCTCGAGCAGCTCCGGATACTTGCCGAAGAAGTGCTGGCGGGTATAGGCGCCACCCTTGGCCTTGTACGCCTGGTAGTCGCCGTCGACGCATTCCTCCATGCGCTTGAGCAGGAGGCCCTGCTTGTCGCGCGCGAGCAGGGGGTCCCAGTAGCTGCCCCAGATGACCTTGATCACGTTCCAGCCCGCGCCGCGGAAGACTGCCTCCAGCTCCTGGATGATCTTGCCGTTGCCGCGTACCGGCCCGTCGAGGCGCTGCAGGTTGCAGTTGACCACGAAGATGAGGTTGTCGAGCCGCTCGCGTGCCGCGAGCGAGATGGCGCCCAGCGACTCCGGCTCGTCCATCTCGCCGTCGCCGAGGAAGGCCCAGACCTTGCGCCCCTCGGTGCTCACGATCCCGCGGTCGTGCAGGTAGTGCATGAAGCGCGCCTGGTAGATCGCCATGATCGGACCCAGGCCCATGGAGACCGTCGGGAACTGCCAGAAGCTCGGCATCAGCCAGGGGTGCGGGTAGGAGGACAGGCCGTGGCCGTCGACCTCCTGGCGGAAGTTGTAGAGCTGCTCCTCGCTGATGCGGCCGTCGAGGAAGGCGCGGGCGTAGATCCCTGGGGCCGAGTGGCCCTGGATGAAGATCAGGTCGCCCCCGTAATCCTTCGAGCGGGCGCGGAAGAAGTGGTTATAGCCGACGTCGAACAGCGTCGCGACCGAGGCGAAGGACGAGATATGTCCGCCCAGCTCGGTCGAGATCCGGTTGGCCTGCACGACCATCGCCATCGCGTTCCAGCGCACCAGCGAGCGGATGCGCCGCTCCATCGCCCGATCACCTGGGAAGCGGTCCTGGCGCGTGACGGGGATGGTGTTCAGGTATGCGGTGTTGGCGCTGTACGGCAGGTAAGCCCCCGAGCGGCGCGCCTTGTCGATCAGCCGTTCGAGCAGGAAGTGGGCGCGCTCGACGCCCTCGTTTTCGAGTACGGCCTCTAGGGCATCGAGCCATTCCTGGGTCTCTTGGGGGTCGATGTCGGGCTTGTTGGGCATGGTGGATCCTGGGGCCGGAGCAAAGAGCGGGGCCAGAAAAGGCAAAACGACCGCGATTATAGCAGGGTCCGCAGGCGGCGAATCGTTAGACATCGTCTAACATGGATCGCGCAACCTACTAAGCGTACAAGAGTTTCGTCCCGAAAAAGAAAAAGGCACCCCCGCGGATGCAGGGGTGCCTTTGCTCTGCCCCGAGCGCGGCGGGGAGATCAGTTCGCGGCGGGGGCCTGAGCGACCGGCGCCGGGGTCGGCTCGGCCGCGGTGGTCGGGGCGGCCTGCGCAGCCGGGGCCTCCGGGGCCGCCGGGGTCAGCGCCTGCGGGGCGACCGGCGCGGCACCGTACGGCAGGTAGGGACGGGCGAAGCGGTGGGGGCGCTCGGCACGCTGGGCCTCGGCCGCCTTGCGCCGCTCGCTCATCGCCTCGATCGCCTTGTCACGACGGGCCTTGGCCTCTTCCATCGCCTTGGCGCGGGCCGCCTGCATGGCCTCGTAGCGGGGGTGGGCGAAGGCCGGCGCCGCGGGGTGGGGCATCTGCATGCCGTACGGGGCTGGCATCTCAGGCATGGCCGGGAACTGACCGAACTCCGGCATCTCAGGCGTGGCTGGGAACTGGCCAAACTCCGGCATCTCGGGCATGGCTGGCATCTGACCGAACTGCGGCATCTCGGGCGTGGCTGGGAACTGGCCAAACTCCGGCATCTCGGGCATGGCTGGGAACTGGCCAAACTCCGGCATCTCGGGCATGCCGAAAGGCTCCTGGCCCCAAGGATCGGCGAAGAACGGCGCGGCGCCGGGGACGCCCATCGGGCCGTAGCCCTGCTCCTGCGCCCGCTTGGCCATCGCTTCGATCATCTGGCGATGGGCGGCCATCATCTGCTCCATCGCGTTGGTCTGCTGTTCGACCATGGCCTGATGCTGCTCAGGCGTGGGGGCATAGCCGCCATAGGGGGCGCCCCACCAGGCGGTGGCGGACATGGACGCGGCGGCGAGGGCGGTGACGGAGGCAAGGGTCAGGATCGTCTTCATTGTTTACACACCTGTCGAGGTTTGAGGTTGAGGGTAAGGATGACAGCAAGCAATCGTTGCCGGCGCCGGATCATCCCGGCATCTGGCTATCTTGGTTTCGTTCTGTGGGAAGCATCGGCACCAGCCAGGGCGGCGGCCAGGGGCGGGGCGAAGGGGTAACGCCAGCCGTAGTAAGCCTTGCCAGCGGTTGCCGCATCCGCGTAGCCGCCGTAGCCGCTCCGGTCTCGGCCGTCACGGACCACCTCGTCGCCCTGAGCAGCGCCATCGGTTGGCGCCGCATCGTCACTGACACCGGGGATCCAGCGGTCTGCGGCGGCCGCGGACGCTGCGAGCGCGAACAGGGTCGCTGCGGCGGCCGCTTTGGCGAGGCGATTCATGCTGGGCTCCCCTGTCGGATGGTTGGCGGTGGCCAACCGTATCGGGGCGGCAGTATATAAGACTTTGCTAAATTAGCAAGCGCTAATTTGCACCATCTCGTCGCGCCTCGAGCCCCTGTGCTCCGGGTCCGTTGCACTCAGAACAGGCGATTGAGCCCGTTCAGCGCGGCGACGCGATAGGCCTCGGCCATGGTGGGGTAGTTGAAGGTGGTCTCGGCGAAGTATTCGATGCTGTTGGCCGCTCCCTTCTGGGACATGATCGCCTGGCCGATGTGGATGATCTCCGAGGCCTGCTCGCCGAAGCAGTGGATACCGAGGATCTCGAAGGTCTCGCGGTGGAAGAGTAGCTTGAGCATCCCGACACGGTGGCCGGTGATCTGGGCGCGGGCGATGCTCTGGAACTGGGCCTGAGCGACCTCATAGGGGACGCGCTGCGCGGTCAGCTCGCGCTCGGTACGCCCGACCGAGCTGATCTCGGGGACGGTGTAGATCCCGGTCGGAAACTCCTCGATCAGGGACCAGTCGCACTCGCCGTGCGCGATGTGGGCGCCGACGAACCGGCCCTGGTCGTAGCTCGCGCTCGCGAGCGCCGGGGGACCGGCGACGTCGCCCACGGCATAGACGTGGGGGAGGGCGGTCTGGTAGCTCTTGTTGACGTCGATCTGACCCCGGTGATTAGGGGATAGCCCGATCGCCTCCAGTCCCAGGTCCTGGGTGTTGCCGGTGCGTCCGTTGGCCCAGAGGAGGTACTCGGTCTTGAGCTTCTTGCCCGAGCGGCAGTGGAGCACGACACCATCGTCTCGCGGCTCGACCCGCTCGTAGCTCTCATCGTGGCGGATCACGACGCCTTGGTTGCGCAGGTGATAGCTCAAGGCATCGGCGATCTCGTCGTCGAGGAAGGAGAGCAGCCGGTCGCGGGTGTTGACCAGGTTGACCTTGACGTCCAGGTTGGCGAACACCGAGGCGTACTCACAGCCGATCACGCCGGCCCCGTAGATCGAGATCGAGCGCGGCGTGTGGGTAAGGCCGAGCACCGAGTCGCTGTCCAACACCCGCGGATGGCTGAAGTCGATGTCCGGCGGGTGGTAAGGCCGCGAGCCGGTGGCGATGACCAAATGCTCGGCGCGCAGCAGGTCCGCGGCCCCGTCCGGCCGTAGTACCTCCAGATGGTGGGGATCGACGAAGCGGGCGCGGCCGAAAATCACCTCCACGCGATTGCGGCCGTAGTAGCGGTAGCGGGTGCGCACCTGCTCGTCGATGACCGAGTCCGCCGCCCGCAGCAGATCAGGGAACTGCACCTGCACCTGCTCCAGGCTGTGCTGAAAGAGCGGATTGCGCCGGTAGTCGGCGAGCATCTGGATGCCGTGGCGCAGGGCCTTGCTGGGGATCGTCCCCCAGTGGGTGCAGCCGCCACCAACCTGACGGTGGACCTCGACCACCGCCACCTGGCGTCCGGCCTTGGCGAGCTTCATGGCCGCCCCCTCGCCGGCGGGCCCGGTCCCGATGACGAGGCAGTCGAAGGTCTTGGTCTTCATGGCTAGGGAGGATGACGGCCGACAATCAACGCTGATAAAACAGAATGCTATCCGATAAAGCGCACTTGCATTGGGAGATGCCGAGTGCGCGTTATGTCCGCAATCCGAGACGCCTCGTCGCGCATCAGTTGTCGCCCCGCCCCGAGGCACTCAACTGCTGGCGCACAGCGAAGAACTGGGCGAGCCGCTGTTGGATCTGGCCATTGACGGTGTCCGCCAGATAGATCCCGGCGGCATCCGGTACCCCCGCTGGCTCGCCGGTCAGGAGCTCCATCGCCTGATCGACGTGGTCGACGGCCCACACGTGGAAACGCTCCTCGGCGACGGCGTCGATCAGGTCGCGGCGTAACATCAAGTGGGCCCGGTTGGCGGCGGGGATGATCACGCCCTCCGCCCCGGTCAGCCCGCGGGCATGGCAGATGTCGAAGAAACCCTCGACCTTCTCGTTGACCCCGCCGATCGCCTGCACCTGGCCGTGCTGGTTGACCGAGCCGGTGATGGCGAGCGACTGGCGCAGCGGCAGGTCGCCGATCGCGGAGAGCAGGGCGCAGAGCTCGGCGAGCGAGGCGCTGTCACCCTCGACCATCCCGTAGGTCTGCTCGAACACTAGGCTGGCCGAGAGACAGAGCGGCTGGAAGCGGGCGTAGCGGCGGCCGAGGTAGGCCGACAGGATGAACACGCCCTTGGCATGGATCGGGCCACCCTGCTCGACCTCCCGCTGAATGTCGACGACCTCACCATTACCGAGGCGCGCGGTGGCGCTGATACGGGTCGGAGTGCCGAAGGCGTGATCGCCCAGATCGACCACCGAGAGCCCGTTGACCCGCCCGAGCTGCACGCCCGCGGTGTCGATCAGCAGGGTGCCGCGCAGGATCTCCTCCTGCACCCGCTCGCGCCAATGGTCGAGGCGATGACGCCTGGCCGCGGCCGCGGCCTCGATCTGGTCGCGATCGATCACCTCGACACGCTCGCGGCGGGCGCGGTGGTCGGCCTCGCGTAGCAGATCGGAGAGGGAGCCGAGGTGCACCGAGAGCCGCTCGCCGTCGCCCGCGCGCCGGGCGGCCTGCTCGATGGTGAGTGCCACCGCGGTGCGGGTGAGCGGCAGCAACCGGTGGCGGCGCTGCAGGCCGGCGATCAAGCGGGCGTAAAGCAGATCGTTGTCGCCGTGCCGCGGGACGTCCTCGGCGAAGTCTGCCGCCACTTTGAAAAACTGCCCGAAATCCGGGTCGTAAGCCCTTAACAGATAATAGAGAAGGCGCTCTCCAATGATGACGATCTTGACGTCCACGGGGATCGGCGCCGGCTCCAGCGAGATGGTGCTCGCGAGGCTCAGGAGCCGCTCGATCGATTCGATGCGGATCTCGCGCGAGCGCAGGACGCGCTTCAGGGCGTCCCAGGCGAAGGGATTAGTCAGTAGGCGCAAGGCATCGAGGACCAGGAACCCGCCGTTGGCGCGGTGCAGGGCGCCGGGCTTGATCAGGGTGAAGTCGGTTACCAGCGTGCCCATACGGGCGATGTGCTCGATCCGCCCGATCAGATTGAGATAGGTTGGGTTGTCCTCGTGGATCAGGGGTGCCCCGTCGAGGTCCCCGTTGTCGACCAGCAGGTTGACCCGGTAGCGGGTGAAGTGCGGGTCGTCGGGGCTGGCGGCGCGGCCTTCCTCCCCGTCACTGTGGCGGAAGAGCTCGGCGTTATCGACGACGTCGCGCTTCACCGCCGCCAGGTAGTCGAGGACCGCCGGCAGGTCGGTGTAGGCGTTCTGCAGCTCGGCGATGAGGGCAGTGACGGTCGCCTCGGTCACCTCCTGATTGAGCTCTTTGAAGCGGCGGCGCATCTCCTTCTGCCACAGCGGGACCTGGCTCAGGGTCTTCTGCAGCTCCTGGCGCAGCTCCTCGATCAAGGCGGCGATCTCTTCCTTATCCGGCTCGGGCAGGTTGCCGAACTCATCGGGTCCCAGGATGTGGCCCTCACGGACCGGCGCCAGGGTGTAGCCGGTCGGGGTGTGGATGAGCGCGATGCTGTGCTCCTTGGCCTTGTGCCCGATCTCCGCCGCCGCGGCCTCCTCGCGGGCCTTGAACTCCTCCTGGATTGCCTCGGCCCGCCGCGTATACGCCTCGCTCTGAAAGGCCGCCGGGATGGCGTTCAGCAGGTCCTCGACGAGTTGGCGCATGTCTTGGCGCAGGCGCCGGCCACGCCCGGGCGGCAGGTGCAACGCCACGGGGCGGTGGGGCTCGGAGAAATCGGCGACGTAGCACCAGTCGTCTGGCGCCGGCAGGCCGCGGCGGTGCTCGCTCAGGATGCGCTCGATCAGGGCGTGCTTGCCGAGGCCGGTCGAGCCCATCAGATAGAGATTGAAGCCCTCGTGGGGCATGTCGACGGCGAAGCCGATGGCCTCGATGGCGCGCTCCTGACCCAGGCTTGCGTCCAGGGGCTCCAGCTCGGCGGTGGTGGCGAAGCGCGCCGCGGTCAGATCGCAGGCGTGGTAGAGGGCCTCGGGGGCGAGGGGACGGAGGGAAACCATCGCGTTGGTTGATCCTTCGCGGCCAGGGCGAGGCCGGGCCGCGCATGGGATTAGGGATTGCCACCATCCGCCCCGCTAGGGGCGGAGGCGGCGGCTGTGGCTGGCGCGGCCTCGCTCCTAGAGGAAGTCGGGCAGATGCTTGCGGATGTCGGCGCTGTCGCGGGTCGACAGGTTTTTGTCGATCTCCCCTGCAACCAGTTGCCGCAGGGGGGCGGATTGGTGCTTGCGCAGGAGGCCGAGGAAGGCGGGCGCGGCGACCACGTAGAGCTTGCTGAAGACTCCGCTGGTGCGCGCCGCCTCCAGCTCGCTACACACCTGCAGGGCGAAGCGTTCGGCGCCGTCGTGCTTGTGCTCGGACTCACCGCCGAATCCGTGCGCGTTGCCGCCCGGGTTGCGGTCGCGTCCGTTCTTGTCGGTCACTAGATCGCCCTCGTGCAGGCGTGCCTCCGGGAAGGCGAGGTCGCGCACCTCGATCAACGGGCTCGCGGCCTTGTCTGCGGCGAAGAAGCGTGCACGGCTGTTGTCGGCGACGAGGACCCAGGTTGTCATTGCGTTGCTCTCCGATGATGCCACCCATGGGCAGGGTGGGATGGCCGATGGCTCCCGGGGGCTGGCCTCGTCCGTCGATCGAACGGGCGAGCGCGGCCCCTTGATTTGAGTGTAACAGCCCGGTCATCGGACGGGGAAACCCGCCTCTCGCGGACCGTTCAGGGGTTGGTTCGGCGAGTGCCGAGAAGGATCTGGCGGGCGCGCAAATCGTGCATCAGGCTGGTCCCGGAGGCGATGACCAGCTCGGGGTTGGGGTGGCAAAGCTCGCTGGCGATCTGGGTGAGCAGGGCTCGCCCGGTCCAGCCGGGCTGGTCGGGCTGGTCGTGCAGGAGGGTGAGCAGACGCTGGGTGACGGCGTTGATCTCCAGGAATCCCACCCGGTCCTGGCGATCGCGGTAGACGACCAGGTGGGTCGGCTCGGGGCCGGGCTCGCTCGGTCGATAGTCGGGTCCGATGCGGTGCACCGGGAAGCGGTAGCTCAGGCTCCAGGCGAGCGGTGAGACGACCGGGATCCCCGCGAGGAGGTCGCCGTTGGGATCGACGGCGCCCAGGTCAGACTCGGCGTCGCTGATCGCCAGCGCAAGCTCCACCCACTCGTAGTGCGCGAGCTCGAGCAGAAAGGGCGGGTCGCGTGGATCGGCCTCGCGCTCGTTGGCGAGATAGTCCAGCAGCTCCTGGGCGATCTCGGGGAACAGGGGGGTCTCGCAGCGGTGGCGGGCATAGAAGTCGCGCACCAGGGCGTGCCAGTGCCCATCGTCGAGCAGGCGGCGCAGCACCGGGAAGTTGCCGGCGAGCAGGGACTCGACATTGTTGTAGAAGAGCTCGCGGTAGATCGCCAGGCGGCGGTCTTCGACGTCGGGCGGGGCGGGATTGGCCCGCGGGTCGCGGATGTGCGCGGCGAAGGCGCGCTGTTGGCGGATGAACCCGGGTTGCTCAGCCATGGGCGCGGCGCCCCGCGCTCTGGTGCCGGGCCTGGAGCCGGGCGATCTGCTCGACCTCGCCGACCAGCTCGGCGAGCGGCGGGATGTTGAAGTCGCGCTCCAGCAGGGTCGGAAAGACGCCGAAACGCCCGTAGGCGTGCTCGAGCAGGTCCCACACCGGATCGATCACATCGGCCCCGTGGGTGTCGACCCGCAGGTCCGCGGCCTCGACATAGTGGCCGGCGACGTGGGCGTAGACCACGCGCTCCCCCGGCAGGGCCTCAAGGAAGGCGACCGGGTCGTAGCCGTGGTTGATGCTGTTGACGTAGATGTTGTTGACGTCGAGCAGGAGGTCGCAATCGGCCTCGGTGAGTACGGCGTTGACGAACTCGATCTCGGCCAGCGCCTGACCCGGGGCGGCGTAATACGACACGTTCTCCAAGGCGATGCGCCGGCCGAGGATGTCTTGGACCTGGCGCACGCGGGCGGCGACATGGTGCACCGCCTCCTCGGTGAAGGGGATGGGCATCAGGTCGTAGAGGTGGCCGTCGTCGGAGCAGTAGCTCAGATGCTCGGTGTAGGCGTGGATGCCGTGGACGTCGAGAAAATCCTTGATGCGCGTGACCAAGTCGACGTCCAGCGGCGCCGGCGATCCAATCGACAGCGACAGGCCGTGGCAGACGAAGGGGTAGCGCTCGGTCAGACTGCGTAGCTGCCGCCCGAAGCGCCCGCCGACGCCGATCCAGTTTTCCGGGGCGATCTCCCAAAACTCGACCGAGCGGGGAGGGTGCTCGGCCGCGGCGTCGATGAACGAGCGCCGCAGGCCGAGACCGGCGCCATGAACGGGGAAGCGGTTAGGGTTCATGGCTGGCGAACGGCCTTACTTGGCGCCGCCGCACTTACCCTCACCGCACTTGCCTTCCTTTGTCGCCTTCTCGCCGCCGCACTTGCCTTCCGTAGCGGCCTTCTCGCCGCCGCACTTGCCCTCTCCGCACTTGCCTTCTTTGGTCGCCTTCTCGCCGCCGCACTTGCCCTCCTTGGTGGTCTTCGCCTCGGCGGGGGCGGCCGCGGTGGCGGGTGCGCTCTCGGCGAGCAGCATGTAGCCGCTCGACAGCGCGGTGGCGCCGAAGGGGTTCTCGGCGGCCTGGGCAAGGCTCACGGCCGAGAGGCTCCCGACCAGGGCGGCACCGACGACGGCGGCAACGGGCTTGATGACGTTCTTCTTGGACATGGTCGTCTCCTAACGATGGGTAACTGGAAATGCTCGGTTGGTGTGGATCAGTCCCCGTGGACGGTTTGCTGGGAGGCCAATTCCTACCATTTCCGTCGGGGATCGCATTGATAGCACATGGCGGTGATTCCGCAAAACCGTTTTGCACCGCATCGCTATCGCCGGGTTAGACCCGGGCCGCGTAGACTTTCTTTCGCCGCCGAGCGACTGACGCCCGCGCAGAAACTACGGTTTTCAGCCACGCGGCTCGGGTCGGCCGGCCAGCCGCCACAGGCAGGCGAGATAGCCCGGCTGATCGGGGGCACTACCGTCGCGCTGGGCCTCCCAAAGGCTTTGGGCGAGGCACTCCATGATGCGGTGCTCGGCGCGATGGGCATCCCCGGCACTCTCGGCGATCCGTTGGTAGATCGCCCGAATCCCCAGGGGGCGGTCGGTCGCGAGCTGCTCCAGGATCGCGAGGTGCAGACCGAGGTGCAGAAAGGGATTGGTCTCTCTCGCCTCGGGCGGGAAGTCACGCCCCATGGTGCGCTCAACGCCTTCAAGCAGGGCGTGATACTCGGGATGGGCTCGGATAACGGCCACGAGCTGTTGCTCCAGTGGCTCCAGTGCGCCGCCGGTCTGCGCCTTGCGCCAGGCATCCGTCCACACGCGGCGCATGGCGTCGCGATCGTTACTGAACATGGTCCCTCCGACTCGGCTGTGATGTTGCCCAGATCGGGGTGCCCGAGGGCGAGCGCAACGCCGCCCGGGGGACTCACCCGTGGGTGGGCGCATCCTCCTGCCAACCATCTGTTTCATTGGCGTTTATTTGCGTTCATTCGCGGAGAAATGCTCTTTTTGGGTTCATCGTTCGGGGCGGCGCGTATCGCCCTGATCGTTAAGCCGGAGCCTGGGTCTTCGCCGGGTGCTCGCAGAGATCCTGGATCGGACACTGGGGACAGCGCGGCTGCCGCGCGGTGCAGACGTAGCGCCCGTGCAGGATCAGCCAGTGGTGGGCGTCTTTGAGGAACTCGCGCGGCACGTGCCGCAGCAGGCCCTTCTCGACGGCGAGCGGGGTCTTGCCGGGCGCGATGCGAGTGCGGTTGGCGACACGAAAGATGTGGGTGTCCACCGCCATGGTGGGCTCGCCGAAGGCGGTGTTGAGGACCACGTTGGCGGTCTTGCGCCCGACCCCGGGCAGGGCCTCCAGGGCCTTGCGCTCCATCGGCACCTGGCCGCCGTGCTCGGCGACCAGGATGCGACAGGCGGCGGTGATGTGCTTGGCCTTGCTGTTGAAGAGGCCAATGGTGCGGATGTGCTCGCGCAGCCCTTGCTCGCCGAGTGCCAGGATCGCCTCGGGCGTGTTGGCGACCGGGAATAGCTGGGCCGTGGCCTTGTTGACCCCCTTGTCCGTCGCCTGGGCCGAGAGGATGACCGCCACCAGGAGCTCAAAGGGGGTGCGGTAGTGCAGCTCGGTCGTCGGGGTCGGGTTGGCTGAGCGCAGCCGCTCGAAAATCTGCCGGCGCTTGTCCTTGTTCATGGGCTTTGCGTGAGAAATAGTCCGCAAATGAACGCAAGTTAACGCGAATGGGGGAGGGGGGCGGTGGCTAAAGTAGGGGGTTTCCCGATCTTCCCAAGCAGCCTCAATAACTGTATATAATTACAGTTAAGCAACAACCCGACAGTGCCTCGGGTCGGCCGCAAGCATTATCTCTCTCTTCTCATTTGCGTTTATTGGCGTTCATTTGCGGACCCTTTCTTCTTCCCGAACCCCGCCGAGGAGACACCGATGACCCAGGCGCTCACTCCACGCCAGCGTCAGATCCTGGAGCTCATCCGCCGCCATATCCGCGACACCGGTTTTCCGCCCACGCGGGCGGAGATCGCCCAGGCGCTCGGCTTCCGCTCCGCCAATGCGGCTGAGGAGCACCTGCGCGCGCTGGCCCGGCGCGGGGCGATCGAGCTGCAGCGGGGGGCCTCGCGCGGGATCCGCCTGCTTCTGGCCGAGGAGGACGAGGTCGCGCTCCCGGTGGTTGGGCGGGTGGCGGCCGGCAGCCCCATCCTCGCCGACCAACACATCGAGGACCACTACCGCCTGGACCCCCGGCTGTTCCGTCCCAGCGCCGACTACCTGCTGCGGGTCCACGGCAGCAGCATGCGCGACGCCGGCATCCTCGATGGCGACCTCTTGGTGGTGCACCGCACCCCCGAGGCTAGCAACGGCCAGATCGTGGTGGCGCGTATCGGCGAGGAGGTGACGGTCAAGCGCCTGCGCCGCCAGGCCAACTGGCGCCATCGGGTGCAGCTCCTCCCGGCCAACCCTGCCTTCGAGCCGATCGAGCTTGACCTGCGCGCCCAGACCCTGGTCATCGAAGGCCTCGGCGTCGGGGTGGTGCGCCGGGGCTGCTAGCCAATGAGACTGGACGCAAATTAACGCAAAAAAAACAAAAGCTTATAAGATCGATCCGGCTTGCCCGAGGAGAAATTGGGGGCAACACTCTTTCCGCAATCCGCAATCTCCCATGTCCCTCGACCCCCCTCTCAATCAGCGCCTTGATCTCTGGCGGGGCTCGGCGGTGTCGGCCGAGGTGCCGCGAGGCACGCCGACCGGTTTCGCCGCGCTGGACGGGCTGCTCCCTTGGCGGGGCTGGCCGCCGGCGGCACTGGTCGAGATCCTCGATGACCGACCGGGCGGGGGACTTGCGCTGGCTCGTCCGGCCCTGGAGACGCTGAGCCATGGGGGGCGCTGGCTGCTGCTGGTGGATCCGCCCTTCGTACCCTATGCCCCAGCCCTGGCCGCCTCTGGAGTGGACCTCAGCCGGCTGGTGGTGGTGGAGACCGCCGGCGAGACCGCCTGGACCGCGGAGCAGGCGCTCCGCTCCGGGGCTTGCGCGGCGGTGCTCGCCTGGGGTGGGCGTGGGCGCTGGCCAACCCTGGCGCTGCGCCGGCTTCAGCTCGCGGCCCGCACCGGCGAGGCCCTGGCCCTGTTGTTTCGTCCCGTGGCAGCCGGCCGCGAGCACTCCCCGGCGGTGCTGCGCCTGCGGGTGCAGCCAGCGCCGGCAGGGATGACTGTGGAGGTGCTCAAGCAGAGAGGAGGGCGCCCAGGCGCGATGATCGTCCTGCCCCTGTTGAGCGCGGTCGAGCCCGCGCCTTTGCCGTCCCTGATCGCAAACAACAACCGATGAAACAGCCCCCTGTCTCGGGATTCTCATGCGCTGGCTCGCTATCCAACTGCCCGACCTGCCCATGGAGGTGCACACCCGCGGCCTGAGTGACCCGCTGCCGATCGCGGTCGTCGAGCGGGGTCGCGGCGATTCGGTCCTACTGTGTAACGAGCCCGCCGCTGCTCGCGGCGTGCACCCCGGCCAGCCGCTCGGTGGTGCGCTGGCCCTGGCCGCCGACCTGCGCGCCCTGCCGCGCCAGGCGGCGAGCGAGCGCGCCGCGCTCGAGCGGCTCGCCGCCTGGTGCGGGCGATTCACGCCGGTCGTCAGCCTCGCGCCGCCGCAGGCCCTGGTGCTGGAGGTCGCTGGCAGCCTGCGCCTGTTCGGCGGGGCGCCGGCGCTCATCGGGCAGGTCCGCACCGGGTTGTCCGACCTCGGTTATCGCAGCACCTGCTGCCTGGCACCCACCCCGGGCGGGGCGCTGGTGCTTGCCGCCCGGGGCTGGGAGGCGGTGATCGGCGACCTCACTGACCTGCGCGCCGCTATCGTCGAGCTGCCGCTGCCGGCCCTGGGGCTCGCCCCACGGCAACTTGAGGACTTGCGCTGCATGGGCCTGCGCCAAGTGGGCGAGCTCCTGCGGCTGCCGCGAGCGGGGCTCGCCGAGCGCTTCGGCCCCGCGCTCGTCGCGCGGCTCCAGCGCCTGCTCGGGGAAGCGCCCGACCCGCGCCGGTGCTTTACGCCGCCGCCCCAGTACCTTGGGCGCATCGAGCTCCCGGCCGAGCTGGTGCAGGTGGAGGGTCTGAGCTTTCCCTGTCGGCGCCTGATCGAAGAGCTGAGCGGCTACCTCGCGGCCCGCGAGTGCGGCACCCAGCGGCTCTTGTGGCGATTGGTCCACGCCCAGACGACCGACTCCGGCTTCACCCTGGGCACGGCCCGCCCGGAGCGAGACCCACAGCGCTGGCTCGGCCTGCTGCGCGAGCGCCTGGAGCGCCTGGATCTGCCCGCCCCGGTGCGCGCCATCGTGCTTCGGGTGCGCGACATCCGGCCGCTGCCGCCGGTCAGCCTGGCGTTGTTCCCGCAGCTCGACCGGCCGAGCGCACCCGATCCCAGCCTGCTCGACCGGTTGAGCGCCCGCCTTGGGCGCGCCGCGGTGCGCGGGCTTGCGCTAGCGGCCGATCACCGCCCGGAGCGGGCCTGGCGCTGGTGCGCGCCGGGCGAGCCGACGACCGGCGGCGGTCGCACCGATCGGCCGCTTTGGCTCCTGCCCGAGCCATTGCCTCTGCAGCGCAGCGAGAGCCCCGGTAACACGTTCGCTGGTGGCGAGCCAGGAGCCGCGGTCATCCGTTTCCAAGCCGGACAGGGCGCCTTCGAGATCGTCGATCTCGGCGGCGAGCGCGAGCGCATCGAGACCGGCTGGTGGGACGACCAGCAGGTCGCCCGGGACTATTTCGTCGCCACCACCGCCGAGGGCGAGCGGCTCTGGCTCTACCGCGAGTGCGGGGGGCGGCGGGGGTGGTTCCTTCATGGGCTGTTTGGCTGAGCGGACCCACAATCCCGCACGCCACTGACATCACTTTACATAATCTACATTATGCGTAGTTTGGCAACGTGCCTCGGGGCACTCGCTCGCCCGAGGGACCAGGTAGAATGTCGCGACCCTCTGATCGGCCGCCGAGGGAGACGGACGTCCTAATAGCGTCTCTTGGTGCGCGGCCGGAATCGCACCGCCCGACGAACAGAAGAATACCCGCATGAGCAACAGCATCGAGGTCAAGGTCCCGGACATCGGGGAGTTCAAGGACGTCGAGGTGATCGAGTTGCTGGTCGCACCCGGCGACCGGATCGAGTCGGAGCAGTCCCTACTCACGCTGGAGAGCGACAAGGCGACCATGGAGATCCCAGCCCCCCAGGCCGGGACGGTCCAGTCGGTCGCCGTCAAGATTGGCGACAAGATCTCCCAGGGCGACCTGATCCTCACCTTGGCGCCCAGCGACGCGGCGGCCGAGCCCACGGGGACAACCGAGCCCGAAACCCCGGCGCGAGAGCGCACCGCAGGCGCGGCGGCACCGCCAGGGCCCGCGCCTGCTGCTCCGGCCGCGACGGCGACCGGTGTCGACCTGGCCACCCAGGTGGTCGTCCTCGGGGCTGGCCCCGGCGGCTATACGGCGGCGTTTCGCGCCGCGGATCTCGGACTCAAGGTGGTGCTGATCGAGCGCTACCCGGATCTCGGCGGGGTCTGCCTCAACGTCGGCTGCATCCCCTCCAAGGCCCTGCTGCACACCGCGCAGATCATCAACGAGGCTGCCGAGATGGGCCGCATGGGCGTGAGCTTCGGCCTACCGCAGATCGATCTCGCCAAGATGCGCGCCGGCAAGGACGCGGTGGTCAAGCGCCTGACCGGCGGGCTCGCCGCGCTCGCCAAGCAGCGCAAGGTCCAGGTGATCCAGGGCACCGGCCGCTTCGAGGCCCCCAACCGCATCGGTGTGGACACCCGTGAGGGCCACGTCTCGCTCGCCTTCGATCACGCGATCATCGCCTGCGGCTCCACCCCGGTGCAGATCCCGGGCTTCCCGCACGAGGACCCGCGGGTGATGGACTCCACTGATGCGCTGGCCCTCCCCGACATCCCCGCCCGCCTGCTGGTGGTCGGCGGCGGGATCATCGGGCTGGAGATGGCGACCGTCTATCACGCGCTCGGCTCACGCATCGACGTCGTTGAGCTGCAGGACCAGCTCATCCCCGGCTGCGACCCCGACCTGGTGCGCGCCCTGCAAAAGGTGATCAAGAAACGCTACGAGCGCATCCTGCTCGGCACGCGAGTGACCGCCATGAGCGCGACCTCCGAGGGCATCCGCGTGCGCTTCGAGGGCAAAGGCGCGCCCGAGGAGGAGCTCTACGACCGCGTCCTGGTGGCCGTCGGCCGCCGTCCCAACGGAAAGCTGATCGGCGCCGAGCACGCCGGGGTGCAGGTCGACGAGCGGGGCTTCATCCCCGTCGACCAGCACATGCGCACCAACATCCCCAACATCTTCGCCATCGGTGACGTGGTCGGTAACCCCATGCTCGCCCACAAGGCGACCCACGAGGCCAAGGTCGCCGCCGAGGTGATTGCCGGGCTCCCTGCCCTGTTCGACCCGCTCACCATCCCCTCGGTGGCCTACACCGACCCCGAGGTCGCCTGGATGGGTCTCACCGAGACCGACGCCAAGGCGCGCGGCACCGCCTATGAAAAGGGCGTCTTCCCCTGGGCGGCGAGCGGCCGCGCGCTCGGCGTGGGCCGCGACGAAGGGCTGACCAAGCTCCTCTTCGACCCCGAGACCAAGCGCATCCTCGGCGCCGGGATCGTCGGCCCCAACGCCGGCGAGCTGATCGGCGAGACCGTGCTGGCGCTTGAGATGGGCGCCGACGTCGAGGACATCGGACTGACCATCCACCCCCACCCTACCCTCAACGAGTCGATCGGCCTCGCCGCCGAGATGGCCCATGGCTCCATCACTGACCTGATGCCGCCGAAGGCCAGGTAGGATGCGTAGCCGTAGGCTGCGGTGACGCAGGAACCGCGTCATCGGCGGTCCGATGCGGCGATGCATCGGTCGCCGGATCGCTCGCTATCGACGGGCGGCGCCATTGGGACTGCGAGATTGCCGATCGATGCGGTTCGCGCGGCTCACCGCAGCCTACGCTGGCTGAACTCTGCCCACGACCGGCGCCCAAACAGCGGACCAACGCCGCTGTTTGGGCGTCCGTTTCGATGCGCTTGTTGGGCGTCATATTCATGGCGGCAGGACGCTGCCGTTTAACTCAATCAGCCGTCCGTTTCGCAGGCGTGCGCCCAGAGTATGTTCTTCGTCCCACGCCACCCGGTACCCGATCTCGACAGTAAGCTCGCCATCCAGCGGGATGACTGCAACGAACTCGACGGAAGTGTGAGACCAGACGTCCCCTGATTGGGTGACCCGAGGCAGACCTTCTTCAGGCGGTACCAATTCGCTCGCCGCCACGGCTTCTGCGTATGGGGCGTAGTGCTCGAACATTGCCGCGGCGATAGGCTTTCGCCACTCCGGATACCTAGAGGGAACGGTACGGGCGATCTCAAGAGCTTGCGGGTCGGGCGACGAGCGGGGTCCGTGAATTGCCAAGGGAACTCTCACCTCTCCAAGGCCGAGCGTTCCACGCCAGATGCATCCTCTGCGACGGAGCTCCCCCAGGAGCGCATCGGAGAACGGCGGAGACTTGAACAGTCCGAACATTGCCGGCGACCTCTCCTATGACGCCCAACGCCGCAAATCAGCCGCGCGAGATCCGAGCGTCGGCTGACTTTGCATCGTTATGCTCTTTGTTTCCATTGTTTCGGATGACGGCTACCGTGCATCACCGCAACGACAACGATGGAAGCTTCTTCGACTCTATAGAAAACGCCAAACGGGAAGCGACGAACCACTGCCCGGCGCGCTTCCCTGTGTAGCACGGGATACAGGAGTGGATTCTCCGCGTTTTGATCAAACGTACGTTCGGATTCGTCGAGAAAATCCTGCCCAAGGCCTTCACGCTGCCTCTCATACCACGCAGCCGCTTCCTCAAGGTCCGCTTCAGCCTCCGGCCTAATGTGAACTCGAAGGGTCACAGTTTCCTACCGATATCGGCGACGGCTTCGGCAGCAAGTCGGCCTTTGTGCCCATCGGACTCGTAGGCATCCAGACGTCGATCAAGCTCCTCCCTTTGTTCCGCCTTCAACGGCAATGTCGCCTGGTCAGCCGCTATGCTGTCCCAAAGGTCCTCTACCAGCCTTATGCGCTCATCGATGGGCAATTCTCTGAGGTTGGCTATCATCGTGATCTCCTTCGCATAGATTAGATATCGAGCAAGGTAGGATGCGGTGACGTCAGGAACCGCATCAGTGCCAAACGACGCGGTTCGCAACGCTCACCGCATTCCACGTCGGGTAACGACTTGTTAAGCCGCGCCGCTTCTTGACATCGGCTTGAGCGCATAGTTGGGGCGCAACTGTTGGTAAAGGAACTCCGGCGCGAAATCCGCGCCGTTCGGCCAGACGATGGTTTCGAGTTCCCCGTCCGGCGCAAATTCCGCAAATCGGTCTTTGTCCTTCAGGGGTTCGAATACTTCCCCCCACAGCTCGCCTTCAAGGTCGACCTCGCCTTCCACGCCATCTGCAAATCTCAACCAGATGCGGTAATCGCGTCGGTATTTGGCTTCTCTCAATCTTGGCAACATGGCACCTGATTACCAATGAGACTCAGCCAACGTGAGCAGCCGGTAGGGCATGGGCGGCGTGTGTGCGGCGGCGTAGCCCAGGCGCGGGAGCATGGCGGCGA
>JALOTB010000133.1 GCA_025458165.1 Chromatiaceae bacterium | reverse complement strand
TCTGCAGCACTATACGGTTGGTGATCAACAGATCGTTGGCCTGCCGCGTGCGGATGCGCGCCAACAGAGAATCCTCGACGCCCTCGGCGTCACGCTGACTGCCCCTTGATTCCCGCCCTCTTGTAGCCAGGCGCTACGCCCGCCTGCCGGGCGATACTTCCTGTAGTTTCCGACTGTTACGTTACAATCAAGCTGGTCGGACGGGGGAAGAGGAGTCAGACTAGACCCGGCGCGAAAAACCATAAAGTGCCCGGAATGTGATTCGTACATACCCTGGGAAAGGTTCACCAAGCACCTCGCAAACAACCACTATTTCTCGATAATCGAGTGATTCCGTGGAATTCCGCATCGCCGACACCTTCACTGACAGCCTGGCCCGGCTCAGCGGTCAGGAGCAGAAGGCCGTCAAGACCACCGCCTTTGACCTCCAACTCAATCCCGCCAGTCCCGGGATGCAGTTCCACAAGCTCAACAAGTCCAAGGACCCGGACTTCTGGTCGGTGCGGGCGAGCGACAACATTCGCTTGATCGTCCACAAGACCGCCGCGAGCCTGCTCCTCTGCTACGTCGACCACCACGACGCCGCCTACGCCTGGGCCGAGCGTCGCAAGATCGAGCGCCACCCGAAGACCGGTGCGGCGCAGCTCGTCACAGTGCGCGAGCGGGTCGAGGAGGTTCCGGTCTACGCCCAAACGGCCGGGCCTGCCACGGGCGCGTCCGCGACCTCGCCGAAGCCGCTCCTCTTCTCCAACCTGGCAGACGACGAACTCCTCGCCTACGGCGTCCCCGCCGACTGGCTCGACGCGGTGCGCGGGGCGAACGAAGACAGCCTTCTGGAGTTGGCGGACGATCTACCCCAGGAGGCCGCAGAAGCGCTCATCGATCTCGCCGTCGGCGTCACACCTCAGGTCGCCCAGGTTGCCCCGCCCGACGCGGACCCCTTCGCCCACCCAGACGCCCAGCGGCGCTTCCGCCTACTCACCGACGTCGCGGAGTTGGAGCGGGCATTCGATTACCCGTGGGAGAAGTGGACCGTCTTCCTGCATCCGGCCCAGCGCCAGTTCGTCGAGCGCGACTACAACGGCCCGGCGCGCATCTCCGGCTCCGCGGGGACCGGCAAGACCATCGTGGGCCTGCATCGGGCGGTACTCCTCGCCAAGCGGCACCCGTCCGCCCGCATTCTGCTGACCACGTTCTCCAGTACCCTCGCCAATGCGCTAAGGGTCAAGCTGGATCGGCTGACGGGGGGCGACACCGAGGTCCGTCGCCGAATCCGTGTGGAGTCCATCACCGAGATTGGCCTGGCACTCTATGACCAGCTCTTCGGCACCCCTAGGCTCGCAACCGAGACCGCGATCCGCGCCACGCTGGCAGACGCCGCCGCTGCTTCCGGCGGGCACGGGTTCAGCTCTTCCTTCCTTTACGGCGAATGGTCCAGTGTGGTCAATCCCTGGCAGATCAGGAGCTGGGAGGGCTACCGGGATGTCGCACGCCTAGGCCGCAAGACCCGGATCGGGGGCAAGCAGCGCGAGCAGCTCTGGGCCATCTTCGAGCGGGTGATCCGTACCCTCGAAGCCTCCGGCACCGTTACCTGGTCCGCGCTCTTCACCCGGCTCGCCGAGCATTTGAAGGCTACCCAGGAACGTCCCTTCGACTTCGCCGTCGTCGACGAGGCTCAGGACATCGGCATCGCCGAGCTGCGCTTCCTGGCGGCGCTCGGCACCCGGCATCCGGCCAGCCTCTTCTTCACCGGCGACCTCGGCCAGCGCATCTTCCAGCAACCGTTTTCCTGGAAGGCGCTGGGCGTGGACGTGCGCGGCCGCTCCCACACCCTGCGCATCAACTACCGCACCTCACACCCGATCCGTGCCCAAGCGGACAGGCTCCTGCCCAGTGCCATCGCCGACGTGGACGGGATCGAGGACTCGGGCCGCGGCACCCAGTCCGTCTTCAACGGGCCTCCACCCGAGATCCAGGTCTTCGACGGTCAAGGAGAGGAGGTCGCTGCGGTCGCCACCTGGATCGGGGCGCGAGTCGGTGAGGGCATCCTGCCACACGAGATCGGGGTCTTCGTCCGCTCCGAGGATCAGCTCGATCGGGCCAAGACGGCCGTCCAGCGGGGCGGCGCACAGATCGCCGAGCTACGCGACACCGTGGACATCAAGCCGGGCCACGTCGCCGTCGGCACCATGCACCTCGCCAAGGGGCTGGAGTTCCGCGCCGTCGCCGTGATGGCCTGCGACGACGAGGTGCTGCCACTCCAAGAGCGCATCGAGAGCATCACCGACGACTCGGACCTCGAAGAGGTCTACAACACCGAGCGCCACCTGCTCTATGTCGCCTGCACGCGAGCGCGCGACCGGCTCTTGATCACCGGGGTCGACCCGGTATCGGAGTTTCTCGAAGACATGAGGTAGCGCCCTTCGGCCGAGGCGGGGCGCCGCCACCTGTGGAAGCGGCTTGTAGCCGCGATGGGGCGCTGGTGGATCGCCGCTAGGCCGCTGTCGCGATTGGAAATCGCTCCCACAGAGGGGCGGAGCGACACGCTCGCCCCGCTGCCCGTGGGAGCGGCTTGCAGCCGCGATGGGGTGCGTGGGACTGCTCGGGCGCCGGTGCCTTGCCGCGAGGCCGCTGTCGCGACTGGAAATCGCTCCCACGGGAAGGCCGATCTGGGCAGATGACACAGGTCAAGGCCGGCCCCCGGGCCGCCGGCAAAGAATCTGCCGCAGATTTGCTGGAGGACCTGTCATGACCGACGCCATCGCCCGCTTTCTCTCCGACGACCACCACCACTGTGACCAGCTCCTCGCGGCATGCGAGGCCGCGCTCGGCGGGCGCCGCTCGGCGACCGAGTCGGCCAACGCGCTGATCGAGGCCATGGAGCGGCACTTTCGCAGGGAGGAGGAGCTCCTCTTCCCGGAGCTCGAGGAGGCCAACCCGATGGCCACGGGCCCCACGGGTGTGATGCGCATCGAGCACCAGCAGATGCGCCAGCTCTTCGCCGATCTCAGCGACGCGGTGGCGGCCGGGGACCCTGAGGCCGGCCTCGGCGTTCTGGAGACCCTGCACATCCTCATTCAGCAGCACAACGCCAAGGAGGAGGGCATCCTCTATCCGCTGGCCGACGCGGCCCTGCCCGGCGACCGGATGACCGAGCGTCTGCGAGCCGTTTGAGCCATGGACAGGGACCTGGACGTCCGCGGGCTGGAGCCGCCCGAGCCGCTCGAGCGGGTGCTCGACGCCCTCGCCGACCTTCCGGCGGGTGACCGGCTGCGAGTGCGGGTGCGGCGCGAGCCCTTTCCACTCTACGACCTGCTGCGGCGCATGGGCTATGCCTGGAGCGGAACGCCCTCGGCGGGCGCCTTCGAGGTCCTGATCTGGCCCCGCGACCAGGGCTTCGGGCGGAGCCGCGCGGGGTGAAGACGGCGGGGCTCAGCCTGGAGCAGGCGCCCCCGATCGAGCTGCCGCTGGGGCTGTTCCTGGCCGCGCCGCTCTTCCTCATCGCCGCTGGCCTGCTCCTCGCCGCCCAGCCCGAGGTCCTGCTGGCCTCGCGCTGGACGCCCGCGGCGCTGGCGGCCACTCACCTGATCGCGGTCGGCTTCCTCGGCCAGGTGATGTGCGGCGCCCTGCTGCAGATCCTCCCGGTGCTGGCCGGCGCCCCGGTGCCGGCCGTGCGGGTGGTGGGGACGCTGGTGCCGCCGCTGCTCAGCGGCGGGGCCGGCCTGCTCGCCTGGGGCTTTCTCGGCGCGGGCGCGGAGGTCCTGATGTGGGGCGGACTCCTCTCGGCGACCGGCTTCCTGGTCTTCCTCGGGCCCGCGGCGCACGCGCTGGTCCGGGCGCCGGCGGTGGGGCTCCCGGATACCGTCTGGGCCCTGCGCCTCGCCGGATCGGCCCTGGCGGTCACGGTCGCGCTCGGTCTCGTCCTGGTCGCGGCGCTGCTCGGCGGGGTGCGGCTCGGTGACTTCCCGGCCTGGGTCGACACCCACCTCGCCTGGGGCCTACTTGGGTGGGTCGGGCTGCTCGTCCTGGGGGTCGCCTACCAGCTCGTCCCCATGTTTCACCTCACGCCCGAGTATCCCGCGGCGCTCCGCCGCTGGCTGGCCCCGATGGTCGCGGGCGCGCTCCTGCTTGGGACAGTGCTGACCGGGTCGGGCGCCGCCGAAGTCGCCGCTGTGGTCTTCCTCGCTGGGGCCCTGGGTCTCGCCGTCTTTGCCCTGGTCACGCTGGGGCTCCTCCACCGGCGGGAGCGGGCGCGGCTCGATGCCACTTTGCTGCACTGGGTCGCGGCGATGCTCTGCCTCGCCGGCTCGGCGCTGGCGGCCGCGGTCGGTGCGCCGGGGCTGGCCATCGGGGTTTTGGGTCTGTTGGGGGTTGGGGTGGGATTGACCGCGGGCATGCTGCTCAAGATCGTCCCCTTCCTGGGCTGGTTCCACCTTCAGCACCGCCAGATCGCCCTGCGGCGGTTCGATCTGCGCCTGCCGCACATGCGTGCCTTGCTGCCGGAGACCTGGGCGCGGGTGCAGCTTGCCACGCACCTGATCGCGCTCGCGGCCCTGCTGCTGGCCCTCGCCGAGCCGCGAATCGGCTGGATCGCGGGTGTCCTGCTCGGCCTGTCCGCGCTGACCTTGGAGGTCCTGCTCGTCGTCGCGGCCCTGCGCTACCGCCGCTTCGCCGGCCGGCTCGCGCCCGCGGGCTGAGCCCCCCGCGCATCGCCGTTCAGCCCGCGGGCTCGCTCGCCTCCGCGGCGCGGCTGGTGATGGGGCGCTCCGGCTCGGCGGCCGGGGCGCGGACGGAGAGCATGAGCGCTGCCGCGGCCAGGCAGAGTACCCCCGCCGTGAGGAAGGCCGGGCGGTAGTCCCCGAGCTGGAATACCTGCATCGCCAGGGCGCCGCTCGCGTCGAGCACCTCGTACTCCAGGCCCCCGGCGCCCTTCATCAGCCCGGCGGCCAGGAAGGGCCCGAGCAGGCCGCCGGCGCCATAGGCGGTGAAGAGGAGCCCGTAGTTCACACCCATATGGCGGGTTCCGTAGTAGTCGGCGACGACGGCGGGGTAGAGGGCGAGGTAGCCGCCGAAGCACAGAGCGACGACGCTGACGCCGAGCAGGTACAGGGGATAGGCCCGCATCCAGTCGAGCCCGAGTAGGACCAGTCCGCAGAGGATGAACATGAGGATCAGGGTCTTCTCGCGACCCAAGCCGTCGGAGACCTTGCCCCAGAGGATGCGTCCGGCGGCGTTGAAGATGGCGAGCACCGCCACCGCCATGGCGGCGGCCGAGGCGATGGCGGCGAAGCGGTCGTAGGGGACCGGGCTCTCGATGGCCGCCGCCAGGCTAAATGTCTCCCAGATCGGGGCGGCCTTCATGATGATCATCAGCCCCGCGGTGCTGCCCGCGAGATAGGTCAGCCAGAGCAGCCAGAACGCGCGGGTGCGGAGCATCGCCCCGGGCGTGAAATCGCCCTGGGTGATGCCCCGGGCGGGGCCGAGGGCCGGCGGCGACCAGCCTGGTGGGCAGTAGCCCGCGGGCGGGTTCCTGAGCAACTGGGCGCCGAAGACGACGGTGACCAGGAAGATTAAGCCGAGCACCGCGAAGGTGTCGAAGACGCCCGCACGCGGCAGGGTGAAGAGTCCGACCCCGAAGAGCTCGTAAGGCCCGCCCGCGATCAGGGCGCGGGCGAGGGGGGCGAAGAAGAACGCACCGGCCCCGAAGCCGGCCACGGCGAGGCCGGTGATCAGCCCGCGCTTGTCGGGAAACCATTTGACGCAGGTGGCGATGGGGCAGACGTAGGCCATGCCGATCCCGATACCGCCGAGGATCGCGTAGGTGCCCACCAGCCAGAGCAGCGCGCCGTCCTCGGCGAAGCTGCCGGTGAGCCCCGCGAGGATCAGGCCGGCGCCCAGGGTCAGACCCCCGATCGTGCCCACCCAGCGGGGGCCGATCCGATCCTGGATGCGCCCGCCCAAGATCACCGCCAGTGCGAAGGCGGCGATGACGAGCTGGGCCGGGAGGGTGACCTGGGTCTCCGACCAGCCGGGGAAGACCCCGCGCAGCGGGGTCTGGAAGACGCTCCAGATGTACACGGCGCCGAGGCTGATCTGAATGATCAAGGCCCCGATCACCACCAGCCAGCGGTTGGGTAAGCGCAGATGACCTGACTTCGGGGAATTTATGTTGAGCCCAATTTCAGCACCAGGCGCAGATTCGTGCGCGGGAAGATCGTCTCGGTGGCGCTGAGCTCCTC
>JALOTB010000132.1 GCA_025458165.1 Chromatiaceae bacterium | reverse complement strand
GGCTAAGCCCGCCGGGCTCAACCGCCGGATGCGGAAAACCGCATGTCCGGTGGTGTGGGAGGGCTGACGGGCGCAATCCCGTCAGCCCGACCCGATCGAGCGCCGGCTCGCCCCGCTCTACAACTACATGGACGACCTACCCGGCATGCAGGGCCAGCGCATGCCTTATCTGCCGCCCGAGGTCGCGCGCCGCTACGCGCCGATGCCGGGGACCTTCGACGCCGGTCGCGGCTGCCCCTTCCTGTGCAGTTTCTGCACCATCATCAATGTGCAGGGCCGCAAGTCACGCTACCGCAGCCCCGACGACATCGAGCAGCTCCTGCGTGCCAACCTGGCCCATGGCATCCGCCACTACTTCATCACCGACGACAACTTCGCCCGCAACCGCAACTGGGAGGCGATCTTCGACCGCATCGCCGCGGTGCGCTCGGAGCTCGGCGTCAAGCTGAACTTCACCATCCAGGTCGACACCATGTGTCACACCCTGCCCGGGTTCGTCGAGAAGGCGCGACGAGCGGGCGTGTCACGGGTCTTTATCGGCCTGGAGAATATCCAAGCGGACAACCTCAAGTCCGCGAAGAAGAAGCAGAACAAGATCGCCAACTACCGCGACATGCTGCTCGCCTGGCAACGCCAGCGGGTCACGACCTATTGTGGCTATATCATTGGTTTTCCGGAGGATACCCCCGAGCGCATCCGCGCCGACATCGCGACTATCCAGCGCGAGCTCCCGCTGGACATCCTGGAGCTGTTCTGTCTGACCCCGCTGCCGGGCTCCGCCGATCACCAAGCCCTGCACGCTGCCCGCGCCGAGCTCGCGGCAGACCTGAACAGCTACGATCTGGAGCACGTATGCACCACCCATCCGCGGATGTCTGAGGCCGAGTGGCAGGACATCTACCGCGAGGCCTGGGATCTCTACTACTCACTGGATCACCTCGAGACCCTGATGCGCCGCGCTGCGACCTTCGGCCGCAATCCAAAACGGATCATGGAGATCGCGCTCGAGTTCTACGGCTGCTTCCGCTTCGAGGGGGTGCATCCGCTGCAGGGCGGTTTCATCCGCCGCAAGGTCCGCACCCAGCGCCGGCCTGGGCTGCCGATCGAGCACCCGTTGCGGTTCTATCCGCGCCGCGCCGTCGAGATGACGGTCACTTACGGGCGACTGCTCGTCTATGCCCTGGGGGTCTGGCGGCTCTATCGCCGCGTGCGCCGCGAGACCCGGGATGCCGCTCGGCGCGGCGCGCCGCCGTACACTGACGTAGCGATACGGCAGGACCAGGACTCCCGGGCGCCGAAGCCCGCCGCTGTCAAGTGCCGTCCGTCGCCGGTTGGGGAGGCCCCTCTCCGGCAGTTGAGATCTACACGCGTGGGTGGCCGGTGAGCGGGAGGGCGATGAGTGTGTCCCTCTGCCGGGCGCCCAGACCTTGATCCGCGAGTCCTACCCCAGGGTGCTCGGCGGCTCACGTCGCGGGTATCCTGACGGTGCGGACCTTTGCGCCCCAACCGCAGGCCGTGACGGGTTGCTCAGGATGGCGGGGTTACCGAGACCGAATCGTCCAACGGCGTACCGCCCTCGGCTGAGCCGGTCGCCGAGGGCCCGTCCAAGGGCCTGCGCCGGACGACGCTGCTTTCTAAGGACGCGCGTCTCGCCGGCCGGCCCAAGCTGTGCAGCGACTGCGGGCTGTGCGACAGCGCCTTCAAGCCGCGGATGGCGGAGACCTGTGCCTTCGTGCGCACCCGCGCCGAGGAGATCGAGCAGCGACTTTTCGGGCGCAACCGGCGTGACGGCGACGAGCTGAGCTTCGGGGTGCTCCGCTCGATGCATGCGGCGCGGATGCGCCGGCCGGTGGCGGGCGGGCAGTGGTCAGGGATGGTCACGACGCTCGCGGCTCGGCTGATCGAGCACGGGGACTTGGACGCCGTGATCGCCGCGGCCACGATGCCCGGCACCCGCTTCGCCCCGCGTCCGGTCCTCGCCCGCACCCCGCAGGAGGTGCGTGGGTGCGCCGGCAACAAGCCCGCCCTGTCGCCCAGTCTGGCCCTGCTGGACCAGGTGCGCTCCGAGGGCATCCGCCGGCTCGCCTTCGTCGGCACCGGCTGTCAGGTGCAAATGCTGCGCGCCGTGGAGCCCGAGCTCGGCCTGGAACGGCTCGACGTGATCGGTATCCCGTGCAGCGACAACGTGACTTACCCCGACCTGGTCTATCTGCTGGGGCAGGTCTCGCGTTCGGCGGGGACCATCGTCCACTACGAGTTCATGCAGGACTACAGGCTCAAGATGCGCCACGAGGACGGGCACATCGAGCGGCTGAACTTCATCGACTTCCCGATGGACCGGCTGGAGGGGATCTTCTCCTCGGCCTGTCTCGCCTGCTTCGACTATGCGAACACCCTGGCCGACATCACCATCGGCTACCTGGGGGCCGAGCTCGGCTGGCAGTGGGTGCTGGTGCGTACCGATCGGGGTGAGGCCCTGCTGGAAGCGATCGCCCCCGAGCTCGAACTCGGCCGCCTGACCAGCGCCGGTGACCGCGCCCGCGGGATGCCGCGCTATCTGGCGATGCTGGCGAACCCGCCGGCCAAGCCGCCCAAGCCGATCCGCCGCCTGATCGCCTTCTTGCAGCGTACCCGCGGTCCGCGCGGGCTGGAGTTCGCCCGCGCGATCATCGCGATGAAGTCATTCCGCAACCTGGACTACCTGCGCAAGCACTTCCCGCGTTGCGAGCGACGCGTCGTCCCTGGGCACGTGTACCGTACCCTGGCGCCCTATCCGAGCGACTACCGCGCGGTCTTCGGTCGTCCTTTGGACCCGGACGGGGTCTGATCGGAGCGGACTGACCGGGCGGTCATGCGGCGCTCATCCTGGCGGGCGCCAGGTTCTCGCTGGGCGCTCGCCAGACTGCGACGGCCGGCTCGGAACCTGACCCGCTGAGGGTTTACTCTGTTCGAGCCAACCGGTCGCCGACCCAGGGGTGTGTCATGACCGAGCTGAAGATCAAGACCGGCGAGCCGCCGCGGGCGCGGCAGGCAGAGGACCGGCTCACTCTGGGAAAGCTGCTCCCCGCGGTCGTGATGGGGGTCTTCCTGTTGGGTCTGGCTCACTTCCACGGCCTTTTCGATCGGCTGCCGGAGGCCGATCGGGCCCTCGAGGCGGCGCTGAGCCGCAATGACGCGGGGGCCGCGGAGGCGGCACTCCGGGCCGGGGCGCTGGTCTCCCGCCGCGACCTTACCGGCGGGAGCTACCTGCACACCGCCGCCTACCGCGGGCAGGTCGGGGTCGCCCAGATGCTCGTAGAGCACGGTCTGGACGCGGACGTGCACGACCAGGCCGGGGTCACGCCGCTGCATCTGGCGGCCTCGGAGGGCCACCTGGAGATGGCGGACTGGCTGGTCCGCCAGGACGCCAAGGTCGACGCGAGGACCACCGCCTTCGTCGAGCGCTGTGACGGCAAGGACTTTCAGGTCGGCTTCACGCCCCTGGACGTCGCCCGCCAAGCGGGTCAGCAGGGGCTTGTCGATCTCCTGGAGCGCGCCGCACGGCGCTGAAGACAGGCGCTACTCGAAGGTTGACCTCGTTGCGGCGCGCGCGTAGCGTCGGGGCGAGTCCCCGTCTCAAACCCCGCCCATGAGCATCTCTCCCGACGCACTGCCGCGCATGGACCCGCAGGCTTACCTGGCCTTCGAGCGGGACCAGCCCACCCGCCATGAGCTGGTCGACGGGTATCTCTACGCGATGACGGGCGCCACCGATCGCCATGAAGAGATCGCGCTCAATCTGGCTGCTGCGCTCAGCCTGGCCCTGCGCGGCAGTCCCTGCCGGACGTACAAGGGCGACCTGAAGATCCGGGTCGCCGACGACTTCTACTATCCGGACGTGTTCGTCCGGTGCGGGGCCGAGCGGGGCGACCCCTACTTCAAGACCGACCCGGTGGTGATCGCGGAGGTCCTGTCGCCGGGGACCCAGCGCTACGACCGAGGCGACAAGCCACTGGCCTACTTCAGCCTGCCGACCCTACGCGAGTATGTGTTGATCGCCCAGGATCGCGTTCAGGTGGAGATCTACCGCCGGGGGCATGAGGTGCCCGAGCGTCTGGGCAAGGGGGAGGACATCTTGCGTCTGGACTCGCTCGGGTTCGCCTTGTCGGTCGAGGCGCTGTACGCCTGAGCGCGCGGCAGGGCGCCGCCGGCCCATGCGTGCGGCTGATGCCACCCCAAAAAATCCTCCCGGGGAAAACCCCAGGAAAGTTTGTAGAATGCACCGCTGGCCGCAGCTCGGCGGTCAGAGGCGCTTCGGATCTCCGGGCGTCCCCTGGCGTGCGCAGGAGCGCGCCGGCGACGGTGCCGCCAAGCGATGATCAAGGTCAAGACGTACGTTTACATCGACTCGCTGCAGCCGCAGCTCGCCGAGTATATGGCGACGGTCTCCCAGGGCTTTCTGCCGGTCCCGGGGGATGCCTGCCTGTGGGTCGAGGTCTCGCCCGGGATGGCCGTCCACCGGCTGACGGACATTGCGCTCAAGGCCACGCGGGTCCATCTCGCCCAACAGGTCGTGGAGCGCGAATACGGCTCCATGGTGATCCACCAGCGTGATCAGAGCGACGTCATCGCGGCGGGCCGCATCCTGCTCCAGAACATGGGCGCGCGTCAGGAGGACCGGCAGAAGTGCCACGTCGCCTGGGCCGAAATCATCCGTGCCATGACCCCGGACCACACGGTACTGATCAATCGGCAAAACCGCCGCGGCTCGATGATCCTCCCCGGGCAGAGCATGTTCATCCTGGAGACCGAGCCCGCCGGCTACATCGTCTATGCCGCGAACCAGGCCGAGAAGGCTGCCAACATCACCCTGATCGACGTGCGCGCGGTGGGGGCCTTTGGCCGTCTCACCCTGTCCGGGCGGGAGGCCGACGTCGACGAGGCGGCCGCGGCGGCGATCGCCGCCGCCCAGAACCCGTCGGGGACCTAGCACCGCCGCCGGTCCTGGCTCCGACCGGCCCGATCTTGCGGTAAGCAATCCTCTGAATCTGACCACTCGCAGACGACATGCACCGCCAAGAGCTCTTGCGCCTGCTGGCCCGCCACCAGACCCGATTCATGGAGGAGGCGGCTTACATCCACCGCGCCCGCGCCTTCGTCGAGGCGCACGAAGACTGCTTTCACTGCGACCTTTCGCCCGGCCACGTCACCGGCTCGGCCTGGGTGGTGAGCCCCAACCGCAGCCGCGTCCTGCTGCTCCACCATCGCAAGCACGACCAGTGGTTCCAGCCGGGTGGGCATGCCGACGGCGATGCCGACATCCTGCGGGTGGCGCTGCGCGAGACCTCCGAAGAGACGGGGCTCGATCCCTCCCACATCCGTTTGGTCGAGGAAGACGTCTTCGACGTCGACATCCACACCATCGCGGCGAGCCCGCGCGGCCCGCGCCACGAGCACATCGATATTCGTTTCCTGGTCGAGATGGACGACGACCTGCCGATCCCCGGCAACGACGAGTCCCACGACATCCTTTGGGTGCCCCTGTCCGAGGTCGCCCGCTTCAACAACAATCGATCGACCTACCGAATGGTCGAGAAGACCCGCCGCCTGCGCAGTGCGCGCGCCTGAGGGCGTGCCGGTCTTCCCTCCCCCTCGGGGGCTGTCTACGATGCGCGCATCGTCCAGCCCCGAGGAGGTTTCGACCCATGCCCGCTCAAGACCCGCGCCACCCCAAGACCGGCAAGCCGATCGATCACATCAAGCTCGACCGCATCGTCGCCGAGGCGCGTAAGGCCAGCGACGAGCGCGCGGCCGGCTACCGCGAGCAGGCGCTCAAGCTCTATCCCTGGGTGTGCGGGCGCTGCGGTCGCAGCTTCACCCGGGAGAACCTGCGTGAGCTCACCGTCCACCACAAGGACATGAATCACGACAACAACCCGCCCGACGGCGGCAACTGGGAGCTGCTCTGCCTTTACTGCCACGACAACGAGCACCAGAAGTACGAGGAGCACATGGCCGCGCTGGCCGCCGGGCGGAGCGGGGGCAGCGGATCGACGAAGCAGACCACCCACAAGGGCCTGGCCGGCCTCGCGGACTTGCTGCAGAAGAAGGACGGCTGATCCTGGTCCGGAGCGCGCCGCGCCGGATCGCCCGGGGTTGACGGGGATGGCGCCCGCGCCAGTGTGGACCAAGGCGGTCGCGCGCGCCCAGTTCGTTGACACCGCCTCGGCATCCTCTCGGTGGACGGGGCGCCCGCTGCACGGCGAATCCGTTCTAACCCATTGGCGCAGGTCTGGCGATGCGGGGCGCGCAGTTTGCGCTGATGCCCAGATAGTCGAAGACCCGTCGGGTTTTTCG